>JBOGIQ010000109.1:0-16736 GCA_050742535.1 Vicinamibacterales bacterium | reverse complement strand
CAGCGCGTCGACATACTGCTCGCGGAACCGCGAGAGCACCATCGCGTCGAGAAACGACTTAATCCCCAGATTTTCCGTATACCAACTCGGCCGCGGCAGCGAGCCCGTGATCGTCGTCGGCAGAATCCTTCCAGCGGTCGCTTTCAGCATGGTCAGTGGTCAGTGGTCAGTGATCAGTTTTGAGTCGTCAGTTGGGAATCGGAGGTTGGAGTTTACCAGCGCAAACGGTTTTCCGACGAAGATGAAGGGATGGGGCGATTGACGCGGGGACGTGGACTCTTGAAACTGGCGGCGTCGGCCGCCTGCGTGCTCGCGGCCTTGTTTGCGGCTGCGGCGCTGTCGCCGAAACGGAAGGTTGGCCCGTGTACGCGGACGGGCGATCCGGCGAATCTGCGCGATGTTCCCGAAGCGAGCGGACTGGCAGTGAGCCGGCGGCGCGAAGGGCTCCTCTGGACACACAACGATTCGGGCAACGACCCCGTGCTGTTTGCGATTGACGCAACGGGCGCAGTGCAGGGACGCGTGCGCCTGCCGATCTCCGCGCGCGACTGGGAAGACATCTCGGCCGCCCCCTGTCCCGCTGGCAACTGCCTGTACATCGCTGATATCGGCGACAACGATATGGTGCGGAAGAGTGTTCGCGTCTTCCGCGTGCCGGAACCCGATCCACAGGCACGGCAAACCAGCCGTCCCGACGTCTTTACCGTGACCTATCCTGATGGTCCGCACAACGCCGAAGCGTCGTTCGTTGCCGACGGCCGTCTGTTCATCATCACCAGGGATCGCAGCGGTGCGCTCTATCGATCGACATCGCTGCTGGGCGACAGCGGCGACATTACGCTCGAGCGTATCGCGGAGCTCGGCCTGCCGGCAGTGACCGACGCCGAAACCTCACCGGATCAGACAGCGGTGGTCGTGCGTACCTCCGACGAATTGGTGATGTATCGCACCGCGGACCTCGTTCGCGGCGGACGCGTCGCCCATGGACTTCGAATTCCTATCGACGGGCTACGCGAGCCGCAAGGCGAAGCTGTCGCGCTCGCCGACGACGGGACGATCTATCTGGCCAGCGAGGGCGGACCGTTGAACAGGGCCGGCAGACTCGTCAGCTTACGCTGTTCAGCCTCATGAGACCTGGACGGCGCGAGGAAGACGGCACGGTGATCGCATCTCTCCGGACATGCGCAGAATACGGGCTCCATGGCTCCTGGCAATCACGCTTTGCCTGCTCGGTACCGTTGCCGCGCTGACGAGCGGCGTCGGTCAACGCGAGACCCCGGGCCCGTGTCAGGTTGCCAGCAAGAAGCCGCTCCCGCGTATCAAGGAGGCCAGTGGCCTCACGCTCAGCCGTCGCACCAGTGGGGTGCTGTGGACGCTGAACGATTCAGGTCAGCCGATGTTGTATGCGTTCGACGCCAGCGGGACCATCCGCGGCCAGGTCCGCGTTTCCAACGCAACCGTGGTGGACTGGGAAGACGTGAGCGCCGCGCACTGTCCGTCGGGCGACTGCCTCTACATTGCCGATATCGGCGACAACGAGCGGCGCCGATCGGCGGTCACTGTTTACCGCATCCCGGAGCCGCAACCCGCGGATGCGAATACCGCCCCGCCGGAAGTGTTCACCGCCACCTACCCCGACGGCGCCCACGACGCCGAAGCGCTGTTCGTGGTCGACGAAAACCTGTTCGTGATTACGAAAGACGATGCGGGAATCCTCTACCGTATTTCGACGAGCCATCCGGGCCAGGTGAAGGCGGCGCGAATTGGTGAGCTGGGGATCCCGCGCGTCACCGACGCCGACGTGTCCGCCGATGGAAAAACAGTAGTCGTGAGGACCAACAACGAAGTGGCGTTCTACCCGACGGCCGCGCTCGTTGCCGGCAAATCGATGAAGCCTGACCTTCGTTTTTCGGTGCGGCAAGCACAAGAGCCGCAGGGCGAGGGCGTGGCGTTCGATGGCAATCGCACGCTGTATCTCACGAGCGAGGGAAGTGGCGGCGGCCAATTGAGCGCGCTGACGTGCGCGCTGCCTGGTTGAAGCAGCTGTGGCCGCCGCCGTATCGGTTACGCGCCTTCCTTGACGACCTTCACCTTCAGCGGCACCGTCACTTCGCGGTGCAGCTTCAGCGGCACGTCGAACTCGCCGAGCGCCTTGAGCGGCTCGGGCAGGATCAGCTTGCGCCGATCGACCTCGAACCCCTTGGCCTTGAGGAACTCGACGATGTCCGCGGCGGTCACCGAGCCGTAGAGCTGCTCGGTATCGCCGACGCGGCGTGCGATGGAGATGTCGACCGCGGCCAGACGTGTGGAAATGGCCTCCGCGCCCGCCTTCTCCTCGGCTTCACGCGTCTCCATGATCTTCCGCTCGCGCTCGACGTGCTTGCGGTTGCCTGCGGTGGCGGGCAATGCCAGCTTGCGCGGCAGCAGGTAGTTGCGGGCGAAGCCGTCGGCGACCTTGACGATCTCGCCGCGCTTCCCCAGGTTGTCGACGTGTTCTCTGAGAATGACTTCCATAATGCCTCGTTACAGTGGGGCGCGCCTTGTCAGGCGCGCCAAGCGGACCTGACAAGGTCCGCCCCACGATCAAGTCGTTCGCGATGCTATTCCGCGGTGTACGGGATGAGCGCGAGCTGACGCGCGCGCATCAGCGCCGTCCGCAGCTTGCGCTGGTGCAGCGCGCACGTACCCGAAATCCGCCGCGGCAGGATCTTCGCCCGCTCCGGGACGAACGGCATCAGCAGCTTGACGTCCTTGTAGTTGATGTCGTCGATCTTGTCCGAGCAGAATTTGCACACCTTGCGGCGGCGGAACATCGGACGACGCTGGCCGTCCTTGCCCTGCGCGCCGGCCGCGCCCTTGCCGCGGCCGCCTCCCGATCCTTTCCTGCCGTTCATCGCATGTCCTCCACGCCCATATCAAAGCGATCGTCGCGGTCGTCATCCGGCTCGCCGCGCTGACCTTCGCCCGGCTGGCGCTCCGGCGGGAGGCCGCGCGCGACGCGGCGGCGGCGGGACGTCTCGGTGCGACGCGCCCGCGTCCGCTCGACGACGCCCTGCTCCTCGTCGACACGCACGACCAGGTGGCGGATGACGAGGTCGCTGACTTTCAACCGCCGATCGATTTCCTTCATCAGATCGCCGCCGCCGAGAATCACCTCCAGAACGTAGGTGCCTTCCTTGTGACGGCCGATCTCGTACGCCAGCTTGCGCCGGCCCCAGTTCTCGGTCTTCTCGAGCGTGCCGTTCATGCGCTGCAGGATCGACTCGACCTGCGTGTGCAGCTCGGCGACCTGCTCGTCGGTCGCCTCGGGCGACACGACGTAGACGAGTTCGTACTTCCTGTTCATACGTCTCCTTCTGGACGTTGTCTTCGAGGGCCAAGGCCTAAGGCCCAAGGCCTAAGGGAAGGACGAAGCCCGCCAAAGCGGGGACTTGCTTCGTTCTTTCCTTAGGCCTTAGGCCATGGCCCTTAGGCCCGCGAAGCCCGGCACACCGGCGTAGCGCGCGGTGGCAAGGAGTCAGTTTTCAGCGGACTCCGCGTCGTCCGCGTTGTACGTGTTCATCACCGTGACGATGCCCTCCGCGGCGAACATCTCGGCGGCGTCGGCCGCCCGGGTGATGACCGATTCGAGCTGCTCGCGTTCGGCAGGCTCGAACTTCGAGAGCACGTGATCCGCGAGGTCCCGCCTCGCATCTCCGCGCCCGACCCCGATACGCAGCCGGGGAAACTCCGTGCCCAGCCGGCCCACGATCGATCTGAGGCCGTTGTGGGTTCCGGCCGAACCGGACGGCCGCGCGCGCAGCCGCCCGAACGGCAGATCGATGTCGTCGACGACGATCAGCAGATCCGCCGCCGCGACATCGTAATACCGCAGCAGCGCCGCCGCGGCGTCCCCGCTCAGGTTCATATAGCTGAGCGGTTTGGCCAGCAGCAGCGGATCCTGCCCGTATTTCTTCGCGACGAACGCATCGGGGACCTGGCCCGGCGCCATCGCCCACGTCAGGTCGTGGCGACGCGCGAGTTCGTCGACGACCATGAAGCCGGCGTTGTGACGGGTGTCCCGATATTCGCGACCAGGATTGCCGAGTCCAACAATGAGCTTCACGATCATCAGGCCGACCTGAAGGTCGGCCTCTACTTCTTCTCTTCCTTCTCTTCCTTGCCCTTCTTGATCACTTCGGGCTCGGCGGCCGCCGCCGGCGCCGCGGCTTCTGCCGTCGCCGTCTCCGCCGCCTGCGCCGCCTCCTCGGCCTTCGGCATCACGACGTGCACGATCATCGTCTCGCCGTCGCTTATCGCCTTCCACTTCGGACCCTGGGCGAGGTCTTTGAGGCGGATGGACTGGTTCAGCATCAGCTCCGTGATGTCGACGGTGATGTTCTCCGGGATGTCCGTCGGCAGGCACTGCACCTCGATGTCGCGGGTCACGAAGTCGACGATGCCGCCCTGCTGCTTGACGCCGCGGGATTCACCCTTGAGGACGACCGGCACGGTAACCGTGATCTCCTTGTCCATCGCCAGGGCATAGAAATCCGCATGGAGCAACTGGTGCGTGATCGGATCGAGCTGGTACTCCTTGACCATCACGCGCGCCTCGGTCCCCTCCACGCGGAGGTTGATCAGCGTGTTGGCCCCGGAGTCGGAGTGCAGAATCCGCAGCACGGCTTTCGGATCGACCGAGAGCGCAACGCCCTCAGGCGCCTTCCCGTCCTTCTTCGAACCGTAGACCACGGCGGGAATCTGACCGGCGGCCCGCAAGCGGTTCGCCTCGTTCTTCCCGCGGCCTTCTCTCTTTACAGCCTCAAGCGTAGCGTCCATATCTCTCTCTGTTACCTGTCCGCCTGAAGGCGGACACTACCTACGACGCGTTAAACGAACAACGAGGACACCGACGTTTCCTCGTGGATATTCCGGATCGCCTGGCCGAGCAACCGCGCGACCGACAGCACAACAATTTTCTTGCACTGCTGCGCTTCCCCGCGCGCCGGAATCGAGTTGGTGACGATCAGCTGATCGAGCGGCGACTTCTCGATCCGTTCAATCGCCGGCCCGGACAGCACGCCGTGAACGGCGCAGGCCAGCACGCGCTTCGCGCCCGCCTTCTTGAGCGCATCGGCGGCCTTTTGAATCGTCCCCGCCGTGTCGATGATGTCGTCCTGCAGGATGCACGTGCGGCCGTCGACGTCGCCGATGACGTTCATCACTTCCGCCGTGCCGTCCTCCGTGCGCCGTTTGTCGACAATGGCCAGCTCGGCGTCGAGGCGCTTCGCATAGGCCCGCGCGCGTTCGGCGCCGCCGGCGTCAGGCGAGACGATCGTCAGGTCTTCCGCCTGCAGCCGCAAGCAGTATTCGACGATGACGGGCGCCGCGAACAGATGATCCACCGGGATGTCAAAGAACCCCTGAATCTGCGCCTTGTGCAGATCCATCGTCAGCACGCGGTTCGTGCCGGCGGCACTGAGCAGATTCGCCACCAGCTTCGCCGAGATCGGCACCCGCGGCTTGTCTTTGCGATCCTGCCGCGCGTAGCCGTAATACGGAATCACCGCTGTGATTCGCGCTGCCGACGACCGCCGGAAGGCGTCGATCATCACCAGCATCTCCATCAGGTGCTGGTCAACCGGCGTCGACGTCGGCTGCACGATGAAGACGTCGGCGCCGCGGATGTTCTCGTCGATCTGGAACGAGACCTCGCTGTCCGGGAAACGGCGCAGACGGGCCTGACCGAGCGGAATACCGAGGAAATCGGCAATGTCCTTCGCCAGCTGCGGGTGGGCGCTGCCGGAAAAGATCTTCAGATCGCCAAATCCCGTTGCCATCAGTCCTGCACCGCTGAGCGGCGGTCTCTTCATGCCTCTTCTTCTTCCGTCCGGGTTTGCGCCTGGCTTGCCAGCCGTAGCCGCCTCCGCTCTCGGCCGGCGGCTTGCCTAGCCGAGGCGCGCCTCCGAGAGCTGCGGCGCGCGAAGGCTGGTTGGGGCGGAAGGATTCGAACCTTCGAATACGGGATCCAAAGACCCGCGCCTTACCACTTGGCCACGCCCCAGTTCGTCCTGGATCTGTAGGGAATCACCCGCCCGTGCTAACGGAAACTCTTAGTGTAGACGAGGTTACCGTCGATCGCCAAACCGAGGCCCGAGGCCTATACCTCCGGAGGACGCGGAGAGGGCCTAAGGAAGAGAGTCGGCCCAGCGGACAGCCTCCTCGACCGTCCGCAGCCGGCGAAGCACTCGATTTTCGGCGATCCGGCGGCGCAATCGGCGGACCGCGCGGACATACGGCACGGCTGAGAAGTAATGTCTGGTCACCGTATGCGACCTGAGCGCTGCCAGCGTCCGCGCTGCCTCAGCGTCCAGACCAGCAGGATGCCGCCGCTCGTCGCCCGCACGCTGAAACACGCCGATGACATTGCCGCGGTCGTCGGTGTATCGGGTCTCCATGAGCCGTAAACCGGCCGCCTCCCCCAGTGCGGCAAGCGTGCTGCCGGTGAAGTGGTGCAGGTGCGCGTAGTGATACTGGTGATTCGGCGCCTGCACGCGCGCGGCGATGTTGGGCACCTCGACGACGAGGTGACCGCCGTTCCTGATCCAGGTGCGCACCGTCGTCAACACCGCGAGCGGATCCGGGACGTGCTCCAGCGCGTGAAACATCGTCACGAGATCCTGTGATTCCGGAGGAACGCTCGCCGCATCGACGGCGGCGGTCTGGATCGGCACGCCGAGAACCGTTCGTGCGAACTCCGCAAACTCGATCCCTGGCTCGAGACCGGACGCATCGACTCCGTCGCGCCGCATCAGATAGACGAGTTCACCGGCCCCGCATCCGACGTCGAGCATCGTGCGCGCGCCGAACGGCCGCAGCACGCTCCGGCGATCGGCGGCGCCAAGAAAACCGCGGACGATCTTCCGCGGTGGCGGCGCGCGATGTCCCTTGTAGTCGGCGCGGTACGACCTCTCGTAGTACGCGTTCATGTCGGCGGCGGTCGGCCGGGGATTCGTCCACACGAGCCCGCAGGCCGTACAGAGGACCGTGCGGAGCGGGTTTCCGTCGCGGTCGCGTGTGCCGACGACGACGTAGGTGCTGGCGCCGCACAGGTTGCACGGGGTCTCTTCGCGGGCCGCGAACCTCACGGCGCGGGACATCGGTTCGTGATGAGAAGCACCTCCGGGGGAGGCTGCTGTTCGAGCAGCGATCGCAACCGGATATCCGACGTCAGGTGCCGGCCGATCACGCAGGTTTCGACGCCAAACTTCCCCTTCAGCGCTTCGTAGCGATCCTCGGGAAGCACCGCGAACACACGGCGATCGGAACCGAGCAGCCGCGTGAACGTGCCTTCGTCCAGGCCGCCCTCGATATGCCGGCGGAGGTAATAGACCATGCTCGGCAGCGCAACGTCGAAATGTGCCACGACGTCTTCCGGTCCGGCGCGCTGCTCGATCATTCGGCTCAACGGAACCACGGGTTTGTAGCGTTCGAAGTCCGGCAGGGCGCGCACCGCGAGGATCCAGTTGAAGGCGATGAACACGAGAAGCGCCGCCGACACGGCCACCGCGTCGCGGCCGCGCCATGGCAGAACCGCAACGACCAGGCCGCCGACGATGGTAATCATCGCCGCCGCACGGGTTCCATCGATGTACACCGTGCGGTCGCCGCTGAACAGGTACAGCACGCCGACACCCAGAAGCGTCATCACGATGCCGAACACGGTCAACGTGCCGGTGAACCATCGGCCGGCGGGCTGGTCCGCCTGAAGGCGGACACTACGTCCGGCGAGTGCACGGGCCACCCAATCGCCTCCAAGGACGGCAACGGCGGCCACGATCGGAAAGATATAGAGGTCCTGCTTTGTCTGCGATAGCGAGAACACCACAACGATGACCGCGATCCACAGGAGCAGGAGCGTTCGGATCCGAACGGACACGTTCTCCCGATCACGCCGGCGATCCGCCCACCACGTCATGACCACGGCCGGGAGACACAGCGACCAGGGAAGCATGTCGCTGAGCACCACAGGAATATAGAAGTGCCAGGCACGTGCCTGCACGCCGATGGTTTCCGTGAAGCGGCCCACGTTCTCGCCGATGAAGAACCCGGTGATGTGCGTCCAGCCGTGCTGCATGTACAGCGCGACGTACCAGGGTGCGGCAATCGCCAGAGCGACCAGCGCTCCAGCCGGAATCATCATCTGGCGCAGGCGGCCGAGTTCACGGTGAATCGCCAGATAGGCGACGAACACGAGGAACGGAAGGACCGCGGCAACCGGGCCCTTCGTCAGCACACCGAGGCCGACGGACACGTACATCAACACGAGGAACAGCCGCCGCCGCGAGGGATAGCGTTCGGCCAGCACGAAAAAGAGCAGCGTCAGCGTCATCATGGCGGTGACGGCCATGTCGACGAAGATGCGCCGGCTGAACATGAAGAAGCGCGGCCCCGCAGCCAGCCCCAGCGCTGCCAGCAGCGGCGCCAGCGGCTGTGGAGACGAGGCGCGCGCCATGAACCACACGGCGATCAGCATGAACACCGCGGCGGCGGCAATGGCGGCACGCTCGACCGCGAGCGAGACGCCGAACATCTGATACAAGCCGCCGACGATCCAATAACTGAGGACGGGTTTGTTGAAGCGCGGCTCGTAATTGAAGGAGGGATTGATCCAATCGCCGCTTTCGATCATCTCGCGCGGCGTTTCCACGTAATAGGCCTCGTTCGCATCCCAGATCGACGCATCGCCGAGGTTGACGAAGAACGGCGTCACGGCTGCGACGAGCAGCACGACGAAAAACAGGCGGAGGTGTCCGGGCGTCACGCCGCTCGGCGCCGCAGCGCGGGCCGGCTGCGCCGCGCATAGTCGCCGCGATCGAGCGATTCGGTCAGCAGCACGCGCCACCCGGAACCCGACAGCCGATCGACGGCCGCCAGCGCATCGGCGCGTTTCTGGAACAGGCCGAATACTGCCGATCCACTGCCGGACATCGCGGCGGCAAGCGCGCCGGCGCGTCTGAGCGCGGTGCGCATCTGATCGATCTCCGGGTGGTGGCGGGCGATGGGCGCCTCGAGGTCGTTGATCATCTGGGCGGCGCGCGATGGCCACGGCCCCGGCACATGCTGCGGTTCACGGGCGCTGACGCCGCGCGACAGATCGCGCTCGGCGTCGTACGAGTTGTAGGCATCCGCCGTCGACACGCCAAACCCGGGAACCAGGAGGACGATCCAATGACGGGCCAGATCCGCCAGCGGGTAGACCTCGTCGCCGCGTCCGAGACCCAGCGCGGTACCGCCGGAGAGGAAGAACGGCACGTCCGCGCCAAGCGTCGCGGCGACATCCGTCAACTGCGACGGACGGACAGGGGTCTTCCACAGCCGGGCGAGTCCGATCAACGCCGCCGCCGCGTCGGCGCTCCCACCGCCGAGGCCGGCCTGCAGCGGAATGTTCTTCTGCAGGCGAATCAGCACGTCACGGACGGGTGGAGGTCTCCGCAGCGCGCGCCACAACGCGTCGGCCGCCCGCCAGACGTGGTTCGACGCATCGAGCGGGACGCCGGCCGTGGTGCACTCGATGGCGAGCGCGCCGGCACGCGGCACGCATTCGATGACGTCGTGCAGCGCGATCGACTGGAACACGGTGCGGAGCTCATGGTAGCCGTCGGGACGTGGACCGAGCACGCGCAGGTCGAGGTTGATTTTTGCGTGCGCGCGAACGATGACCGACGGTGTCGTCAACGACGAATCCGAATCTCAAACAGCGACGGCCACAGCTTCCCGGTCACGAAGAGACGCTTGCGCTGCGCATCGTAGGCGATGCCGTTGAGGACCGCGTCGCCGGACACCGAGCCGCGCGGCATCAGGCCGGCGAGATTGATCCAGCCGGTCACGCGGCCGCTCTCCGGCGAAATCATCGCAATGCGGTCGGTCAGCCACACGTTCGCATAGACCTGTCCGTCGATCACTTCGAGCTCGTTCAGGTCGTCCACCGGCAGATTGCCGTCGGTCACCGGTAACCGGCCTACGACCCTGAACGTCTGCGGATCCAGGAACCGCAGCGTCGGGGTCCCGTCGCTCATCACGATCCGTTTCGCGTCGCGCGCCAGGCCCCAGCCCTCGCCCTCGTAACCGAAGGTCTGCAGCTGCTTGAACGACGCCAGGTCATAGACGAAACCGACATTGGTGTTCCACGTGAGCTGCACCAGGCGGGAGCCCCAGTCGGTCAGCCCCTCGGCAAAGTAGCGGCTTTCGACGCTGATTTGCTGCAACACCTTGCCGGTCTCGAGCTGGACCTTTCGAAGCGACGACCGGCCGTTCAGGCCGGTGCTCTCGTAGAGCACGCCGTCGCGATACAGCAGTCCCTGGGTGAACGCGTTGCGATCGTGGGGATACACGTTCACAACCTCGTAGCCGAACACGGGGGCGGCCTGGCTTCGCTGTGCCTGCGCAGAGACGACGGCGCAGATGAGCATGGCGGCGGCGACGCACACTGATCGTTTCATGCGTACGCTCATTGCCCGCGCAGCGGCCCTGCCTGCCGCAGTTCGTCGAGCGTCAGCGGTTGGAGATTTTTCTGCTCCTGAACGGCGAAGGCGGCTGGATCGATGTCGACATTGGTTTCAATCCCGGCCAGCGCGGCCGCAATGTTGACCGCCACGTCCGGACTGAGCGACACGAGCCTCACCGACTGCGGAAACATCCCGGCCGCGAACGTGTATTCGATCTGCCACCGGTCCCGGCGCGCTGCGAAGAGTTGCCATCGGCTTCCGGAGCGCTTCAGGAACAACGTCGCCCGCCGCTGCTGCCCCTGGTCGTCGCTCTCGATGTCGATGGAGGCGACGTCCCCCGAATGGACGCGTCCCGCAACCGGCCGCGGCGCAGGGAGGACGCAGCCGGTAAATGCCGCGAGCAGATCGGCCGGCCCGAGCGACACGCCGGTGAGCGCCTCGAGAATCGCCTCCGGCGGCGCATTGCGAATAATCCGTTCGTCGCGCTGAAGCACCAGAGTCGCGGAATCGCCGCGGCCGGCGAGGGTAAACACGGGCGGTCCGAACGGCGCCACGCCCTCCAGGCGCATCGACGAGGGCCGCTCGAATCCAACATGCACCGGTCCGCGAACGCTCTCATTGCCCGCGCGACCAGAGAGTCTCAGTTCGCCTCTCATCGTCCGCACACCGGCACAGGCGGAGGACACCTGTGCCTGCACAGACGCGAAGTCCGACAACGGGGCGCCCGGATCAGATGGAAGCGTGATTGCCTTGGGGACGCCGCAGGAAGCTACAGCAAGGCAAAGGGCAAAGTGCAAAAGGCAAAAGGCACAAGAAAAGGCGGTGGCGCGTGCACGAGAGGCGCGGATCATACTCCGCGCTCATTTTGCGTTTTGCATCTTGATCTTTGCATCGCTGATTTTCTTCTCGACGCCGCCCTTCTCGATTCCCTGGCCGTTGCCGCCGAGCGCTCTGGTCCACGCCGCGATGGCCTCCTGCAGGGAGCCACGCCGCGCGTGCACGTCGCCGAGGTGGTCCTGAATCTCGGAATGGTCGGGCAGTTTCTGCGCAGCCGCCGAGAGATATTTCAGCGCATCGTTCAGCTCGCCGCGTTTGAAGTGCGCCCACCCGAGGCTGTCGAGATACTCCGGCCTGTCGGGATCGGCCTGCAGCGCGCGTCGGACGAGGGTCACCGCTTCATCGAGCTGGTCACCACGCGACGCGAGGAGATAGCCGAGATGGTTCAGGACGCGCGGGTTCGACGGCTCATTGGCAAGCATCTGCCGCAGAACCTTTTCCGCGTCACTGGACCGCCCGGCGTCCGAGTAAAGGTCGACGAGCACGAACTGCGTCTGCGCATCCCGCGGGAACGTCTTCGCAGCCGATTCCGCCACCGCGATGGCGCCGGCCTTGTCGCCGGCATCGACCAGCGTGCGCGCCTGGAGGCGCGGGAAATTGGGGTCCTCGGGGTGCTGCTTTCGCGCCTCGGCCGCAAAGCGCGCCGCCGCCGCGAAATCCTTCGCGTTGTAGAGCGCGGCGATGCGGAGCAGCTTCAACTGCCGGTCGTTCGGGGCCTGCGCAAGCGCGAGCGTGTACGCCTCGGCGGCTTCGCGGAGCTGCCCATCCTGTTCGAGGTATCGCGCCAGCGAGGCGGCCACGCTCGGGACGTATTCGACGACTTCCTCGAGCGTCGCAATCGCGCCTTTGAGGTCGCCGGCCGCGGCGTAGGCCGTGGCGAGCACCTGTCTCGGAGACGGACTGCCGGCGGTCTGCGCGACCACGCGGGTCAACACCTGGACAGCTTTCTGCGGCTCCCTGTTCCGCAGATACATCTGGCCAAGGTAGTACAGCATGTTGACGTCGGTGCCGACCGTACCGGCGGTGGCGCGCTCGAAATGAAGGATGGCCTTCTTCACGTCCTCGGCGGACGGACTACCACCCGCGTACAGGTAACCAAGCGTGCTGTTCGCCACGACGTTGTTCTCATCGATGGCGAGCGCCTCTTTCGCGTATTTCTCGGTTTCGAACCGGTTCGGCGGGTCCCGCCGCGAATAGAGGTCGGCAATCTCGGCCTTGATCTCGGCCGATGTCGGATCGGCGGCTGCCGCGCGAAGCAGCGCCTCGAGCGCCTTTTGCGAATCGTCGCCTGCGAGACGACGCGCTCTCAGGAAATCGTAGTAAGGGTTGGTGGACGCCACCTGCTGCGCCACGGCCACGGCCGGGCTCAGCCCAAGTAGTACGAGGATGAGCGCGGCGCGACGCGGAATGTTGGTGTGCAGCATGAGATAAACGATTTTACTTCAAGATGTTATAGTCCTTCCCAATCCCGGAGGAACGATGGCCGTCGACGCCGAACTGCTGGAAATCCTGGCCTGTCCCAACTGCAAAACGCCGGTAACACTCGTCCACAACGGCGCCGCCCTCAAGTGCGACCAGTGCAAACGCGTGTACCCCATCAGGGACGATATTCCGGTGATGCTGATCGACGAGGCGACGGTAGAGCCCTGACCAGAATTCTTCTCGTCCGACTTCGCCTCCTCGGCGACGTCGCGCTTTCGACGCCGACGATCCGGGCCCTCCGCCACCGATTTCCTGACGCAGACCTCTCATACCTTGTCGAACCGGGAGCCGCTCCGGTCGTTGCCGGCAACCCGCTCCTGAACGAGGTGATCGTCGTGCCGAAGCGGTCCGGCCTCGCCCGCGTGAGCGACGACCTGGCCATCGCCCGCAGACTTCGCCGCGGCCGATTCGACGTGGCAATCGATCTCCACGGCGGGCCGCGCGCTGCCTGGTTCACATGGGCATGCGGCGCGCCAATGCGTATCGGCTACTCGATCGCCGGACGCTCGTGGATGTACACCCATGTCATCGCGCGCTGGCCGGACCTGACACCTCCGCGGCACTCGGTGCTGAACCAGGCCGACCTGCTTCGTCCGCTTGGCATCGAGGGCTGCGATCCGGTTCGCGAGCCGATGGAGATGGCAGACGATCCCGGCGCTCGGGAGCGGGTGCAAACGCGCCTCGCACCGGCCGGAGTCCGCCCCGGCGATCCGATTGTGGTCATGCACGTCAGCACGGGCAACGGATTCCGCCGGTGGCCCGCACTGGCCGCCACGGCGGGAACGCTGGTGACCCGGCATCCACATCTCCGGGTATTCCTGGTCTACGGCCCGCTCGACGCAGCCGCTGGCGAAATCATTCGAGACGCACGCGCCGCCGCCGGCGCCGCGAGCGGACGGATCCTCGACGGCGATTGCGACATCGCCGAGCTGAGAGCCCTGATCGCCCGCGCGGCGGTGTACATTGGGGTCGACAGCGGCCCGGTCCACGTTGCCGCGACCACCGATACGCCGATCGTGCAGCTGCTTGGACCGACGCTGCCGGAGCGTTCGCGGCCGTGGCGCGACCCGCGCTGGTTTACGGAAGTCGTGGACGTCGGAGCGCTGCCCTGCCGCCCGTGCGACCAGCGGCAGTGCGCGCCAGGCGATTTCCGCTGCCTGACGCGCATCACCGCGGACCAGGTGGTGGCCGCCGCGGAGCGCGCGTTGACGCACGTCGCCGGGCACACGGGACCGGGAGTTGACCAGCGGGCGATGACGGGATCCCGAGGATGACGACCACAACGATGACCGCGATCGCACGGCCCGCGTTCGGCCTCGACAGGGCCGCGCTCTGGCTGCTGCTCGCGTTCGTCGCCGCGCTGCAACTTTCGATCGCGGTGGCCGGAATCCTGCTCACCGCGTCGCTCGCCGCGTGGGCAGCGCTTCTCATCCGCGACCGCGCGCGGCCGACGGCGCCGGCGTTCATGATGCCGCTGGCGGTCTACGCCGCGGCAACGCTCGTATCCGCGGCCTTCTCGCTCGATCCGGCGGCGAGCATCGTCGACAGCAAGCAGCTCGTGCTCCTGCTGATCGTGCCGATGGTCTATTACGTCGCCCGTGGGCGCTCCGCCAACCTGGTGGTCGACGTCATCCTGGCAGTGGGAGCGATCAGCGCCGCATACGGAATCGTCCAGTACGGCGTGCTCCACTACGACAGCCTGCGCATGCGGCCGGACGGCGCACTGACGCATTACATGACCTACTCGGGAACGCTGATGCTGGTCCTGTGCGCCGCGGTCGCCCGGCTCGTGTTCGCGACCCGCGAGCGCACCTGGCCGGCGCTGGTCATGCCGGCGCTCGTCCTCGCTCTCGCCGTGAGCCTTGGACGCAACGCGTGGGTCGGCGCGTGTGTAGCGGTGGCCCTGCTGCTGGCGCTGCGGGACTTCCGGCTGGTAGCGCTGCTGCCGGTGGCGATCGCAATCCTGCTCGTCGCGGCGCCCGACAGCGTCACCAATCGCGTGATGTCGATGTTCGATCTTCGCGACCCGACGAATCAGGATCGCGTGGCCATGCTCGAGGCTGGCGCGGGCATCGTCCGCGACCATCCGCTGACCGGGGTCGGCCCCGCGATGGTGCCCCGCATCTACGAGCAGTACAGGCCGGATTACGCCGTGCAGAAGCTCAATCCGCACCTGCACAACGTCCTGATGCAGATCGCGGCCGAGCGCGGCCTTCCGGCGCTTGCGATCTGGGTCTGGCTGATGGTGACGCTCTCGATGCTGCTGGTACGGCTGTTCCGCAGCGGCCGCGAGCGTCTGCTCACGGCGACGGCGATGGCGGCAACGGCGGCGATGCTCGCCGCCGGCCTGTTCGAGTACAACTTCGGCGACTCCGAGTTCCTGATGCTCTATCTCGTCCTGATCACGTTGCCGTTCGCTGCGCTGAACAGCGAACGCGGGCCTGACCAGGCCCGCGCCACGATGACCGCTCGCGCCTGATGCTGCTCCCGCCCGTCCTGCCCGAACGGGCACGAGAGATCGCCGGCAACTTCGCTGGCGCGCATGTGCTCGTCATCGGCGATGCGATGCTGGACAAGTTCATCGTCGGCCGCGTGACGAGAATCTCGCCGGAGGCCCCTGTCCCGGTCGTTGCCTTCGATCACGAACTGCACCGTATGGGCGGTTCAGCCAACGTCGCGCACAACATTGCGGCGCTGGGCGGATCGGCGACGCTCGTCGCGGTCACCGGCACTGACGAAGGAGCCGCCACGCTCGTGCGCGCGTGCCGTGAAGCCGGCATCGCTCCGGCACTCGTCGGCGATCCGGCGCGGCCGACGACGACGAAGGTCCGCATCGTGACGGAGCGCAATCAGCAGGTCGCGCGCGTGGACTATGAGGCGGACTCCGAGGTCAGGGAGGAGATCGAGCACCGGCTCATTACCGAGATCAACAAACACGCGCAGCAGTCGGCGGCAATCGTCATCTCCGACTATCTGAAGGGCTGCATCACGCGCGCGGTCGTGAAGTCGGCTGTGGCGGCGGCGGCCGCGCGCAACGTTCCGGTGCTCGTCGATCCGAAGATTCCGCACGTCGACTACTACGCCGGCACGACGGTGGTCACGCCGAACCACCATGAAGCGGAGATCGCGGCCAACATGCGCGTGCGCAGCGAAGACGACGCGCGCGGAGCGGCACGGCTGTTCAAGGATCGCGCGCAGTGCCGCAGCGTGCTGATGACCCGCGGCGATCAGGGGATGTGGCTGTTGGCGGATGGCACTGAAGGACACCTGCCCGCAGCGACCCGGGAAGTGGCGGATGTTACCGGGGCCGGAGATACGGTGATCGCGACCCTGGCACTGGCGCTCGCCGCCGGTGCGACGATCGTCGAGGCGGCCCGGCTGGCCAACGAGGCCGCCGGGCTGGTCGTCGCCAGATTCGGGCCGGCGACGGTACGCGCAGACGAATTGCTGAAAACGTTTGAACGCACCGCGTAGGGCACGCCTTCAGGCGTGCCTTCACGCGAGGCACCCCTCAAAGGGGTGCCCTACGGTTTACGGGCAGGGCGGTGGTCCGCCACGGCGCGGGCCGCCTTCGCGCGGACCACGTCCACCCTCGCGCGGGCCGCGCCCACCTTCGCGGGGACCGCGCCCGCCTTCCCGCGGGCCACGTCCGCCGCCTTCACCCCGCCGTCCGCCGCCTTCACCCCGCCGCCCACCGCCTTCACCTCGTCGTCCACCGCCTTCGCCCCGGCCACCGCCCTCACCGCGTCGTCCGCCGCCCTCACCGCGCGGGCCGCGCCCTTCGCCAGGCACGCACGGGTTTGGCTGCCCTCGTCCGTCCTGCGCCCCCGCGTTCATCGGCACGAGACCGGCGCCGCCAATGGCCAGGATCGCCAGCAAGAATCCGCGACGGTTCATATCTCCTCCGCTGGCGTGGAATCTATCCCAATC
>JBOGIQ010000108.1:0-16912 GCA_050742535.1 Vicinamibacterales bacterium | reverse complement strand
CCCCGTAGCCGCGCCGGCCCCGGCGCCGCTGCCGACCATCGAGATCATTCGCGGAGACAAACGCGCGACGGAAGTGGTGCGCTGAGGAGCATGCAGATGAAGAGGAAGATCGCAATCTGGATTCTGGTCGTCGCCGTCCTGCAGCCCGGCACCCTTCTCGCGCAGGTCGCGACGCAGCCGACCACCAACGCCGCGGCGGCTGCCGCGAACACCGTGATCGATACGCCGGCGATCCCGGTGCAGATCGTCACCGGCCGGTCGACGGTGCTCGAGATCGGCGTGCCGATCATGCGCGTGTCGCTGACCAACCCCGACATCGCCGACGCGATGGTGACGTCGAACAGCCAGCTGCTGCTGCACGGCAAGACGCCCGGCACGATCTCGATGTTCGTGTGGGAGCGCGCCGGCGCGGTGCGCCGGTATGACATCTCCGTCGGCCGCGACGTCGAGCGGCTCAGCGCGCAGATGAAAGAGATGCTGCCCAACGAGGCGGTGCAGGTGACCAGCAACGGCCGGAACGTCGTGCTGTCCGGCCGGGTCTCGACCAAGGAGCTTGGCGAGAAGGCGGTCAACCTGGCGACGGCGTTCGTGGAGCGCAAGGAAGAGGTCGTCAGCCTCCTGGCGGTGCAGGCGCGTCCGAGCAACCAGGTGCTGCTGCGCGTGCGCTTCGCCGAAGTCAGCCGCTCGGCGCTGACCGAGCTTGGTATCTCGCTCTTCACCAGCCCGACCGGTATCAACAACACGCTCGGCCGCGTCACGACGCAACAGTTTGCGGCACCCGGCTACAGCGACCTCGAGGTGACCAAGACGGGTCCCGATCCGTTCGAGTTCGGCGCCCCCGTCACCACCGCGAAGGGCAACTACAACTTCAGCGACTTCCTGAACCTGTTCATCCTCAGCGAGCGCTACGACCTGGGTGTCTTGATCAAGGCGCTGCAGACCCGTGGGCTGTTCCAGAGCCTGGCCGAGCCGAACCTGGTTGCGGAAAGCGGCAAGGAAGCGAGCTTCCTCGCCGGCGGTGAATTCCCGATTCCCGTGGCGCAGGCCGGCGGCGGCAACGCCATCACGATCGAGTTCAAGGAGTTCGGCGTCCGCCTGACCTTCACCCCCACCGTGGACGGCGACCGCATTCACCTCAAGGTGCGGCCTGAAGTCAGCACGCTCGACTTCGCCAACGGCATCCAGCTGAACGGATTCCGTGTCCCGGCCCTGGTCAGCCGCCGGACGTCGACCGAGCTCGAGCTGCGCAACGGCCAGACGTTCGCGATTGCCGGTCTGCTCAACAACTCGATGACGTCGACGATGACCAAGATTCCCGGCATCGGCGACATCCCGATTCTCGGCTACCTGTTCCGCAGCAAGGCCGCGCAGAAGAACCGCACCGAGCTGGTCGTGATGATCACGCCGCAGCTGCTGCAGGAGGGTTCGGTCGGTGTCACGCGCGATCTGCCAAGGATGCGCGAGCCGTACCTCCCGGCGCTGCGCGACAACGAGGCGATTGCACCGCCGCCGCCGCCGTTCCAGGGCAGCACCGCGACTCCGCCCGCCGGTCTCGCCGGCGTGAACGAGGGGCCGGCGACGACGGCACAGGCCGTTCCCGCGCCGATCGTGGTGCAGTCGGACACGGCGCCGCCGAATGAAGCCGAGCGCCGCGCGCTGGAGCGCGAGGAGAAGGCAGCGGCGGAGCGCGAGATCGCCGAGGCGCGTGCGGTGGCGAAGGCCGCGGCCGAACAGGCGAAGCTCGACGCGGAAGAGCGGAAGCGGCAGGAGAAGGCCGCGAAGGAGCAGGCCAAGCGCGACGAGGAAGCGGGCCGCCGCAAGGCCGAAGCCGATCGCAAGGCCGCTGAGCAGGCGGCGCGTCAGGCCGAGATCGACAAGAAGAAGCAGGCCGAGCTCGACAAGGCCGCTGAAAAGGTGCGAGCCGCCGAAGCCGCTTACCAGGCGGAGCTCGCGAAGACTGGGACGACCAAGTAGGGGAGGACCGCGATGTCGGTTCACAACAATCTCCGCCGCCATGTAGTGTCCGCCTTCAGGCGGACCCGCTCCAACGAGACCGGTATGTCGATGGTCTTCGTCAGCGTCGGCTTCATGGCGTTCTTCGCGGCGACGACGCTGGCCATCGATGTCGGCCTGATGATGAGCGCGCGCGGGCAGGCGCAGAACGCCGCCGATGCCGGCGCGCTCGCCGGCGCCACGGCGTTCGTCTACAACGACTTCGACGACCGCACCGAGTCGGGTCCCGCGGTGCAGAGCGCGATCAACACCGCCATCAGGAACAAGGTCCTCGGTGGTGATGTCGAGGTCCTGCCTGCGGATGTCACGTTCCCGATCGGCAGCGGCGGACAGTACGACCGCGTCCAGGTGAACGTGCGCAAGAACAGCATCCCGACGCTCATCGCGAACATCTTCAACGTCCCGTATTTCGACATCAACGCCACGGCTACTGCCGAAGCGGCGCCGGCGAATGCGATGACCTGCGTGAAGCCGTTCACGATTCCGGACAAGTGGATCGAGAACAATGCGCCGCCCTGGACGATCGACAGCACGTTCGATCGCTACGACAACAAGGGCAACGTGATCCCGAACGCCGACGTCTACGTCAAGCCGAGCGCCACCTACAAGACGTGGACGCAGGACGACGCCGGCACGGTGTTTTACCTGCGCGCAGGAACCGGCAACAACATCGAGCCGACGTTCTACTACTCGTGGAAGATGCCCGGCGCCATTGGTGGTGACTACTACGAAGAGAACATCGCGAGCTGCAATCCGACGGTCATCCCGGTAGGCATCACGATGATCCAGGAGCCCGGCGACAAGATGGGCCCCACGGTCCACGGCATGGAGATCCTGATGGCCAAGGATCCGCACGCCTACTGGGACGACGACCTGGACAGGGTCATCAGCGAGTTCGGGCAGAGTCCGCGTGTGTTTCCGATTCCGTTGTACGACCCCGACATCTATCAGGACGGCAAGCAGAACGGCCGCACCGCCGATCTGATTTCACGCAACTGGCTCGGCTTCTTCGTCGAAGCCGTGACCGGCAACGAAGTTCGCGGACGCATCGTGCCGATCACCGGAGTCATCGACACCAGCCTGCCGATGGCGCCTGACGGCGTTTACCCCCGCGCAATCAGATTGGTGAAGTAAATGGCACGACTCGTTGGAATGATCCTCAGTCACGACGACTCTTTCCACGCTCAGCTGGGCGCGCTGCTGCGCGGCGGGCCTGTCCCGATGAGCGTCGTGGCGGAGGGTCCGGGGAGCCGCAAGGCCGACCTGTTCATCATCGACGCGCGCGGCGACATCGCCGGAGCGATGACGCGGGTCGAGGCGCTCAGGGCAGCGTCGGCCACCTCCGGCATTTTCGTTGTCGCGAGCGAGCCGAACCCTGATCTCATCCTGCAGTCGATGCGCGCCGGGGCGAACGAGTTCTTTACCTGCCCGCCGGCGGAACAGACGTTCTTCGAAGCGATCCGCCGGACGGCGGCGCGGCGCACGGCCGCCGGTCACGGGCAGGCAGCGACGACGCTGGTGTTCTTCGGCGCCAAGGGCGGCGCCGGCACGACGACCGTCGCGGTGAACTGCGCCGTCGAGCTCGCGCGTCTGTCCGGGCAGCGAACCGTCATCGTCGACCTCAAGACCGGTCTCGGCGAGGTCGGCCTCTTCCTCGGCGTCCGCAGCCGCTACACGCTCGTTGACGCGCTCGACAACATGAGCCGGCTCGACGCCGAGTTCCTGCGCGAGCTGGTCGCCAAGCACAAGTCAGGTTTGGAGATCCTCGCCGGGTCCGACAATTTCGACCGGCCGAATGCGTCCGATGGCGCGGCGCTCGAGGAGGTCATCCGTCACCTCCGCGAGGAGTACGAGTACGTGGTCGTCGACGCCGGCAGCCAGATCAACCCGGGCGTCATCGCCTCGCTGTATGCGGCCGACACGATCGGTCTGGTCGCCAACCCGGACGTTCCCTCGATCCGCAACGCGCAGCGCGTGCTCGACCGCGTCCGTCAGATGGGCGCGTCCCCGGACCGTGTCCGGTTGCTCCTGAACCGCGCCGCGGAACCGTTCCCGATTCCGCCGGCGCAGATCGAGGCCGCGATCGGCCATCCGATCGACCACATGTTCCCGAGCGACTACAAGACCGTCTCGGGCGCGCTGAACTCCGGCGTTCCGTTGGCGCTCACCGGCAGCACGCCGCTGGCAGCGCAGTTCGACAGCTTCACTCGCCGCATGCTCGATGCGGAGGGAGCGGCATCGGCACAGGCCGACCCTGGCACCGGCATGGTTTCACTGTCCCGTTTAGCGTCCATCTGGTAACCAGCCCATGACCCCCACTGCGACACCGACACGAACGATTACTCCCGCGGGGCGGCCGTCGGCGGGTGCGCCGCGCCAGCAGTATCTCGAGCTGCGCGCCAACGTGCATCGCAAGCTGCTGAACCGGCTGAACCTCGAAGCCCTGGCGCAGACCGACCGCGCCCGCGCCGAGGGCGAGATCCGATCGCTGCTCGGGCAGCTGCTCGGCGAAGAGACAACGCCGATCAGCCTGAGCGAACGCGAAACGCTGTTCGCCGAGATTCTCGACGACGTCTTCGGCCTCGGGCCGCTCGAGCCGCTGCTTCGCGACCCGTCGATCAACGACATCCTGGTCAACACCTACAAGCAGGTGTTCGTCGAGCGGAAGGGCGTGCTCGAACGTGTGAGCGCCTCGTTCCAGGACGACAAGCACCTGCTGCGCGTGATCGATCGCATCGTCAGCAGCGTCGGCCGCCGCATCGACGACAGCTCGCCGATGGTGGACGCGCGCCTGGCGGATGGCTCCCGTGTGAACGCCATCATCCCGCCGCTCGCGGTGGACGGCCCGCTGCTCTCGATCCGCCGGTTTCCGGCGGAGCGTCTGCAGGCCGACGACCTGGTCAGCCTGAAGGCGCTGACGCAGCCGATGTTGAATTTCCTCTCCGCCTGCGTCAAAGGCCGCCTCAACGCCCTCATCAGCGGCGGCACCGGCGCCGGGAAGACGACGCTCCTCAACGTGCTGTCCAGCTACATCTCCGAGCACGAGCGCATCGTCACGATCGAAGACGCGGCGGAACTGCAGCTGCGCCAGGAACACGTCGCGCGGCTGGAAACCCGTCCGGCGAACGTGGAAGGCAAGGGCGCGGTCAAACAGCGGCAGCTCGTCGTCAACGCCCTTCGTATGCGCCCCGACCGCATCGTCATCGGCGAGGTCCGCAGCGAAGAAGCGCTCGACATGCTGCAGGCGATGAACACCGGTCACGACGGGTCGCTGACGACCGTCCACGCGAACACGCCGCGCGACGCGCTGACCCGTATCGAAACGATGATCGCAATGGGCGCGACTAACCTGCCGGAGCGCGCGATGCGCCAGCAGATGTCGTCGGCCATCAATATCGTCATCCAGCAGTCACGCCTGAGCGACGGTTCGCGCCGGGTGACGAACATCTCGGAGATCACCGGGATGGAAGGCGACATCATCACCATGCAGGACATCTTCATTTTCGAGAAGACCGGACTGACGCCTGAAGGCAAAGTGAGCGGACGATTCCGCGCCACCGGCGTGCGGCCGAAGTGCTGGGAGAAGCTGCGAGCCGCCGGCATCAACCTGCCGCCTGAAATGTTCTCCGGGTCGGAAGAGGTGCGCTGATGCTGATCGCAATTGGCGTCTTCCTGCTCGTCACCGGCGTCGCCATGGGCCTCGGCTGGGTGATCAGCGGGATTCCCGGCAACCGTAAGGCGAAGCAGCTCGCCAAGCGATTGCAGGAAGTTGGGTCGGTCACGACGACGACCGACGGCGAAGCCACATCGGTGGTGCGCCAGGACGAATCCGGCCCGCTGCCGGGCGTCGAGAAGCTGCTGGGGAAGACCGGCGCCGGGCTGAGCCTCACGCGTTTGATCGAGCAATCCGGCGTGAAAGCCACGACCGGCGGAATCCTGATGGTCAGCGCCGGCCTCGCGGTGCTCGGCATGCTCGGCGTGCTGATGTTTGCGCCGAACGCCGCGGCGGCACCGGCCGGGTTGCTGATTGGCGCGCTGCCGGTGCTGTTCCTGATGCAGCGCCGCGGCAGGCGCATCAGAAAGTTCGAAGAGCAGTTCCCGGAGGCACTCGATCTGCTGTCGCGCGCGCTGCGCGCCGGACACGCGTTCCAGACGTCGCTCGGCATGGTGGCCGACGAGCTGCCGGAGCCGGTCGGTCCCGAGTTCAAGAAGACGTTCGACCAGCAGAACTTCGGGCTGCCGCTGAAGGAGTGTCTGATCGATCTGGCCGACCGCGTGCCGCTGCTCGACGTTCGCTTCTTCGCCACCGCGGTGACGATTCAGCGCGAAACGGGCGGCAACCTCGCGGAAATTCTCGACAAGCTGGCGTATGTCGTCCGCGAGCGGTTCAAGATCCTGCGGCAGGTCCGCGTGCACACGGCGCACGGGCGGTTTACCGGCTACGTCCTGCTCGGGCTGCCGCCCGTGCTCGGCGTCGCCCTGTCGTATCTCAGCCCTGACCACATGAACACGCTGTTCACCGAGCCGATGGGCAGGACGATGCTGATGGGCGCGGCCGTGATGCAAACGGTGGGTTACTTCTGGATCCGCCAGGTGATCAAGATCGAGGTGTGACGTGACGCTCCTGCTGCCGCTCCTGGCATTCCTGTTCGTTTCGCTGCTCGCCTACGCGGCGTACATGGCGTTCGCGCCGAGCCTTGCCGGCCACGTCGAGCGCCGCCTGGCCGAAATTGGGAGCACCAACGCCCTGCCGGTGGAAGCGCCGTCGTGGGAAAAGATGGCGGCCACGTTCAAGCGGATGGGGCGCGTGGCGCCGCAGTCGCCGTCCGAGATGGGCAAGCTGCAGCGGCGCCTGGTCGCTGCCGGCTACCGCAACAGCGAAGCGCTGGTCGTGTTTCTCGGCGTGCGCGTGGCCTGCGCGGCGCTTGCATTCGCGGCGCTCGCCACGCCGATCTTCATGCGGCCGAACATCGTCCTGGCGTTCGGCGCCGCCGGCCTCGGATACGTGCTTCCCACCATCGTGCTGGCGCGGATGGAGAAGCGCCGTCAGCACAAGCTCCGGCTGTCGCTGCCCGATGCCCTCGACCTGCTGGTGGTCAGCGTCGAGGCGGGCCTTGGCCTCGATCAGGCGATTCAGCGGGTGGGCGAGGAGCTGGTGTTTGCCCATCCGGAGCTCTGCGAAGAGTTCCGGCTCATCAATTTCGAGCTGCGGGCCGGGAAGGCGCGCAG
Organism: Vicinamibacterales bacterium; assembly: GCA_050742535.1. Classification (GTDB taxonomy): domain Bacteria; phylum Acidobacteriota; class Vicinamibacteria; order Vicinamibacterales; family UBA2999; genus Gp6-AA40. The sequence goes on along the minus strand of JBOGIQ010000108.1, from coordinate 9,670 downwards.
CGAGGCGCTCCATAACCTCGGGGAACGGACCGGCGTCGACGACCTCATCTCGCTGGTGGCGATGCTGGTTCAGACCGATAAGTTCGGTACGAGTGTGGCGCAGTCGCTGCGGGTCCACTCCGATACGCTGCGGACGAAGCGTCGGCAGCGGGCGGAGGAGGCGGCGGCGAAGACGGGCGTGAAGATGGTGTTCCCGCTCGTGCTCTGTATTTTCCCGGCCATCTGGGTCGTGACGCTGGGTCCGGCGGCGATCAAGATCGTCCAGGTTCTGGTACCGATAGCCGAACAATGACGCAGATGCCTCCGAAAGTCGACGTCCCGCGCGCGGCCCCGGTGCCGCCGGTGCCGGTGACGCTCGCCGACACGGGGCTGACGGCCGACAAGGTCGAGGCGCTCATCGTCAAGACGCTGTACGCCGGCGAAATGTCCGGCCTGCAGCTCGCTGAGAGCCTCCGACTTCCCTATCCCATCCTCGAGCCCATCGTCGAACGGGCGCGCGGCGAACGGCAGATTGAGGTCCGTGGCGCCGCCGGCGCCGGAACGGCCGGCTACAAGTACGTGCTGACCGACGTTGGCCGCGACCGCGCGCGCCAGCACATGGAGGTCAACGCGTACACCGGTCCGGCGCCTGTCCCGCTCGAGGCGTACGTGGCGGCGATGAAAGGGCTGGCGTCGACGCGCGGGTTCATCGACCGGCAGCGGCTGCACCAGGGGTTCGAGCACCTGGTCATCAGCGAGCACATCTTCGAGCAGCTCGGCCCCGCGGTGAACGCCAACAAGGCGGTGTTCCTGTACGGGTCGCCGGGCAACGGCAAGACGGTGATCGGGGAAGGCCTCGGGCGCGCCATCGGCGGCGACATGTACATGCCGTACGCGCTCGACGTCGACGGGTACATCGTCACGATGTACGACCCGATCACGCACGAATCGCTCGAGACCGATGAGGCGTCGAGCAGCATCATCGTCGAGGCGCAGCGCGATCGCCGCTGGGTGCGCATCCGCCGGCCGGTGGTTATCGTCGGCGGCGAGCTGACGCTCGCCATGCTCGACCTGACCTTCAACAAGGTCTCCAAGTTCTACGAGGCGCCGCTGCAGCTGAAGGCCAACGGCGGCGTGTTCCTGGTTGACGACTTCGGCCGTCAGCGGATGCGTCCGGAAGATCTCCTCAACCGGTGGATCGTGCCGCTCGAAAGCCGGGTGGACTACCTCACGCTGCACACCGGCAAGAAGTTCCAGATCCCGTTCGACGTGTTGACCGTGTTCGCGACGAACCTCGACCCGCTGTCGCTGGCCGACGAAGCGTTTCTCCGCCGTATTCCCTACAAGATCGAGATCGAGGATCCGACGCTCCAGCAGTTCGCGCGCATCTTCGAAATGATCTGCCAGCGCAAGGACGTCAAGTTCCACCCGGTGATGGTGTCGTACCTCCATCGCCGCCACTACCGGCCGCTCGCGCGTCCCCTCCGTGCGTGCCAGCCGCGTGACCTCGTCGAACAGGTCGCGGCGCTCTGCAACTATCGCGGCGAGGAGCCGCGCATCACGAGGGAGTTACTCGACGCCGCGTGCGCCGCCTATTTCGTCGACGACACCACCGGGTCGACGAACAGCAGGCTCCGCCGGCGCGACGCCCAGGGGCAGTGATGGCTCCGGTCGAGCCCGGTGGGCACGTGGACATCGACTGGCAGCCGGTAGATCACTATCCGTCGGCTGCGCGCGAGATGCTCGCGAAGCGGGCGACCGCGCCGTCCGCGTACGAGACCTTCTACGGGCTGGCGGAGCCGCCATTCAGTCTGTCGCCGACGCCTCGATTCGCCTTCCGCAGCGCCAGCTACGCCATCGCGCTCGACGACGTGCGCCGCGCGCTCGACCGGTGCGAAGGGTTCATTGTCATCACCGGCGAAGTCGGGACCGGCAAGAGCATGCTGTGCCGGGCGGCGATGCAGGAGGCGGGTCAGAACACGTTCACCTCCCTGATCCTCGATCCCTGCGTCACGGCGGAGGAGCTGCTCGCGCAGGTGCTCAGCGATTTTGGCGTGCTCGATCGGGACGCGCGATCGCCGCGCCGGATCGCGCCGGCGCCGCTCCACCAGCTGATCGTCGTCCTGCAGCGGTTCCTGATCTCGCTGGCGCCGCTCGGCGGCCGCGCGGTGATCATCATTGATGAAGCGCAGCATCTTCACCCCGTGCTCCTCGAGCAGCTGCGCCTCTGGACGAATTTCGACGCCGACGGCCCGCCGCTGCTGCAGATCGTGTTGTCCGGTCAGCCGGAGCTCGACGAGCTGCTCGCGCGTCCGGAAATGCGGCAGGTTCGGCAGCGCGTCGCCCGCCGATGCGTGCTGACGGGCCTCGAGCGCGACGAAGTCGCGGAATACATCGACCACCGCATGGCAGTGGCGCGTGGCCCGGAGGACGGCGAGCCGGGGCGAACGGGTGTGCTGATGCCGCGCGGGTTCTGGCGCGTGCGGTTTTCCGCGTCGGCGGCCCGGACCGTGGCGGCGATTTCTCAAGGCGTACCGCGCCTCGTCAACCTGCTGGCCGACCGTGCGCTCGAGGTCGGCTGTGCACGGCAGGCTCGAACGATCGATGCCGGCATCGTGCGCGAGGCCGCGCGACGGCTGCACCTGCAGACGGGCGGCATTCCGCGCGTGCAGCTGCAGATTGCCGCGGCGGCAGCCGTCGTCCTGCTCCTGGTCGGCGGTGTCAGCTGGAAGGCGATCGCGCAGCGCAGCCAGCCCGAGGAGGCTGCGCCGGCCGCGCAGACGTCAGCGCCGGCACCGCAGCCGACGCCTGAGATCAGGACACTCGACGTCCGCGACAGCGTGAACGTCACCATTGCGACGCTGCGGTCGGAGCAGCGGGCGGCTGCAGTGGCGGCCCAGCTCGTCGAGGCCGGGTTCCCGGCCTTCACGCGCCGGCATGCAGACGGCGTGTCGCATCAGGTGATCGTCGGCCCGTACGTCTCGCCGGAAGAAGGGGCCGCGGCACAGCGTGCGCTCGAGGCGCAAGGGGTCACCGGGACCAACCTCCGCCTCGAAAACACGATGGCCGGCGGCTGGTAAATCCCCTTGGCCATTCGATTCACGGCAGCCGCTCTGGCCCTGGCCCTGAGCGCCCTCGGCTCCGCAGCGTACGCAGCGGACCCCCATTTCCAGAATGTCGCCGTGCTCACTGCCCGCGACCGCGTGTCGCTCGTCTTCGAGCTGACGGATGAGCCGAAGGACGTCGCCACACGCCGGGTCAGCGCCGCGGTGCTGGAGCTCGACGCCGGTCCGATCGTGATGCCGGCGAAGGCGACCTCGTTCATGGCACCGCCGGGCGTGCGGTTCGTGATGGGTGTATCGCTCCAGGCGGGCGATGGAACCACTCCAGGAAGGCTGAAGGCCCGGATCACGCTGCTGGAGCGTGCCCGCAGTGCCGTCCGCGTCGTCGGCAGGCGGGTTTACGTGGACTTCTCTCCGGATTCGCTGCCTGTTGCGTCGGAGCCTGAGCGGACGAGCGCTGCGCGGCCCGCCGCGCGGCCTGTCCCTGCCATCCCTGCGCAGGCACCCGCGGCGGCAGCGCCAGCCGCGTCGCCATCGGCCGCTGAGAACTACCGCACCACGGTGCAGCCGGCGATCGAGCGCTTCGAGCAGCTGACGCCGTTCATGGTGTCGGCAGCGGCGTCACCCAGTGAATCGGTGCTGAAGGCGGTGGGGAACACCCTGATCGGAATTCAGGGTCTGCTGCTGTCCGTGGACGTGCCGGCCGAGGCGCGCCAGACACACGACTTGCTGTCTTCGGCTGTCGCGACGGCAGTGACCGCGGTCAGTCCGTCGTTTACCGGCGACCGCCCCGCACATGCGAAGCAGGCGCTGGTTCTGTTGGAACAAGCAAAATCGATCCGGTAGCTTCCGCCTTAAGGCGGAAGCCACGGAATGATCTAACAACTAGCTCGCAGCTGCCGATCGGAACGGAATGACGGTCGGCTGGCGGTTATCCGCGCTCGCGGATCCGCCACCCTTGAGCATCTCCTGCGCCTGCCGTACTCGGGCGGCGTGGACGGGATTGTTCGCTTCGCGGGAGGCGAGGTCTTCGGCGATCGCCAGGCCTTCTTCGATCGCGCCGTTGGCGAGGTACGCGTCCGCCAGCATCTCCTGCGCGTGGGTCGCGGTGCTGCCGAGGTCGCCGTCAACCGCCACTTCGACGAGACGGACGAGTGCGGCGATGCAACCGGGCGCGCGCGTCACGAACTGCTGCAGCGCCGTGGCGGCAGGTTCCCATTGCGACCGTTCGACCCAGTGTGTGGTTGCCATGTCGGCGAGCGCCACGGCCGCGTCCTGGACGTGAGGCGCGGCGGATGCGGCCAGCCGCGCGATGGCGTCAACGGATTCGGGCGTGTCGGCCAGCGTGCGGCGGGCGACGTCGATGGCGTCGTCGGTCCGGCCGCCGCGCAACAGCACTTCAACGATCGCGATGCGAGCTTCGGAATCCGAACCGGCCATCCCAGCCGACACGTGCTCGGACACGGCAACGGCATCACCCGTCTCGACGAGCAGCCGTACCAGCCTGGCGACGGTCGGGAGGTGATCGGGATCGTGTTCGAGCGCTTCGCGGAGGAGATCGATCGCCTCATCGCGAAGGCCGGCGGCGTCGAGTGCATCCGCGACGCGGCGGCGATGGCCGGTCGTCAGCGCGTGCTCGCGCGCCCGGGCGAAGTTGCCAGCGGCAACCGCCATCTGGAAGACCCGTTCGCGCAGCGCGGTATCGGACGGATCGAGCGTGGCCGCCTCGGCCAGCGTATCGCCGGCGGCGGCTGTGTCGTTTCGTGCAATCTGCTGCTCGGCGAGCGCCAGAAGGAACCGGCGTCCTTCGACGGTCTGGCCCTGCGTAATCGCCAGGGCGGCCGCGTGCCCGAGCGCATGCTCGTCGGCCGGTTTGACCGCCAGAATCTTCTTGTACGTTTCGAAGGCCTGCTCGAGTTTCCCCTCGAGCCGCCAGGTGTCGGCGATGGACGCGAAGCGTCCCGCGGCGCCGTCGACGTCGCGCGCGCGAAGATACAGCTGCGCGAGCAGCAGGCCGGTATCGAGGTCGCCCGGATCTTCATCGACCAGACGGGTGTAGGCCTCGATGGCCGCCGGCAGCTTGCCGACTCGAAGGAGCTTTTCTGCGGCCCGGATCGCCGCTTGACGTTCGGCTGACATAGAGGGGGATCTCCGGAACTGCCTTGGGCAAGTTGCGTTCCCTCCGGAGGCGGAGCACAGCTGCAGTTCTGTCGTGATTTGTGGCCTGTTTTGCGACGCTATGGTCGTTGGATGATGCCGGCGGACGGTACACCGGGGTGCCGGCGCACAAAAACCGTCCGTCAGTTACAAAACGGACGCGTCACACGCCGGCGGCCAGCCACACCGTGCCAACCGTGATCGCGAGCGTTGCTGCCGCGACCATCATCGCGCGCTGGGGAAGCGCCCCGTGCGGCAGGCGCACTGTCGCGGTGCCAACGGCCGCCGCGAACGCGGTCATTGCTACGACCGTGCCGGCACCGAACGCGGCGATGTAGAGCAGCGAGGCCGTCAGCGATGGCAGCGCCAGCGCCGGAAGCACTCCAAAGAAATGCGAGCTGCCGGCGATGCCGTGCAGCACACCGAGACAGAACGACGCATGGACGTGGCCAAGCCGCCGCAGCCATGCCGGTCCCGCCTGTAGGTGAATGTGCCGGTGGGCAACCGCCCCGTGCAGGTGAGTGGCCGGCCGCATCCGTAGGCTCCGGCGAAATGCCCACAACCCCACGGCAATCAGCGCCGCGCCGACGATGCGCTCGCTCCATGTCGAAATGACTTCAACCGGTGGCAGCAGATCGCGAAGGAGCACCGTGAGCACCGCCACGAGCACGACGCCGGAGGCATGGCCGAATCCCCACGTCCATCCCGACAGCCATCCGCGCTCCCGCCCCGCGACTGCCATCGGCGTCACGGCGGCAAGGTGATCCGGACCTGCAAGGACATGAACGAAGCCGGCAACCGCGCCGGTAATGAGCGTGAGCAAGAGGTTCCTATCGTAAACGCCCAACTCCCAACTTCCAACTCCCAAAGTCAGCGCCGCCTTGGGAATTGGGAGTTGGCGGTTGGGAGTTTACTTAGGCGCCATCCGGATCGCGCCGTCGAGTCGAATCACTTCACCGTTCAGCATTTCGTTTTCGAAGATGTGCCGAACGAGAGCGGCGTATTCGTCCGGGCGCCCGAGGCGGGGCGGAAACGGAACCTGCTGGGCGAGCGATTGACGCGCGGCTTCGGGCAACGCGCCCAGCAGCGGTGTGTCGAAAGTCCCTGGCGCGATCGTCACGACGCGCACGCCGATCCGCGCGAACTCGCGCGCGATCGGCAGCGTCATTGCCACGATCCCGCCCTTGGACGCCGAGTAGGCGGCCTGTCCGATTTGCCCTTCGAATGCGGCGACAGAGGCCGTGTTGACGATCACGCCGCGCTCGCCGCCGGCCGTGGGCTCGTTCGACGCCATGGCCGCGCCCGCCAGGCGAATGACGTTGAACGTACCGATCAGGTTGACGCGGATGACCCGCTCGAAATGCGGCAGTGGCTGAACGCCCTCCTTCGGCAGCACACGCTCTGCCGCGGGAACGCCAGCCGCATTCACGAGGCCGTAGACACCGCCGAGCTCGGCGGCGACGCCAATCGCGCGTTGAACATCGGCTTCCGCGGCGACATCCCCGCGCACGAAGCGTACGGAATCGGGGCGAGAGGCCTGTTTCGCGCGGCCCGCCTCTTCATTCAAATCGATGATCACCGCGCGGGCACCCTCCGCCACGAGCATGTCTACCGCGGCCGCGCCTAACCCGGACGCGCCGCCGGTGACGAGGACTGTCTTTCCGCTGAGTTGCATTTTTAGATCGTAGGGTAGGAATTACGGGTTGGTCACTCGACAAATCCCAAATCCCAAAACCCAAATCCCAAACCCCAAGTGTGAAGACCATCGAGTATGTCTGGGGTTTCCGTTTGGGTTTTGGGATTTGGGTTTCGGGTTTTGGGATTTGACGGCAAGCCTCTCACTTGGTCCCACCGTTGCTCAACCTCCGCCGACTGTCACAACACAAGGAGGCGTGAATGAAAAGACAGTGGTTCGGTGTGTTCGTCATGGCCGGGTTTGCGACCACCGCGGTTCTGAGCGCGCAGGGAAGCCAGTCGCCGGCGAACACTCCACCTGCTGATGCCGCCGCACCTCCGGGCATTCAGCGGACACAGCAGGCTCCCTCGGCGCAGACGAAAGCCAGCACCGTCACGATTTCCGGCTGCATCCAGGATGCACCGATGCTTACGGCCGCCGCGAAACCCGCTGTACCTGCGGGAACGAAGGCGTTCTATCTGAACAACGCAACGATGGCCGATGTGGGCCGCGACAAGCCGGCAGTCGGCACGTCGGGGCTGTCATCCACCGGCTATCGCCTCGAGGGTGACGATAAGCTGATCAGTCCGCATCTGAACCACCAGGTCCGGATCGTTGGTGAGGTTCAGGGCGCTGCACCGGCGGGCGCTCCATCGACGCTCAAGGTCGAGTCAGTGACGATGGTTGCGGCGAAATGTGACGCGCCAAAATAAACGGGTCGATTCGCTACTTTCCGTCGACTGAAAACGCGAGCAGTACGTTTCCGGGTGTTCCACCGGCGGTGGGATACCCGGAATTCACGAACACCATCCCTCCGCCGATGACGGGCCCGGGGCCGTCGATCGAGCCTCCCCTGCCCGTCACTCCGTTCACGGTTTGATACTCACGGATCGTGTCGAAGTCCCAGATGATCGATCCGTTCGCGGTCGAGTACGCCCGCATGTGACCATCGACGGAACCAGAGAAGGCAACTCCGGGAAGCGCGGAGACGGCGGCGGACTGGGCCGGACTGCAGCGCGTGCGGGTGCCGCAGCCTGGCGGCGGGGTGTACCACACCCGCTCGCCGTCGCTGAGCCGCAGCGCGAACATGCCGCCGCCCTGCTTCGGATCGGCGTCGGTGCTCGTGCTGTACGGCAACATGACTCGGCCGATATCCGACAGGGCGACGTAGATGTTCGTGCCGTCAGCAGCTGATCCCCACTGCACGCCGCCCATCGTTCCGCCCCTGCCGATCCGCGTCTGCCACAGGATCTCTCCCTGCGCGTCGGGATCGAGCGCATGGACCACGCCCGACTTCTGACCGGCGACGAGCAGACGCCGTCCTCCGGCGAGCGTGACGAGAATCGGCGACGCGCCGAAATCGAGGTCCGGACCGTTCGAGACAGCACAGTTGGTCTTGTCTGGCAGCCGGCAGGCGGCGGTATACGCGTCCGACGTGGTCATCTGGCGCGACCACAGAATCTTTCCGGATACCAGGTCGAGTGCGACGAACGCGTCGCTCAGGGTGGTGGTGGGATCCGAATAATTGTTTCCGGTCGTGACGTAGAGCGCCCCGCGCTGCGCATCAACGGCTGGCGTCGCCCATACCGGAACGCCCGATGGCCCCCACAGCTGCGCGCCGGCGGCATTCTTCCGCGTCGGCTTCGGCTCGTCGATCATGAACGTCTTCCAGATCTGTTTACCGGTTGCGGCATCGAGCGCGACAACGCTGCCGCGAAACCGGCAGCACTCATAGGTCGGAACGGCCGCCGCTCCTTCCTCGCCCGAGGCCACCGGCACATAGAGACGGCCGTCGTGGAACGTCGGCGAGCCGCTGACTCGCGCCACGTGGAAGTCGTCTACCTTGGCGCGCCAGATCAGCTGGCCGGTCATCGCATCAAGGGCGAACACGTTCGCCGCCATATCGCCGAAGAACGCCACGTTGCGCGTACCCACCTGCGCGATCGAGAGGGCGGATCGAACGCCGGCGCCCGCATCGAAGAACCAGTGCACGCACCCGGTTGCCGCCTCGAGCGCATACACCTTGCCGCCCCAGCTGCCCACGAAGAGGCGGCCTCCCGCGAGCGTCGCCTGGCCGTAGGACTGCAGATCGCCAGGGAATGCGAACGCCCACTTCAGCCTCAGTCGCGGAACATCGGCCGCGCTCAGGCGAGCGTCCCGTGCATCCTGAAAGCGCGTATTGGTGTTGGTGCCGCCCCACGCCGTCCATCGCGGAGCGGATGCCGGCTCGAAGGAGGCGGGTCGAGTCCCGCACATCGCCGACGCTGGCGGCGTCGTGGTCAGCGCGGTACCGAGACGCTTGCCGGCGAGAAGTTCCGCGAGAGCCCGTCGCTCCGCCGCCGTTCTGTTGTTCGCCATCGTCACCATCGTGCCCTTTTCCATGGAGGCGAGGACGCGTTCGGCGGTCATGGTGAGCAGCGCGTCACGCTGCGGCGCGCGGTTCAAGCCCGTGTCATGACACGACGCGCACAACCGCTTGTAGAGGCCCGGTGCGTCGACGTCCTGGCCCATGGCGGTGAGAGGACAAGGCAGCACGGCAGCCGCGGCGAACGCGGCGCGAATGGTGTGGCTCATGGCGAGGGGGAGTATACGTTCGAATCGTTCGAGTCGTTCGAGTCGTTCGAGTCGTTCAGAACACCCCAACGATTAGATCACTGGCCAACGCGAGTGCGCCGAAGCGAATGAGCCGGCCGATGCTGCCGGCGACGACGAACCGCGTTATCCGCATGCGCAGCGCGCCGGCCAGCAGTGACGTGGCGATGAATGGCGGAATTCCGATCGTCGAGCTGACCAGCAC
>JBOGIQ010000107.1:0-17184 GCA_050742535.1 Vicinamibacterales bacterium | reverse complement strand
GCGTAGTACTGGAGCGACGACGCGTACGGATCGCGCGCCGCGCCGCCGCCGGCCAGCAGCTCGCGCTGCAGGTGCAGCGGCACGCCGGCGAAATTGTCGAGAAACATCGCCTCGGCGCGCCGCGGCATGGCGAGGAACGAACGGCGTGCGAGGCGTCCGGCCGCTCCCGGAATTCTCGGCACGACCGCGCCGGCGACCAGCGAACGGATCGTCACCGGGACGACACGTTCGTAGACGCCGCCGGCGCGCCAGTTGAACAGCGCGCGCGGGTATTTTCCGTAGCCGCCCAGCAGCTCGTCGCTGCCTTCGCCCGTCAACACCACTTTCACGTGCTCGCGGGCCAGGGCCGACACGAAGTGCAGCGGCACGCTCGAGGTGTGGGCGATTGGCTCGTCCTCATGCCAGATCAGGCGCGGCAGCGCGGCGAAGAAGTCGCGATCGTCGATGACCACTTCGTGGCTGTGCGCGCCGATCGCCTGCGCCACCTCGCGCGCATATTCCAGTTCGCTGAAGGCGCGGTCCGCGAACGCGACCGAGAAGGTTTCAATCGGCCGATCGATTTCCCGTGCCATGAGCGCGGCGACCGCGCTGCTGTCGATTCCGCCGGACAGAAACATCCCGAGCGGAACGTCGGCCATCAGCCGCAGGCGAACGGACTCCTGCAGCAGATCCCGAAACTGCTCGACGAGGCGGTGATCGCCGCTCGCGTCGAACGACGGATCCGGACCGTCGAGCGGCAGGTCCCAGTACTGCTCGACGCGCACAGTCCCGTCCTGGAAGACCAGACGATGGCCGGGGAGCAGCTTGAAGATGCCGCGGAAGAGCGTGTCGGTGCCGGCTGTCGAGCGCGTCGCCAGCAGTTCGGGCAGGATCGATTCGTTGGCCTCGGCCGTCACCAGTCCGCTGGCGAGGATCGACTTGATTTCCGATCCGAACAGCAGACGGCTGCCGGCGCGTGCCCAGTAGAGCGGCTTGACGCCCAGGCGATCGCGCGCGAGGAGCAGGCGCCGGCGCGGCGCATCCCAGAGCGCGAACGCAAACATGCCGCGGAAGCGATGCACGCAGTCGTCGCCCCACTGCTCGTAGGCGTGCACGATCGTCTCGGTGTCGCTCCTGGTCTGATAGCGATGTCCCGCCGATTCGAGCGCCGATCGCACGTCGGCGTGGTTGTAGATCTCGCCGTTATAGGTGACCCAGACCGTTTCATCCTCGTTCGCGAGCGGCTGATGTCCGCCGGCGAGATCGACGATGCTCAGACGCCGATGGACGAGGAGAGCAGACGCGTCCGCGTGCAGACCCGCGCCGTCCGGACCGCGATGCGTGAGGACGTCGCGCATCCGCAATCCCGACCGCGTGTCCTGGTCAGCGAGGCCGTCGGTCGCCACGATGCCGGCAATGCCACACACGGTCGTTCAGTTGAGCAAGCGCCTTGCCACGGAACCCGTCGAAAACGGAGCGTTTTGGCACTCGCGCGGGACGCGCCGGCGCGCCGCGGAAACGAATTGGCGAGAAGCGGAAAATCTTTACTCTGCCGTGGCGGCCGTACAAAAAAACTTCCAGCCATCACGCACTGCCGCGCGCGTGATGGCTGGAAGCCTGTGACGACCCAGCGGGGCTGCTACTCGCGCAACTCCACCGTGGGTCCGGTAAGCCTCGTTCCTGACGTCGTGACCCAGTCGGTCCGGAACGTGTGGTTGCCGCTGAGCGCGCTGCACCACCGTGTCGGGTGCGTGATCTTCTCTCCGGGCGACAGCGTCACCGACAGCGTCGGGGCGCTGACCTGCGAGCCGTTGAAGAAATTGATGCGCTGATTGAACGTCACAGAGCTCGATCCCTTGTTTTCGAGGGTCTGCTCCCATGCCCACCGGTTGGGCGTGTCCGCGGCGCAACCCTCCACGGGCGCGCTGGTCCGCGTCACTGGGTTGGGTTGCACCGTTATCGTGACGTTCGTCGGCCCAGGCGACGGCGTGGGCGTTGGTGTCGGCGTGGGCGTTGGTGTCGGCGTGGGTGTTGGCGTCGGCGTCGGTGTCGGCGTCGGGCTCGGTGTCGGTGTCGGCGTTGGGTCGGGGGATGTCGGGGAAGTGCTTCCGCACGCCACAGCCAACAACAGGGCCGCGAGGCAGACGAGTAGAAGTGAATAGGTTCGGATCAAGTTAACTGACTTCATCGCCATGGACTCTCCGTTATTGGCAAAAACTCCACAAATCCAACCGCGCTCAATGGCGAGCAAAAGCTGCACCGCAATTGGCCGGCGCAGCCGTAGTGGCGTTTCCGGGGAAATCGACGGTCAGCCGGTTCCATGGCTGAGGAGGGTGTCGGTCGTTGATTTGGAACTAAGTGGTAATTCGTGTCCGTTCGGCCGGAGCGATGTGCAAGCCGGCGGTCCCGTGCACGGTCAGTGCGCCGGCCGCATCCGCCGCACGCCAGTCGATCTCGTCGTCGGCGACGACGAGGTGCACGTCAGGGACTGGGCCGCCGGCGGATAACGATGGCCACGTGTCATGACTGCTGATGGCCTGCTGCCCGTCGATCATCGATATCGATTGCAGCCGGCCGTTCGCGGTGACGTAGTGGAACATCGCGGCGTCCGTTTCGAACTCGCCGACGCGGCAGACGGTGCGGGTCCGCGCCGGATCGGCCGAGCGCACGAGAAACGTCGCCGTTCTCGCGCCGTCCGCGATGTCGACGATCACGCCGGCGCCGGGGTCGTTCATCGGCGTGCACCGCAGCGTGGGCGACCGGAATTCACGCGCGCCGCCGATCCAGGTGACAAGCACAAACGGGGCTTCGGCGGTGGCGTTCACGCACGCGGTACTGGCCGGCACCAGCTGTCCGTAGACTGGCGCACACCAGCCATCGCCCCCGTCTTCACCGCGTACGACGGTCACCTCACCGCCTGCGCAGAGCATCCACACGGAGGCACCGTCGCGATGTGTTGCGCGCAGACGCCGATCGGACGCCGTCACCTGCCACGCAGGATCGAAATGCCAGCGAGCGGCGGCGGAGTGACGCTCGGCCGAGTGACGCTCGGTCGCATCGAGGATGGCGTCCACGATCAGAAATCCTGCGTCCGAGGTCCTCACGACCGTCCGCCGGTGGCGCGCCGGCAGATAACCGTCGTGCGCGGCTTCGAACACGTCGAACGCCGGATTGATCCGGCAGGCGACAACGCGGGCATCCACCGTCGACCGCCAGTGAAATGGACCGTCCGGCAGCGATTGCGAGCGCCCGTCGAGTGTGACGGTGTTGTGGCTCGCGGTGCTCCGCATCCGATCCCGCAGCGCGGCGTCCATCGTGTAGGTGGACGTGCCCGGGTCGATCAGCAGCGGCCGTCCGTCGATCGACAGCGTCAGCGAGAGCGCGTCGGCGTGTGCGTGACCGCCGTTCTGGTACCCATGCGGGCCAGCGTCGACAACGGCATGACTGCGGCCGGCATCCCTCGCCACGAAGTAGCCGGTTTCACGCAACAGACGCGAACGTGGCGTTGACGATGTGGTCGGCAGCAGGCTGGCGCCGGGTCCCGCGATCCACAACGCTTCTTCGGGAACGCCCCACGCAGCCAGCTCGGGCTTTCCGAGGACGACGGCTGCAACTGCCAGCGAGTCGCGCACGTCATCGGAGGGACGGCCAGTCATCGGCCACAGCATCCCGCCGTCGTCGTCGCCGATGAGGGGGAGGCGCCCGTCCTCGTCGGCAATCGTGCGTGTGAAGCCGGCGAGCCGGCCCGCGGCCTCCTCGAAACGGCGGCCGGCGGCTTCATCCCGTCCTCGACGCGCGGTGAGCGCGGCGAGGAGGTAAAAGTCGAGCGTGTACCGCTGGTAGTGAATCGAGCGCTCGACATGGCCGCCGTCGCCCAGGATTTGCCGGTCGATTTCGTGAAGGAGAATCCGCCGGCCTGTTTCAACCCATCGATCGCTCGCGGCAAGCTCCGGCAGCGCCGTGCCCGCCACATAGAGGGCGAGCGCCTCGCCTGTCAGATGCGTGTTGGGGCTGAAGTAGTAGGAGAGATGGCGCTCGACGTGGGTGAGCTGGCGATCGAGTCCCATCAGCATATCGACGAGCCACGGTGAACTCCCGACTCCCAATCCGAGGAGACAGTGCAACGCCCACGTCCACGAGATCGCGCGGAAGCCGATCTCCAGCATGCTCGCCCAGTTGATGCCGACATACGGCTGGTTGTCAGCCAGCCAGCTTTCGAGCTCGCTGCAGATCCCCTCCGCGTAGCGGGAATCGCCGGTCAGCCAGCATGCGCGTCCAAGCTGGAGCCAGTGCTGATGGCGGTTCAGTTCCCAGATGATCTTGTGGTCGCCGATCTCGGGACTGAGGAACGGCACGTCCGCGTAGAAGACGCGCGGTGCCCGGCGGCCGTGGACAGGATCCGAGTGCCAGTCAACGTCGCGCGCGCGCACGCCGAGGTAGCCCAGCAGATCGTAGGCTCCGTCGAGCACGCGGTCCGCGCGTGAGGCGGCGTCGCGAACGGCACCGGGCCAGCGCGCGAGCACCTCATCGCGCAACGCCGTGGACGATGACGGATCGAGGACGAATCGCGCCGGACGCGCGGCGATGTGGCCGGCCAGTGCGTCCTGCACGCCCGCCCAGTTTTCCCGCCGGATATCGTCGCGGCAGACGTCGCGGACGGCAGCCGTCAGAACGCTGCCGACGTCCTTCCGTTTCCATCGGGCGGTGCCGGTACGCATGCGGACACGTTCCGCGGCCGTATGAAGCGCATCCTGACCTCGCCACCGCCATTCGTGCGGCGACATCCGCCGCAGCCGGTCGAGCGTCGGTAGAGGCCGACGTTCGCGTCGGCCTTTCATGCGGGCTCCCGCGCCTGCAATGGATGCTCCGTCTTTCGATTCGGCCGTGCCAGGGTTCGATAGATGGCACGCCATGACTCGCGCGCCGTGCGCCAGTCGTACTGCTCACACTTCGCGTGTGCGGTCGCGGCACGCTGGCGTGCGACGTCCGGATGCTCGATCAGCTCGATGATCCGGTTGCCTACCTGCTCGGCGTCGTTGTCGGGCGCGAGAAGGCCGTCTACGCGGTCCCTCACGATTGCTGGTACTCCGCCGACGGCGGTCGACACAACCGGCAATCCGCTGGCGAACGCTTCGAGGATCGAGAGCGGCATGTTGTCGACGACGGGCGTCTGCACATACGCGTCCGCGGACGCGTAGTAGCTGGCGATTCGTTCCGGTGGCACGGCACCGGCGAAGTGGACATCGCGCAGTCCGAGGGCGCGTGCCAGGTCTTTGAGCGCGGTTGCCTGCGATCCGCTGCCGACGAGCGTCAACGACACGTCCGGTACGCTGGCCTGGAGTCGGGCGAACGCGCGCAGCGTGCACGCGACGTTGTAGTTCGGCTCGAAGTTGCGCGTCGACAGCAGCGTGAGCGGGCGTTTGCCGAGATCGCGAACGCGGTACGCGAACGCCTCCCGATCGACCGTGTTGACCACGACGGCGGCATCGATGCCGAAGCCTGCGAAGACATCGCGCAGGTACGCGGAGGGCACGACGTTGACGTCGACCGCGCGGCGCAGCGTCGTGCGTGCGATCCATGAACGGCGAAGGTGATCCGCGGCCTCGCCGCTGTGATAGTTCAACAGCACCGGCTTGCCCAACAACCGGCTGACGATCACGGCCGGAAGAGGCGCCAGGAGAAAGGACGAGTACGACGCAGAGAAGATGTGAACGACGTCTGCCCGGCGGAGCTCGCGGATCAGCAGCGGCCAGTAGCATAGCTGCGTGACGATCGTCCGCACGTATTTGAGTCGCAGCAGCCGATCGAAGGGCGGCGGAGGAATCGGATCGATCGGAACGATCCAGGCGTCAATCTCGTGATCGCCCGCCCAGCCGTTCAACAGCCGATTGGCCTGCACCGCCTGTCCGCCCAGAATTCGAAGCGACGCGACAACGATCGCGACGCGAAGACGGGGAGGAGAGACGGGGTGCATACGGTTGGGCCTTACCGAATCGGTCGAGGTGCAAACGAGATGACCTGAGCGGTTCGTTCGACTCGTCCGTATCGCGACGACTCACCTCTGCCGTATAAGGTCATCGTCAATTTGATGACTCCCTCGAGCGCTGTTGCGGGATGGTCAATGCCGTTTCGATCGTCGATTCGTCCGCGCCGGAGGACGAATGAAAGGTATTCCGCGGACCGGGGCGGCGAACCGGTGGCTCACTGAGTTTCGCGCCGCACGCGACTTACGTTTCTGATCGGTGCGCTGCCGGATTTGTAATGTGAATCTGCATCCGGCTGCCTGACGCTGCACACAAACGCGCGAAATCACTCGGAATTTCGCGATGATCGCGTCGCCCCGCGATCGGCCCCGCGATTGCCCTACAGGCGCGCCAGCAGTTCTTTCCAACCCAATCTGATTTCTTTCTCGAACGGCTCGCCCGGGGCGGACGCGCGGGGCAGGCCGTTGGTGATCGGGGAAGCACTGCGCTCGTGGAGCGCACGCGCAGCGGGAGTCCCTCTGTCTCTCCTCCGCATGTCCTGCGAGGACGCCGCATCGCCGACGCGGCAGGTCCGAGTTGTCGGTCAAGGAGGAGTGCCGTGTTCCAGGAAGTCCCCCGCGTTGTCCGAGCCGCCGGCCGCGCCCTTGGCGCGATTCTGATTGTCCTCACTGCCGCGGGTTCGGCGGACGCACAAAGCGCCACAGGCGGATTCGTCGTCAGCGCCGGCGACAGCGCGGTTCGCGCGCCCATCACCGCCGCCCAGGCGCAGGCGTTTCTCCCGCAGCGCGGCACCTTCACCTTTCCGGCGCCGTACGGGACGCTGGGCATCCGCGTCACCAACGCCAGCGATTGCAGCGGCGGGGACTGCGTGGACTACGGCTACTCCTACTGGAACAAGATCAATAACCACGCCGGCAGCGACACGATGCTGATCGTCGTCGGTCTCAATCGCAGCCGCGGCGGCAGCGGCCCGACGCTCTTCACCTACAACAAGACGACCGGCGAAACGCGCAACGCGGGGCCGCTCTTCGACGCGAACAGCTCCTTCGGCTACTCGACCGCCGAGCAGTGGTACTTCAGCAAGACGCGCCCGTCGATCCTCTACGTCGGCAACACCGGCCCGCAGCTCGTGCGGTATGACGTCCTGAGCAAGACCTCCGAAACGGTCTTCGACGTGACCAGCCTTCTCGGCGGCGGGAAATATCTGTGGCAGATGCACTCGAGCGGCGACGATCGTGTGCACTCGGCCACGGTGAAGGATTCCAACACCTTTCAGGACCTCGGCTGCATCGTCTACCGCGAGGATACGCGCCAGCACCGCTTCTACACGCCGCGCGGCGACTACGACGAGTGCCAGATCGACAAGAGCGGCCGCTGGCTGGTGATCAAGGAAAACGTCGACAACCAGTACAACGAGGACAACCGCGTCATCGATATCGACACCGGCGCGGAGCAGGTGCTGTACGACCAGAACGGCGCCGCCGGACACTCCGACATGGGCTACGGCTACATCGTCGGCGAGGACGACAAGTGGGGCGGCAATCCGTACGCCGTGCGCGTCTGGCAGTTCAGTGCGAACATGAACCCGGCGTCCGGTCTCGTGGTCTATGCGATGCCGTCGTGGGACGGTCCGGGCCTCGGGCACCTGGCGCACAGCAACTCGAAGCCTGGCGTGCCCATCAGTGAGCAGATGGCGTGCAGCAGCAACGCCGGAAGCTGGAGCCTGTCGCGGACGAACGAGATCGTCTGCTACCGACTTGACGGATCGATGCAGGTGCTCGTCGTGGCGCCGAACATGACCGACCTGAACGCGTCGGGCGGCGGCAGCGATGCGTATTCGAAGCGCCCCAAGGGAAACATCGATCCCACCGGCGAGTACTTCCTCTGGGCGTCGAACATGGGGGGCAGCCGCGCCGACGTGTTCATCGCGCGCATTCCGGCCCACCTCCTGGGAATGACCGGTTCGTCCGCGCCTGCTCCGTCGCCGTCGCCGACACCCACTCCGTCCCCGACGCCAACCGAGCCCGCGCCAAGCCCCACTCCGACCGCGCCGTCAGTGAGCGAGCCCGTACAGTGGGCGTTTACGGTCAACGTGTCGGCGACCGGGACCAGCCTGGTGAAGACCGGCGGCTGTGACGGATGTCCCGACGCCAGCGCGGTCTCGTCGAATTCGCTGTCGGGGACCGGTATGACGCAGTTCGTCCCGTCGGAGACCGGGACGCTGCGATACGTTGGATTGGGTTACGGCGGTCCGGGAACGGCGCCCGGCGACATCAGCTACGCCATCCGGCTCCAGAACGGTGTCGCGGAGGTCCGCGAGAGCAACGCATACCGCACCGAGATCGGATTCGCGGCAACGGACACGCTGGCAATCCAGGTCGAGAACAACGTGGTGAAGTACCTGAAGAACGGGGCGGTCTTCTACACCAGCGCGACGCAGGCCGCGGCCGGTCTGCGGCTGCATGCCGTGCTGTTCAACAGCAATGGTGCCGTGAACGGGATCGGGTTCGGAGGAACGTCAACGACGAGCAGCACGACGACGACACCGACGGCTCCGACCACGACCACCCAGACGCCGACGAATGTCTTCCGGCGCGCGAAGCCACGCGCGGCCGGAACGTCTCCCCAGCGCTGAGCCCCTGATCCCTGATCCCTGATCCCTGATCCCTGATCCCTGCTCAGGGCGGCGGCATCGGGCACCACCACGTGTCGGGCCCGAGGAACGTTTCGCCCTGCGCGTTCTCGAAGCCCCACGACGCCTGCGTCCCGCGATTGATGCGCGTCGGGTTGTCGCACGCGTTGTTGTAGAACCAGTCGCGCCGCCAGGCGTTGCACGCCGACGCGCAGCCTCCACCCGACGCTCCCAGCGTTGTCTGGTTGTAGCGGCGGCCGATGTTCCGTAAATCGGAGTCGATGGCGTCAAAGGCCGCGTAGCAGGAGCAGCCTCCGACCTGCGCGCTTGCCTTGCCCGCTTCCGGCAGAAGCGCGGGCCCGCCAATCGCTAACGTGACGCTGACCGCCAGAACGAATAACTTTCTCCCCATGGACTCGGCCCCTAGCGCATCTTACCGATGCGTGTAGCGCGGATTTCGTGGGGCGAGCCTTTCAGGCTCGCCTCGCGAACCCGAAGGGTTCGCGCCACGGAATTGAAACCCGCATGAATTACGCAGCCACGCGCCCGCGCGTTGGACGCGGCTCGCTCACACCCGGAATTGACGCCGGCAGCCGCTCCCACGTCACCGGCTGGCGTTTTGTCGCAAAGCGATAGAACCCGACGATGTCCGCCCAGCACAGCAGGCACAGCGTGTACGGCGCGGTGAAGAAGAGTGTCAGCAGCCTCAATCGATGCGGTCCGCGGCGTTGAAGGGCACCGGCAGCGGCGGCCGCGTAGAACATCGCGTGCGCGCCGAGCAGCCACTGATAGGGCCAGATCGGGACCGCCATGATGTTGGCGGCGAACGCCCCCGCATGCAGCACAGGCAGCAGGAGCCGGAGTCCCTTGTGCGACATCGTCGCGAACCAGAGCCTGTTGCGCCGCGGATTGAACAGCCAGCGTTCGCGCGAGAACAGCTGGAACGTCCCAGCGATCGTGCGCGCCTTGCGTCCGAACTCCTGCGCAGCCGTCGCCGACGTCCGGTCGAAGGCGCGCGCCGCAGGCTCGAAGACGACGCGGTATCCCCGCTGCACGATCCGCAGCGGGATCAGCACGTCGTCAAGCAGCGTGTCAGCCGGAATCGGCGCGAACAGCGAACGGCGGATGGCGTAGATCGCGCCCGTGGCGCCAACAGTGGAATCGGCGCGGCTTTCGGCGGAGCGGATCATCTTCTCGTAGCGCCAGTACATCGCGGCACCATGGCCGGCGTGTGCCGCGCCTTCCGCGGTCTCGAGGATCAACTCGCCGCTGACCGCGCCAACTGAGGGGTCCGCGAAGTTGGCGATGAGCGCGCGCAGTGCGGCAGGTTCGAACCGCTGCCGGGCGTCGGCAAACAGCACGATCTCGCCGGATGCCTGGGGAACGAGCGCATTCAGGACCGCGGGCTTGCCGCCGCGGCGGTTGAACGCCTGAACGCGAACCCCAAATGACTCGTACCGCCGCACCAGCTCGACGGTGTTGTCTGTCGAGCCGTCCGAGCCGACGATGATTTCCAACTGGTGCGACGGGTAATCGAGCGCGAGCAGGTTCTCGATCCGTGCTTCGATGGACGAGGCCTCGTTATACGCGACGACCACCACGGACACCCTCGGCGCGAATGGGTGGACGCGGCGATCCGGGAACGGAATGGTTGCCGGGTGATACCGCCGTTCGACGGCGCGCGCGATCGCCCTGGGGCGAAGGCGGGCGCGGAGAAGCGCCACGAGTGGGTACCCGATGTAGACGTAAACGAGCAGCCCCACGAACAGCCAGAACACGACGATCGCGATCGTGGCGTCCGGCGTGCGCGCTGCTTCCGTCGGCCGCGGCGATTCCGACTGAAGGACGCCATCGATGGCGCGGAGCAGTTGAGCCATGTCTACCCCGGCGTCTGCCCCGGCTGAACCCCCGGCTTTGCGCGATGCCTGGCCAGCCCGTGCCCGCAGCTCGCCGCGCCGCAGGTGGGCAACCCCCGCTTCGTCCAGCGAACCGGGGAACGCATTCTCGGCCGGGTATTTGCCGGCGCTGCCGCCGACGATGACGTTGCCTCTCACGACGCCGCGCGGGAAGTAGCGGGCCAGCGTCTGGTTGCCGGGTTCGGTTCCCGAGCCGATGATGCCGTGCTCGTTGTGCGGCGCGATGTTGTTCTGGAAGATGAACGCCGCATGCGGCGCGTGATCGCCGCCAAACAGGATGCTGCCGGTCTGCAGCGCCGTGTTATTCGCGATGGTGATGTTGCTCGTCCCGTCGAGCAGCTGGAACAACCGGCCGGCGCCCCAGGGCTCACCGATATCGAGAAACAGGTTGTTGCGGATTTCGATGCGCCGCGTCTGCTGGCTTGGATGGTTGTCGTCCTTGCCAAGCACGTTGATGCCGCCGCCCGCGTGCCGGACGACGTTGTTGACGAAGGTCACGTCTTCGACGGCCGACCAGGGCGCGCCGCCGTCCTGGTTGCGGACCGTGAAGAGAATGGCGAAGCCGTTCTGCGCCTGCGTCCAGACCCGCTCGAGCACGTTGCCTTCGACGAGCACGCGCCTGGCGTTCTTCAGCTCGAACAGGTTCTTGACCGACCACTGAGTGCCCTCGTAGGCCGCGTCGCCTGCTTTCCAGCGCAGCGGCTTCGCCATGTGGTTCCGCAGGATTTCGATGTCCGCCGGCACGAGCTGCGGCACGGTGGGGTCGGCGCCGCCGAACATCACGTTCTCGCCGGCGCCTTCGAGGTAGTTGTTCTCGATCCTGAACGGACCGGCGCCGTTCCAGCCGGCAATCGCCTGTGAATCCGCGCCTGCCTCCTTGAAGTCGGCGAGGTGCGAATCGACGACGGCGGAGTGGCGCGAGTTGAGCGCCACGCCGCGCCGGCTGCCCTTGCTTCGATCGCCGTGCAGGTACGAACGCTCGATGACGATGTGGTGCGGCTGGTCGTCTGCCGTCCGCTCCTTGTCGCCCAGCTGCACCAGTGTGTTGACGTAGGTCCCATCGGCTGGAGAGATGTGAAGACCGACGAGGCGGTAGTGGTGCGCGCCGGGCATCGCCTCGAACACGGCGTTGCCCTCGGCGACGATGCGCGGCATCCGTGAGGCGTCCTGCGGCGTGACGCGCCGGCCGCGCGGCGGGAGTTGGCCGGCCGACGTGATCACGATCCAGCTGTCGCCGGTCTTGCGCAGCAGCCTGAACGGTCCCTTGTAGGTGGCGCCGGCATCGAGCGTGATTCGATCGCCGGGCGCCGCGGCATCCAGCGCTGCCTGCAGGTTCTCGCCGGCTTTCACGTGCACCACGCGTCCCGGTGATTCGGGTGGCAGTTCGACGCGGCCGCGCGGGCGTTCAGGCTGAGAGCGCCCGGCCGTGGCGCCGGTCGTGCCTGCCGGTCCGGCACCCTGCTCGGGCGTGCCGATCAGCAGCAGCGCGACGAACGCGGCGAGAAGTGGTTTCGCGAATTCCATGGTCAGGATGCCCTGTCGGACGGCCGCGTGGCCAGCAGCCAGTCGGCGATACGGATATACGAAGGGCCGAGCAGCGGTTTCACGAGGCCCTTGGCGTTCCAGCTGGCCCATTCGAGGGACCGTGTCCAGGCCGGCGCAGACACCAGGCGCCGCGCGCGATTGTGCGGATCGCCGCGCCGGATGGTGAAGCGGCCGACGAGCAGCAGGTCGCCGTCCTCGTGCACTCGCGTGACCGGCTCCGACGTGAACAGCGTGCGCAGGCCCGCGTCACGTGCCGCGCGCGCGACGGCCGGCGAGAAATAGCCGCCCGGCACCGATCCGACGTCCACGGCGCGGCCGACGATATCTTCGAGAACCGCGCGGCTTCGCGACCACTCGGACACCATCTCGCTGAAGGGGAGCGCATTGAAGCGGACGGGATGCGAGGCCGAATGGCTGCCGATGATGTGACCGCGCTCGGCCAGCTCGCGGATCTGTTCGCGACGGAGGAACCCGCGGCGTCCGATGCAGTCCGTCGAGACGAAACAATGGCCCCGCCATCCGCGCCGCTCGAGGCGCTCCGCGATCCAGTCGTGATACGCCGCGCCGCCATCGTCCACAGTGACGAGAAATGGGTTCACCGTGTGGGGCGAGCCCTGTCGGGCTCGCCAGGCACGGCCTACCGGCGCCATCGCGCTGGCCAGGACGGGGGAGTCGGAACGGACGCCGTCCACGCCGGCAAGCTGCGCATCGAAGTCGCCGAGCGCCAGCTTGTAGCGGTTCGCCGCCTCCGACGTGAACCCGCTTTCGTCCGGATGGTCGACGTAGACGTCGTGGAAGAGCAGCGAGATGGCGCGCATCAATGCCGCGCCTCGTCGTGGCACCGCGTAAAGGGGTGCCCTACGTTTGCTGCGACGGGATGCCCTACGCTAGCCGTTTCAGTGCCTGCCGTAGGGCGCCCCTTTAGGGGTGCCGCCTTCGCCGCACGGCGCGCCGCGAGCTTCCATTGCAGATACGACGTGAGCCGCGGCTGGCCCCAGACGGCCGATTGCCGTCCGGCCGTATCCACCGGCGGCGCCTGCTCGCCGCGCGCGACCGCCATCAGCGTCTCGCCGACGGCGTCGAGGTTCTCGACAACCGCGCGCTGCTGAATGACGATGTGCGAGTCGCGGTCTTCGTCGTACTCACAGGTGCCGTGCAGATAGACCGGTCCGGTATCGATGCCGGCGTCGACGCGCAGCAGCGTCATCCCGACGCGCGTCAGGTCACGGTTCGCCAGGGCCCAGAAGCAGCCGTGCGCGTTGCGATATTCGGGGCAGATTCCCGGATGCAGCACGAACGTGCCCGCGCGCGCGATCTCGAAGATGTCTTTCCGGAGCAGGACCTTGCAGCGCGCGACGGCCAGATCCGGCTGCAGACGCTGCAGGAAGGCTCGTGCCTCGCTCGAGTTCGGCGACCGCACGGTGAGACGTGGCACGTGGTCGAGACTGGCGGGATACCGGCGGCGAAGCGACTCGACGGTGGCGCGTTCCCAGCGCGCGTCGTCCGCCGCGTGCACCAGACGCGCGTAGGCGCGAAAGGCGATGACGTCGAGGAGTCCCAGCGGGCCGACGCGCTTCAGCTCCCGCCGCGCTGCCTGCCAGCGGCGCCGCGAGCCGTCACGGATGATGAGCAGACCAGCCAATCTCATTGTGCTCGCCAGCCACGACGCGAGTCCTTCGCGATCGAGGCGCTCCGCCTCGTGACAGATGAGCACGACGGTCGGCGTTCCTGCGTGGGTAGACATGCGCGGCAACCACCTCTTCACACCGTTGTTCGAACACGCGTCCAATCGTCGGCCACGAGTAGCACGTCTCGACGAGATGCCGGCCGGCGCTGCCCAGCTGCCCGCGGCGCGCCGGGTCGCGGAGCAGCGAGACGACGGCCGCCGCGAACTCGCGCGGCTCGTCGACACGCGTGTAGTGGAGCCCCGGCTCGATGCCGAGGCCTTCCGCGCCGACGGTGGTCGATACCACCGGCCGCGCCATGGCGAGTGCCTCGAAGATCTTCAGCCGCGTGCCGCCGCCGGCGCGAAGCGGCACCACGTAGACCGCGCCCTCGGCCATGAACGGACGCACGTCGTTGACCGTGCCCGTGACGGTGACGCCCCCGACTCGATCGGCAGCCTCGCGCAGCCGCCCCGTCGGATTGCGCCCGACCACCGTAAACGTGGTGTCCGGAATCTGCGCCCGGATTGCCGGGAGGATCGCCTCCATGAAATAGAGGACGGCGTCCTCGTTCGGGTGCCAGTCCATCGACCCGCTGAATACCAGGTGCGCCGGACGCTGGGCGTTCGGCTGTGGCGTGAAGTAGCAGGTGTCCACGCCGGTCGGGATGGAGACGGCATTGATCCCGGGAGCCAGCCGCTCGAGCCGGCGCCGATCGTCGGCCGAAACCGCGATCGTGAGATCGGCGCGGCGGCAGGCATCCGCTTCGCGCGCGCGGAGCTTCCGCCACTCCACTTCGAGGAGCGGACGAATCCACGGTCGTCGCTCCAGGGCGGCGATTCGCTGCCAGATCTGGTACTCGACGTTGTGTTCAAAGAGGACGACGGGCGCCGAACCGTCCATCGGGACGTTCATCGAGGCGAAGAGAAAATCGGCGACGACCAGATCGACGCCGGCGTCCATGATCGCCTGCACCTGCGCGCGCACGTCCGGGACCTGCCACTTCCACAGATCGACCGGATACGACGACAGCCACGACCGGAACAGCGCGCCGGGAAACGCGGCGCTGCCGCGCTTCGGCACCACATACGGCAGCGAGATGACGCGGTCGCAGTACGAGAGATGCCGCGCGAGCCCCTCGGGATCGTCGCCGACGCCGTGCGTCGTGATCACCGTCACCTGATGGCGCCGCGACAACTCGGAGATCGTGTGCAGGCTGCGAACGCGCCCGCCGGTTGTCGACGGCCACAGGCCGCCCATCTTCACCCACAGAATCCGCATCACGTTCCCGGCAGAGCCCGGCCCTGCGTTAGTCGCGTTCGACGACGACGGCCTGATCATCGAAGCGCACGAGGCGCCGCGGCCGTTCGAACACGAATCCATGCGGCAGGCCGCCCGTGTCGTAGATGGGCCGGACTCCCGGTGGCGTAGAAAGTCCCTGTCGATCGGGCAGCAGCAGCGTCACGATGCGCCAGGGCAGAGCCACGGCGAACGAGTAGATCAACATCGGTGCCGGGCTGAGGCGTGTGAATTCGGGTGCAATCCACCCGCAAATGGGTGCCGGCTCACCACATTTGACCGCCGGCTGGGCAGGCGCAGAGGGAAAAGGGGAAATCCAGAGGCAGTGTCCGTGCGCGGTTTGCGCCCGTGCCCACGGATGAGGTCCCAGCGCCACCGTATCGCCGGTGAGCTGGAAACGGAGTTCGACGTCGTGGCGGCCGCTCCCGCTCAGGTCGTCGACCATGATCCAGTACGCACCTTGGCGCCCGGCGGACGTGACAGCGTCCGCCCCACGAAGCGCATCGCAAGGCTTGATGAAAATCACGCGGCGGCGATGCGTGACCGGCTGTCGGAGCGTCGCGTAGCCGTCGTGCTCCGCGTCGAGAAAGTCGACGTCCGCCGTGGAATGCCATTCACGCAGGCGGACGCGCGGCCGTCGATGCCACCCGAAGACCCCGGAGGGTTCCACCTGGCTGCGGCCGTCGACGACCACCGTGCTGTGCGCGGCAGTACTGCGAAAGAAGTCGCGCCACCGCGAGTCGCCGTAGCAGTGCGTTCCGGGATCGACAATGACCTGATCTCCGAAAATCGAGCAGTGGATGCTCAGGAGATCGGCGTGGCCATGCGCGCCGCTCACCGGGCAGCCGAGCGGGCCGACATCCACGATCATGTGATGCGCGCCGCGATCCCAGCCCGACCGCATGACCGCGTAGCCGCCCGATGGAAAGGCGCGCGATGCCGCCGCCGGTGCGGCCGGCCGCAGCGCGTCGAACGCCCGCAGCCCGCCTGCGCCCATCAACCACGCGATTTCCGGCGTGGCACTCCCGGCCGCCCACGCGAAGTCCGGTCGCCCGAACAACGCGGCGGCAACGGCAAACCGGCTCCGCGGATCGAGAGCAGGACGCGACGTCAGCGGAAGGAGGGAGCCCCCGTCGGAGTCGCCAATCGACGGCACGGTACCGTCCGGCGTGCGGATCGCCAGGACGAATTCGAGCATCCGCTGCAGCCGCTCGCCGACCACGGACGGCACCTCGACGCGATTGCGCGCGGCGAGCAGCAGGAAGTGGAGGTAGACGTCCACGGCATAGAACTGAAAGGACGTCGACTGTTCGAAATGCACGCCGTCGGCGTGGACCTGGCGTTCGCATTCCGCGACCAGCACCCGCACCGCCAGGTCACGCCATCGGCGCGATGCGCGGAATTCCGGAAACAGCGTGGCGACATAGAACAGGGCAAGCGCGTTGACGATGACGGTCGTCGCCGGTGCCGACGATTGCGCATCGTCCGCACTCAGGCTGAGGGCCTGCTGCCGGATGGCCTCCGTCGCGTCGCACAGCCGCAATGTCGTGAGCGCGGCGGAATGCCGAAGCAGCACCAGCGACCAGCACCAGGCAAGGAGCCGGAAGCCCGCGTCCGGCGTCGCGGCCGTGCTCCACTCCTCGATCGGCGACAACGATCGCACGGCGTGCTGCTCGTCACCGGTCAGCGCGTAGGCCTGCGCCAGCTGGAACTCCCACTGATGCCGTCGTGCGGTGCCCGTCGGCGCCTGCGCAACCGCTTCGCCATGCTCCTGGAAGCGCTCCCTGAGGATCGCGAGTGCGGCTCGATCGGACGCGCCGTCGAAAAACCGTCGCGGCGCCGCAGAGATGAAGTTCCGGGCCGCGACGAGCGTGTCTTCCGACAGCGTTGCCGGACGGACAGCCGCGGTCGTCGGCGCGAGATCGGACGCGAGAGGAGGCGTGGACACTGAGTTGTGGTGAAGTTCAGGCGGTCTGGGCTGTTCCGAGCCGAACGATCGCCGGAGCGAGCCGCCGGGCCGGGCGCACGGGGACGGGTGGTTGCCGTGGCGTTCGGTCGAGGAAGCGCTGGCACCACAGCTCGAACGACATCATCGTCCAGAGCTGGAGGTCGAGATCCCGGCCGCGCGCGTTCAGTGTCAGGAGACGTTCGACATGAGCCGCGTC
>JBOGIQ010000106.1:0-17234 GCA_050742535.1 Vicinamibacterales bacterium | reverse complement strand
ACGTGGTGGTGGACGCGGCGGCGGTGGACGCGGCGGCCGTGGCGGTCGCGGTGCCGCCCCGCCGGCCGATCCCATGGCCAGGCTGACGGCGGCAGTCAAGTCCGCGCCGACCGTCGGGTTCGTCTGGGGTGATGGGGTGACCGGCTATTCGATCAAGTACGCGTGGCGCGCTCCGGCGGCGGATGAAGGAACCGAGCGCATCGTGCTCGTGACCGATCGCCGGCTCGGTGCGCACGCGCCGGGCTGGTCGCCGGCACCCGGACCAGCGGTGGACGCTGAATTCACGGTGATTGAAATGCGCGTCGGGGCGAAAGGCGCCGGCGAAGGCAAGACGTCGCTCGCGACGAAGATCGCGCTGGATGCGGCCGCGAAAACGCTTGCGCTCGAAGGTTACCCGTCCGCACCTGTTCAGCTGAAGGTCAGTCGATGAGAACAACTCCCAACTTCCAACCCCCAACCTCCAAACGTTCCCGAAAAGGTCTTTTCGGGAGTTGGGTGTTGGTAGTTGGGAGTTTCCTGATGCCCTCCACCGCCTACGCTGGACCGACCGACGTCGCCGACGCGGCCAAACGTGGCGACCGCACCGCCGTCCGGACGGCACTCGCCCGCAAGGCCGACGTCAACGCGGCGCAGGTCGACGGCAGCACGGCCCTCCACTGGGCCGTCGAGCGCGACGATGCGGAGATGGCCGACGTGCTCATCCGCGCCGGCGCACGCATCACCGCGCGCACCCGGGAAGGCGTCACGCCGCTGCAGCTCGCGGCGACGAACGGCAGCGCAGCGATGATCGATCGGCTGCTCAAGGCCGGTGCAAATCCGAATGAACCGCTGACCACGGCGCGCGACACCGCGCTGATGATGGCCGCGCGAACGGGCGGCACCGGCGCGCTTCGTCTGCTCGTCGAGGCCGGCGCGGACGTCAACGCGAGGGAAACCTGGGGCGGCACCACGGCATTGATGTGGGCGGTCTCGGAAGGACACCTCGAAGCGGCGCGGCTGCTGATCGCAGCCGGCGCGGACGTGAAGGCGCGATCGAATTTCGTCGCCGCCGCCAACGGGCGCGGGTTCGAGGGGCGCACGCCGCTGACGAACGCGACGGACGCGAAACCCGCGGAGTTCGCCAGCGGCTGGCTGACACCGCTGATGCTGGCCGCGCGCGAAGGCGACGTCGATCTGTCGCGTCTCCTCGTGGGAGCCGGAGCCGACGTCAACGCGGCGGCGGGCGACGGCAAGACGGCGCTCGCCCTGGCCATCTTCAACGGAAATTACGAGGTGGCGTCGTTCCTCGTCGACAACAAGGCGGACGTCAACATGGCGGACGCGCAGCGGTTCACGCCGCTGTTCTACGCGGTCGATCGGCGCAACATGGAGACCGCGCCGAACTTCCCGTGGATGGTGACGCTCGATCCGATGCCGCTCATCCGCAAGATGCTCGACGCCGGCGCCAACCCGAACGCGCTCGTCAACAACACGCCGCGCGCCCGCATGCGCGAAGGCTCCCCGCGCATCGTCTTTGCCACGGCGCTGATGCGCGCCGCGTTTGCCGGCGACCTCGAGCTGGTGAAGCTGCTCCTCGACCGCGGCGCCGACCCGAAGATCATTTCCCGGGACAGTGAGAACATGCTGTCGGCAGCGGCCGGTCTCGGCTTCATCCACGGCTATCATCGCGGCAAGTCGCCGGACGAGCGGCTGCAGGTCGTGAAGCTCTTCGTCGAACTGGGCAACGACGTCAACTGGCCGGACGACTACGGCATCACCCCGCTGATGGCCGCGGGCAACTTCGGCAGCGTCCCGATCATTCAGTACTTGATCGACGCCGGCGCCGATCTCAGCGCGCATGACCTGGGCAAGAAGAACGACGGGGCGTTCGGCTCCAGCAACGAGCCGCTGATGCCAATCGACTACGCCATCGGCGTCGGCACGTTCGTGCCCAACAACGCCGTCATCATTCACGAGGACGCGGTGGCGTTGATGGCAACGGTGATGAAGCAGCGCGGCATCACGCACAACACCTCCGAGTGCACGCTGCGCGGATTCACCTGCTCGCAGGCGAGGGTCGATCCCAAGGTCGCGACCCCGGCGGAGATCATGCGCGCCCGCAAGCTCGCCATCGGCCATCAGGTCGAAGGGCTCACCGGCGGCCTCGAAGCGAAGTAGATACCGCCTCCCGCCGCAATCATTGCCGGCCGCGAGGTCAGCAATGCGGCTGCTTGTGTCGCTTGTGTCAGCTCGTGTCAGCTCCTGCCGCATGTCGAGAACAGCCGAGCCTTCCCCTGCGGTGAGATTCCCTGCAGCACGCCGCACAAACGTATTGCGAGTTCCCGCTTGCCTCTCTACGCTCGCCCATGGCGTCGCAACAGCGATGTTGTTCGGTTCGGCCATCCATCCCGTTATGAGCAAGTAGACGACACGGCGCGTGGCGCCGCTTCGGTCTCAAACACGATTCTCTGCGAGGTGTGTCATGCGTCTGTTTTCTACCGCACGGCTCCTGTGCATCGCCGCGCTTGTGATCACGACCCTGGCATGCCGGCGCGATCCGTCGGAGACATCGACGACCACGACTGGATCGTTCGGAGGTGCGGGCGCCGGGTTTACCGCCCAATGTTCAGGCTGGTTCCCCGATTGGATTTCTTCCAATGCGCCGCCTGCCAACGTGGAGGCCTTTCAGCTCTCACAGGGATACTTTCTTGGCATTCCGGTCACGCAGACGGTCAACGGGCAGGTGCAGATTGTCGGCTGGAATCCACCGGCGGCGGCAACTGGCACCGCCGCACCGTGGCTCGCGTTCGATTTTCACGTGCCGGCGCAACGGCTGAATTACCTCGATGCACTCAAGCAGTACATCCTGCTCGGAATGGACACCGTGGACTTCGTCGCTCAGAAGAACACGCAGCGCGGCTGGTATCACGTCCCGATGATGACGACCAGTCCGACCAGCCGTCGCGAACCCTATCGCGGAACGACGAAAGAACGGCCGCTCTTCGCGAGCTCGCACAACTGGATCGTCGCCGGCAACCAGCTCGATTCCTTCGCCCTTGGCTACTACAACCTGCTCGGCAGCTACACGATCGGCGAGGTGTTCAGAGATCCGAATCCGGCGCTGTCGGATCCGGCGAAGGCTCGCTTCATCGATGGGGCGCTCGTGTTCAAGCTGATTTTTGCCGAACACGATCCGGCCAAGATCGTCGCTGCGCTCGATCCGCTGATGGGCGCTCCGCAGTGGCAGGTACAGGATGTCGAGGCGCCGACGGCGCCGTTGAAAAACGTGCGTCTGCTGCAAGTGGACATCGCGGTCAAGGATCCTCGTGCCACGCAGACCGGTTGGGTGTTTGCGACGTACGTCTACGACAAGTTGCTCGCTGCCGAGCCGAACCCCTGGCGCCGGCTGACGCCAGTCGGGCTGCAGTGGGGCAACGACCCTGACGTCACGGGCGCGGGTGTCGGCACCGTGGACGAGACGTGGATCAACGCCGCGGCGATTCCGACCCCGTTTCAGAACAAATTGGGGCGCCACGGACGGCTGAACGGCCCGGTGGACAACCCGGTGTCGTCGTGTCTCAGTTGTCACTCCACAGCGCAGGTGTCGATCGGGGCCACGCCGGTGGCTGCATTTCGCGGCGCCAGGCTGGTGCCGCCGACCGCCTGCACCGACGCCCAGGACATGACGTGGTTCCGGAACGTGCCGGGCGCAAGCCCGTTCGGGACAATGGCGAGTGGCGGGACCGGATGCACGCTGGCATCCCCGCAGCCTGCGACGCCGCCGCTGCACAGCCTCGACTACTCCCTGCAGCTCGCCGACGGGCTCGAGTCATCGCTGTTCTACAACAACCCCAATCCGTGCCAGGCGGGAGCCCTGGAACTGCGCAAGGCGGCGCTGACCACGGTCGGCGGTGCACAGCGCGGGCAGCGGATGAGCCTGCCACGGCCGCAGCGAACACAACTTCCGTCCGCGGTCGTCGAGAAACTGCAGCGTGAGCCGCGAGAGCGCGAGCACCAGCGCTGATCGGGCTTGGTGCCGGTCTTCGCCCCGGGCCGGGCCGTTTTGTTGAAGAGAGGACGCCATGCGTTACGAAGTTCGCGGTCGAGTCGTCAACGACGTCAGCGGCGAGGGCCTCAGCGGCGTCAGGGTCGAGGCATGGGACAAGGATTTCGGCGCCGACGACTATCTCGGCTCGGCCAGCACGATCACCGACGGCTCGTTTGTCATCCGCTTCGATGACACGGCCTTCCGGGATCTCTTCGACGTCCTGCCCGATCTGTATTTCAAGGTGTATTGCTACAACCAGTTACTCGTCTCCACCCAGAATTCCGTCCTCTGGAGCGTCAAGGGGCCGCAGGTTGGCCTCACCATCAAAGCACCGGCGCCGGTCCGCGTCTGTGACGAACGACACATCTACCTCAAAATCGAGCGGATCGAGAACTACAGCCCGGTCAGACCGGAAGACAAGGCGCCGTCACCCGCACAATACGGGCGCGACTGCATGCGCGGGCACGGTCACGAGAACGGCCTCATCCCGGAGGTCGAAATCAACGCGCGCTCGCTGACGGCCGTGGTCTATCGCGAGTACCTGGATTCGGGTTACCTGATTCCGAAGCCGGACAAGCTGATTGCCGCGGACGTCAACGAACCGGCCTACACGTACCGGGTGCCCGGGACGGTCATCTACACGCGACCCTGCCAGCGGCTGAAGATTCACGTCTGGAACACGGATACCGTTCCGCATTCGCTGCACGTGCACGGATTGCGCTACGGCATCGACTCGGACGGGTCGTGGCCGTTTGGCACCGAGAGAGGACACCACGGCGGGCGATCGGACGCGATTTGCCCCGGCGACTCGTGGATCTACACGTTCGACGTTCCCGACAACGCGCTCGGCGCATGGCCGTTTCACGACCATACGCACCACATGCATAACAAGATCGACCAGGGTCTGTTTGGAGGCATCGTCGTGCTCGGGCCGTGCGATCGACCACCGCGGAACTTCTGGTTTCCGTGGGAGGTGCTGCGGCCCATCTACCTCGATATCGAACGGCTCGAGCGCATACCGATGTTCGCCGACAAGCGCATCCCCGAGAAGCTGGCGCTCGATGATGACACCGTCATCGGGCTCGCACGGCACGTGCACGTGAGCCGGTTCAAGCCTGACACACGCATTGTATTGAAGCACCATCTCGACTACCTCGAGGAGTTCACGCTCAACCAGCTGGCTAAGCTCTGGCGCCCACGGCGGATCATCAACACCGATCACGTACCCGTGTTCTTCCATCGGATGGTGGATCCGGAGTCGCGCCCGGTGTTCGACACCGGTGACATCGAGGAATTCGGCGGCGAAGCGGACCTCGTCTTCGACGTTGCCGGCGACTTCGCATATTTCTGCCAGCACCATCCGGCGATGACGGGCACCATTCACGTGGTTGCCGGCGGACCGGCGCTGGTCTCGGTCACGATCGCTCCGGGCCCACCGGCATTCAGTCCGCAGGACGTGACCGTCGGGATCGGTGGAACCGTCCGCTGGATCAACAACGGCAACACCCACCATACCGCGACTTCCACTGACGGCGCGGCCATGGAGACGCACTGCATCAACGGGCGTGGGTTCGTGGGCAACTCACCGACCAT
Source organism: Vicinamibacterales bacterium (assembly GCA_050742535.1). Taxonomy (GTDB): domain Bacteria; phylum Acidobacteriota; class Vicinamibacteria; order Vicinamibacterales; family UBA2999; genus Gp6-AA40. The sequence goes on along the minus strand of JBOGIQ010000106.1, from coordinate 11,614 downwards.
CGTCGGAAGAAGCGGCCAGCGCATCCGGTGGTACGTCTTCAATCTCGACACAGGCGAAAAATGGCACAACTTCCACCCGCATGCGATGCGGTGGAAGTTCGGCGGCGAGAACATCGATATCCGAAGCATGGGCCCCGCCGAATCGTTCATCGTCGAGTCCGAGATTCCGCCGGTGCTGCTGCTGACCAAGGAGGAAGAGGAAGCTCAGGACCCGGCGCACCGGCCGCCCGGCGCCACTCTTCACCATCTGAAAGGGGACTTCGTCTTCCACTGCCACGTGCACCACCACATGATGAACGGCATGGTGGGACTCGTGCGCGCACGCCAGAGCCTCTGGCTCACGGCGGACATGGCGCACGAAATCAGCCATCGGACCGGACTGCCGCTGGACGACGGAACCAATAACTGTCCCGATGTGGATGACCATCCCTGCCACGGTGGAGGAAGCGGGCGTTGGGAAGAAGTTGCGGGCGCGCCGGCCGTCCTGTTCATGCACTCGGTACTGCTGCCGAATACACAGCGGGTACTGTTCTGGGGCCGCACGCGCGCGGATCAATCGCGTGTCTGGGACTACTCGACGCCTGCCGGCAGCTACCTCCCGCCGGCCAATCAGCCCGCGGACTCGCCCGGGCTGGACGAAAACTCCTCCGACCTCTGGTCTGCCGAGCACGCGTTCCTGGATACGAACGAGGGCCACGCGTTAATCAACGGGGGGTTCACGCCGAACAAGGCGTTCACCTTCGAGCCGGGGTCGCTGACCTGGACGCGAGTCGGCGACACCGTAGGTCAGCGCTTCTATTCCACGACGATGACGCTCGGCGACGGCCGCGTGGCAACGCTGTACGGGTCGGCGTCGAAGACGGTTGAAATCTACACACACGGCGCAGGCTGGGGACCGCCAATCGCGATGCCCGCCTCGATGAACCATCATCAGTACTACCCGTGGACGTACCTGCTGCCCGATGGACGACTGTTCATCGCCGGGCCCCACGTACCGACCAATCGGTTCGATCTCGCGGCGCTCGGCACGATCGAATCGTTCGGCACGGCCGGCGGCGACCGCAGCGGGGGCGGCGAGAAGGGATCATCCGTGCTGTTGATTCTGCGCCCGCCGGATTACAAGCCGATCGTCTACATCATGGGCGGCGACACGGCGACGACGGACGACACGGCCGAGATGATCGACCTGTCCGCAGCGATGCCCGCCTGGACGCCGCTGCCGCCATTGAACGTTGCCCGGAACCAGCAGTTCACTGCGACCCTGCTGCCGGACGGGCGGGTCTTCATCGCCGGGGGTGTGATCGGACCCGACGGCGGCCCATGCGAGATCTTCGATCCACGAACACCGGGTGCGGTGTGGGAAGAAGGGCCGCACATGACCTACACGCGGACCTACCACTCGTCCTTCCTGCTGCTCGCGGATGGGAGCGTGCTCGCGGGCGGAGCTCCGCCCGATGCCGACCCGCCGGCGATCTACACGCCGCACGAACGGTTCTTCCCCGGTTACTTCGACGTGCTGCGTCCGACGATGACCAACGCACCGGCGACGATAAACTACGGCGCCACGTTCAACGTCGACACGCCGAACCCGGGAGACATCTCCGAAGTGGTCCTGCTGCGGCCGGGCGCGGTGACGCACGGCTACAATCAGTCGCAGCGTGGCATCGAATGCGTGATCAACGGCGTTGGCGCCGGAGCGATCACGGTCGAAAGCCCGCCCAACGCGAACCTCGCACCGCCAGGATGGTATCTCCTCTTCATCCTGAACGCGGTTCGCGTGCCGTCGGTCGGCCGTTGGATTCGATTGACGCCGTAACGTCCTGCAGCGAAGGAGATCGACATGGAGGAAGCCGAGGACGAATTGTGGCGCAGCGCCGGGCTGCGAGCCGCGACCCTCCCGAGGGCGACGCCGGGCGAACCGATGCGCGCGATTCCATGGCCCGCCTGAGATCGCCGAGCGGCTGGAAGTGACGACGGCCCGGCCCTGAGCGCCGCACCCGGCGCTACGTCGCATAGCCCTCCGCTCCCAGGAAGTGGAGCGACACATACCGTTGATTGCCGACGACCCAACTGTCGTGCGGCTCAGCGGACACGTAAAACAGCGAGCCGGCCTTCAGCTCGATCATTCGGCCATCGTCCATGGCCGCCACGGCCGCGCCCTCGAGCACGAGCCCGACATGCTCGACGGTGCAGCGCGTCAGCCCGAGCGACCGCCCGACATGCTCGGACCACTTCCATCCAGGCTCGTAGGTCGCCCGGCCGATCGTGATGCCGCCGATCCGGACGATCTCGAATCGTCCGTGCGTCAATTCACGGACCTCGTCGGGGTTGTCGAAGCTCCGCACGAACGCTTCCATGTCCGCAGCCATCATCCACCTCGATTCTTGTGGCGCGAACCCTTCGGGGTTCGTCTGCTGCAAGCGAGGCCGGCCGGGCGTCGATCGCGCTCCATGCAGCGTCGAGGTCTGCCGCGAGCGCCGGCTCGCGCAGGACGCACGCGCGTCGAAGCTGCAGGTGGGATGCGGGTCGCTCGACCGCGTCCGCGGCAAGCGCTCGGACGCGGTCGACCGGGACGTAGAACATCCGGTAGCTGTAGCCGCCCGTCATGCCCGATTCCCCGTCGTGCGCCTCCCCGGGCGGAATGACGATGACACCGGCCGGCAGGCTGTCGTGCGTCGCGCCGAGGCACCAGAAGCGTTGAACGCCGCGTCGCGTGACGCCGATGGCGTAGGTCTCATGGATATGGCGTTCGTAGACGTGCTGGTCGAACGACGCCTCCAGCAATTCCACGCCATCACTGCCGGCACGATACCGGACCCATGCGCGCCGCCCCGGATCCGCTGCGCTCATCGCCCTGGGTGCATTCTACGGGCGGTGTCCGCTCGCGCGTGTTGCACAATGATCCAAGACACCGGCGGGGGCCGTGACTACGGTGGTGATGAAAGGACATCATGCGCACCGTTGCAGCGTCGCTGCTGGCCGTCCTGTGCGCGGCGGCGGCCGGCGCACAGGCACCCGCCCTCCCCCGTCGTTCGGGCCTGCCGCTCGAAACGTTTCCCGGCGTCGAAGTCGTCTACACGGCGATCCGCAATCCGCGCGGTCCGCTGCAGCGGGCCATCCTGACGCGGCCGGAGCGGTCAACCGGCCGCCGCGCCGCGATCCTGTTCGTGCCGTGGCTCAGTTGCGACTCCGTCGAGAGCCCGAAGGGCGCGGCGCCCGGGATCGACGAGCTCCTGCAGCGGGTTGCGGCCCGGATGCCCTACGTGCTGCTCCGTGTGGACAAACCAGGCGTTGGCGACAGCGAAGGCGTCTGCCGCGAAACCGACCTCGAGACGGAGATCGAAGGCAGCCGTGCGGCGCTGGCGTTTCTGCGGACGCATCCATGGGTCGATCCGGCGCGGGTGCTGATCATGGGCCACAGCTTCGCCGGTGCACTCCTGCCGCTCGTCGCCGGCGACACGCCGGTCGCCGGGTATGTCGTGATCAACGGCTGGGTGCGCAGCTGGTTCGAACGGCTGATCGAGTTCGAGCGGCTGCGGATGGAACGGTCCAAGACAGCTCCAGGTGAAGTGACCGAGCGAATCGCCGCGCTCATCGAGCTCTACACCGGCTTTCTGCTCGAGCGGAAAACGCCGGCGCAGGTGATCAAGGAAAAGCCAACGCTCGCGCGCGTCTGGGACGATGAGCCCGCGCACCAGTACGACCGCCCGGCCGTGTTCTTCCATCAGCTGCAGGCGATCAACGCGTCACGGGCGTGGTCGAGCGTGCGCGCCCCGACGCTGGCCATCTGGGGCGAGGCGGACTTCGTCATGCACCGCGTCGATCACGAACGGCTGGTTGCGCTCGTCAACGGGAACGCGCCCGGCGCCGCCAGACTGATCACGGTGCCGGGAATGGACCACGGGATGACTGTGCCGGGGGCGAACGGACGGCCGCAGCTGCCGGAGGGCGTGGTCGACGAGATCAGGAAGTTTCTGTCCGCCACCCTCGGCGGCTGACGGGCGTTTCCGGCTCCAGCCCCGCCATAGTAAGTTGCGGACATGCGGATCTCAGAGTGCCGGCTGCGCCGGCGCGTGCGGTTTTACGAGGTGGACGGCGCCGGCATCGTGCACTTCAGCTGGTTCTTCCGCTATATGGAGGAAGCGGAGTACGAATTGTGGCGTAGCGCGGGGCTTCGATCTGCCGCCCTGCCAGGAATCGGACTGCCGCGGGTCGCGGCCTCGTTCGACTACCGGCGGCCCCTGCGGTTCGAGGACGAATTCGAGGCCCGCATCCAGATCACGGCAATTCGCGAAAAGACCATCGCCTACTCGTGCGTGCTGACGCTCGCCGATGAAACCATCGCGACGGGCTCGATGACGATCGCGTGTGTTCGGACGACTCCGGGAGAACCGATGCGGGCGGTTCCGTGGCCGGCTGAAATCGCCGAGCGCCTGGAAGCGGCCCCGACCTGATCGCGAAGGCGATGGCTGCCGTGGCGCGAACTCTGTCCGCCACGCGCGGAAGCCTCAACGCGAGATAGATGTCGCTTCACGTACAACCCTGATTGTTACAGGAGGACTCCGCCGCTTCTCACCCCGCATTATGTACGGCAGGCGCTGCATTGTGACCCGGGACGCACACGGCTACCATCGCCTGGATCGTCCGAATATCGTGTGCGGATATGCGACGGATATCTTCGCTGCTCCTGTCATGCGCGGTTGTTTTCGGGACCGCATTCTCCGACGCGGCGATCGTCGAGGACGGCGCCGGCGAGCTCGTTCGCCGTGCGCAGCAGGCGCTGGGAGGCACTGGCCGCTTCTCGTCCGTTCAGACCATGGCAGTTCGCGGCCGCCGCTTCCGTGGAGCGGCCGCCGATCCGTTCACGTGGACGATCGAATGGCCGCATCGCTATGAGTTTGGCACCGACCGTATCTCACACCTTCTCGACCGCCAGGCATTTTCACAAGTACCAAAACAACCCGACCGATTCCGCACGACCGCAGAAGCGACGATGCGTGCAGAGTTCATTCGGGCTGCAATCAGCTTCCTGCTGAAGCCGCCCGACGTGGCCGGCGGCAGCGTTCAGGTCAGCCGCACCAGCGTGGCATGGCAAGGAAGGACAGTGCCGGCGATTGACGTCCGGTACGAGAACCGCATCGTGACCACGCTCTTCTTCGATCCAGTGAGCGGAGTTCCATCGGGACGCATCGACCGCCGATTGGTATCAGAAGGTGGACACACGGATTTCGTGCCGCTCCGCACGACGTTTCTGGACTATCGAATCGTGCGTGGGATCAGATTTCCCCATCGCCTTCAAGAACTCGACCTCGGCGGCGCGTACTCACGCATCGACAGCATCGACATTCGCAGTTCCACACGATAAGTCCACGTCGCGCACGCCTGGAACCACTCACATGTCATTGCACGTCGATGTGGCACCGGCAACTCGGCACAAGAAAGGATTGAGTTATGAGAGCCCTCATCCCGGCGAAAGTGGCGACACTCTGGGCCCTGGCGATATTCGCCTTCGGCCCGCATGAGAGTGCCGCCCAGTCTTGCAGTTCCAGCCAGGCGGCATGTGAAAACTGCTGCAACAACGTGTTCCAAGGCTGTGTCTTCGGCGGCGGCACCCCGACCGGCGAGTGTTCGTGGAACGGCAGCGTCTGCGGACAGCCGCGCTGCTTGCTCAGTTGAATGCGGTCGCGCACCACATCGGACAGCCGCGCGCGGTGTGCTGCGCGATCAACGCATCCAGGACGAGACATCTATGCTGAACAAAATCGCCAATGTGTGCTTTATCGCGGCCTGCATTGCGCTGACGTTGACCGCCGTCACTCGATACACCAGCGCCGACAAGATGCCGGAAGCCACTGACGGTGCGCTCAGAGGGCAGGCAATCGCGAGAACCATGCTCCCTGACGACACGCCGGCTCAGACCGTGTTGATCGTCATGAGCACGACGTGTCAGTTCTGCGAAGCGAGTATGCCTTTCTACGCGAGGCTTCAACAGCTTGCCGATCGATCGAACCACGCGATCGCCGTCGTTTTTGCCTCACTGGAAGCCAATGAGCTGACGACGTCGTACTTGTCTGAACGGGGCATCAAGGGCCAGACGGTGTCCTACGGCCCCGGCCAGCTGCTGGTGAACGGAACTCCCACGCTGCTCCTGGTGAACGCGGCAGGCGTGGTCACGAACGGCTGGCTCGGACAACTGAGCAGCAGGCAGGAAACGCAGCTGCTGCGCCTGCTTCAATCGGGCACTACACTATGAACGCCATGAAGTCCATGTGCCGCACCGGTCTGAGTCTGGTGCTGGCGTTGGCTGCCCTGCCAACCTCTGCAACCGCGCAGGATCAACGCGGACCAGAAGCGGTCGCATTTGAAGTCGTGTCGATAAAACCGGTAACGGGTCCGCTGCAACCCTCAGGCCCTCAGACACCAGGCCGCTACCGAAACCAGGATGCCACGCTTCGCACGCTGGTGGCGTTTGCGTACGAACTGCCATTCAACCGTATTGCCGGGGGGCCCGACTGGTTCGCAGAGAGACGATTCGCTGTCGACGCAGTGGCTCCGGGAACGCCGTCATTGAGCCAGGTGCGACAAATGGTCCGGACCTTGTTGGCCGACCGGTTCAACCTCAAGGCGCATACCGAATCCCGCGAGATGGATGTGTATCTGCTCGAGCGCTCCCGGCTCGACTCCACACCGGAGTCAGGACTGAAGGGATCCAATGAACGTGACTGCACCGCAGCACCTGCCGCCGCGGTGCAAGGGGGCGTGGACGTACCCTGTGGCCTGATTAGCGTGGGGGCGGATGAAATCCGCGGCAGGAGCGTCAACATGTCGCAGCTGGTCCGCAACCTGACCGCCATCCCGATGTTGACTGGAATAGAGCGAGTGGTCCTGGATCGAACGAACCTGCAGGGTCTGTTCGACTTCGTTGTCAAGTTTCGGCCATCGTCGGATCAGTTCGTTCCGCCGCCGCATCTCGACCTGTACCCTGAGTTGCCGACAGCGTTTCAGGAACAGCTTGGGCTCAAGCTCACGCCGAGTCGTGCACCGGTCGACGTCCTGGTGATCGATCACGCCGACAGCCCATCCGACAACTAATCCCTTGAGCTGCGGTGCCAGCAGCGTCCCGACGTTGCGCTCACTGCGCTGATAGGTACGGCGCTCCTTGTTGCGAGCGCCTGCATCGAAACCCCTACAATCCGGTGAGACATGGACTTCGACCTCGTCGCGATCGGGTTGCCCGGCTGTGTCTTGCTGGCTGTTGCCGCTCATCATCGCTGGCGGGTCTGCCGCTACGGCCAGTGGTCGTGGAAGGGCGGCGGATTCGCGATGTTTTCCGACACAACGGACAACACGCCGATCACCGAAGTGTGGACCGAAGAGGCGGATGGACGGACATCGTGCCTGCTGATCTCGGGAAGCACCCATCCACGACTCCGCCGCGCCAAGACTATTCCTACTCGACGCCACATGATGGCTTGGGCGCGCGAGGTCGCGGACAGTTCGTGGCAGCGGTGTGGATCGCTGGCTCATGCTCGACATCCATACCTCGGCTCGCCGGTATCCATTCAACGAATCGTGGTGAGGGATCGACGGGTCACCTTTGACGGCGCGACGGGAGCCTACCGTGGAGTGGACCGTTGCTCGTACGAGATCGTCCTTCAGGGTCGCCAACGGGCAGAGCGTTCGTCGACATGATCGACAGCGTTTCGGACTTCCTCACCGCTCCCACGTTGCCCTTTGCCGCGAGGCTGACCGCGGTTCTGCTGTTGGCATTCCCGCCGCTGGTGCAGCAAGTGGAGATTGGATCGCTTGCGGCCCTCCTGGTGCGTATCCATCGCCTCGTCCTCGCGCTCGCGGTGATATTCGGGCCTGTGTTGGTGCACCCGCTCCTCTGGCTGGTCGTCGCCGTCATCCATTTCACATGGCTCGCGCGCGCATACGACATCGCAGACAACCACCACTATCTGGAGGCGTATTGGTGCACCGCACTGGCGGCAGCCCTGTACGTCGGCGGCGACGCCGGCGGGTCGATCCTTGCCCGCAACGCGCTTCTCCTCGTCGGCCTGCCGTTTCTGTTGTCGGTGGTCTGGAAGGTGGTCAGTCGCACGTACAGAAACGGGGGGTTCTTCGTTTTCACGATGATCTCGGACGTGAGGTTGGGTGCCTTCGCATATATCGTCGCGGGAGTGCCTGCGCAGAAGATCGCCGCTTACCGCAGGGCCGTGCACAATGTGCGGAGCGGAGTGTCGGAGGTCGAATATCTGGATATTCCTCCCTCGCTTCGACGAACGGCGCTGTTATTGACGTGGTGGGTGGTCGTCATTGAAACAGCTGTCGGTGTGGCGTTCCTGGTTCCCGTGGACGAGCTACGGATCTGGCAGTTGGCCCTGCTGCTTGCGTTTGCCCTCACAACATACGTGCTCGTGCCGATCGCCACGTTCAGCAACATTCTGCTGCTGATGCTCGCCGTGGCGACGGCGGATCCGACGTGGCGAGCGATCATTCTGGTCACGCTTGGCTTCCTGACGGTGGCCGGGGTGATCGGCGACAAGCTCTCTGCCGCGTACCAGCGTATCGGCCGGAAGGCGTTGGATGCGAAAGGGGAACCGTCTGCCGTCGGCGTGACGACAGCGTAGCGACGCGACTAGTTGGGCGACGGCTCCTCGAGCCGGTCGATGACCAGCGTCTCGACCGGTTCGTCACCCGGCACCAGTTGCAGTCCGAGCTGCTCCTGGACCGCGGTGAACAGCGACGGCCCGGCGGGCCCGGACGACCAGGCGAGGTCGACGTCGTAGGAGCCGGTCAGGCCGGTGCGATCCACGACGAGCTGTTTGGCCTCGCGCGTCAGATGGGCAATCAGCATCGAGCCGATACCACCAGACTTGAAGCTGATTCGCCGCCCCAGCGCGACTGTGACGGTCGTCCGACAGGGCGGTAGCGTCGTGGCCGCGGCTTTTGGGTCCGCCGCGCAGTCCGGTGTGGGACGCAGCCCCGGGAACGGCCCGGTGCGCGGCGCTTTGGTCAGCAGAAGAACTGGCGATTTCCGCAGTTCGGTGTGCGAGGCGAATTTGAACCGGTCGCGAAGGAGCGCAGTGACCATCTCCGGCAGTTGCGAGAATTCCACGTTGCCGGGTACGGTCGCAACGATGTCGAATCGCCTCGTCGAGACCCAGTCGGGACCGCCCGTAATCTGCGTCAGTTGGAGGCGATGGGTCTGCGCCAACAGGAGCGGAATGGTGATCGCCATCGCCTCGAAGCGGCCGCCCGGGCGTATCCGGAACGTGGCGGGCTGCAGCCCTGGACCAGCGGCATGCGGCTTCACCGAGACAACCTCGAAGGACAGTCCCGCAGTGGGCAACGGCGCAGCCTGGTGCCGATCCGCGGCTCCCACCGCCATGACGAGTGGCGGAATGAGGACGGCGAGACAGATGCTCCGTTTCATTGAACACTCCCGACGGGCTGACGTGGATTGCCCCGGCCAGGGCCCTCATTGGCTGACGCGAGAGATCAGGAGCAATATACCTCTTGGGATGTACCGTTCTCCCCTTCGTACCACCCCTCGCAATGCCCGGTGTCGGGATTGCACGAGCAACCGTAGGAAACCCAGTTCGTGCAGTGGTCCTCGACCCACTGGTAGAACTCTCCACAGTCTTCAGCGATCACCGTCAGTGGCCTCCCGAACGCCGCCACCACCAATAGAAAACCCAGGCGGATAACACGTTGCATCATGGCTCCCTCCAGTAGCCAGCCTCGGCCGCGCGTGGACCTCGCCGGCTGCAGGAGCATGATAGGCGGGAGCCGCGTGCGTAGAGTGCGGTACAAATCCACGGCTTGACACCGAACATCGTGCGCTCCATTCTTCTCTTCCAAGGAGACAGCGCGGCGCCGCGGAGAGGCGCGCAACCATGAAGGATGGCGGGGCGAAGAGCATGGGACCCGTCGCGGTGGCCCAACCGCACAGTCGGCCTGGCGGCCGTCCTCGTGTCGTTCTGGGGAGCGCAAGGTCTGATCGCGCAGCCCCGCGGAAACTGGCCCACGCAGACGTGGAGACGCGCGCTTGGCGAGGGTCGTGCTGGAATTATCGCGGAGCGCGATCGAATCTACACGGCGTACCGACAGCCAGGATCCCCACTGAGGGAAACAATTGTTGCGTGCCTGAACGCTGACACCGGTGCGACGCTCTGGGAGTTCACCACCCGAACGCCGCCGCCGCAGCCGGATCGCGGACTTGGACCAGGCCCCGACTCCACCCCGCTGAGCCTTGGCGATCGGATCTACGCCCGCGGGACTGGCGGCCGAGTCGTTGCGATCGATAAGAGCTCCGGCCGGTCGGTCTGGTCACTGAACCTCGTCACCGAACACGACGCATCGCCAGACGGGCTGGCCGGCGATTTTTCGCCGATCGCGCACAGCGGATCGCTCATCGTCGCCATTGGTGGTGGCGCGGAGGCGGTTGCGGCGTTCAGCCTCGAATCAGGGATGTTCCTGTGGAAGGCTGGAATGGTAGGACGGATTCGGTCGACGCCGCGGCTGATCGACGTGGGTAACCAGATTCAGCTCGTTGTCGCGGGCGAGCAGGGCATGGCCGGTATCGATCCGATTCGTGGCCAGGTGCTGTGGCGGGACAATCAGGCCATCGCCGACGCACCGGGCGGCGTCACACTCGCGGCATTCCCCCCGAACATACTGGTCGTCTCCTCGCCGGCGTTCGGGAGTCGCGCGTCGGAGCTTCGTCCGGTGGATGGACAGACACGCGTCGTCCAGAAGTGGGTCAATCCTGAGGTCGCCGTGTCTGCGGACGTGCCTGCTGGCAGCGGGCACGCGTTCGGTATGACCATCGACGGCAGGCTCGCCGAGGTCGCTGTGGCAACCGGTCGAGTGACCTGGATCAATGCACCCCTGCGTCGTGCGCGGGCCGTCGCAGCTGACGGACGATTCCTCATTCTTGCCGGCGATGGAACGGCGGCACTCGCCGAAACCTCGCGGAGGCGGCTGACCGTGCTGAGGCAGGGGACGGTTCCCCTCAATGACCCCGTGGCGCGACCGACGCTGGCAGGCACGCGTGTCTACATGAGGGATACAAGGACGATCGCGGCGTTCGAGCTGGGCTCTCGCTGAGCCAACGCGAGCCTGTCCTGCGGCGCAGGGTTTGCCTTGAATCGGGCTTACCGGCGCGTAAAACGATAGTTGCCCGAGACGTGCTTCACGTACAACCCGCCGTCGAGGAACTGGACGCCGAGACCGTACAGCCCGGTGAATTCGGAGTCCGACATCCCGATCAGCACCTGTCTGCCGCGCCCGTCCATATCGCCCACCAGCCGTCCGTCTTCCACCGTGATCTGAAGCGTGCGGCCGGTTGGCACCGAGCCAACGAGCTGCGTGGCCCTCCAGAACGGCGGCTGCTCGACGTAGGTGCCGACGTATCGCGCCAGGATCGCCGGCGCGACCTTGACCTCGTTCTTCCGCTCGTCGGACGCCTTGCCGACCCAGTGCAGCAGACTTCGATTCGCCCCCTCGTTGCAGACCCATTCGAGCATCTCGGTGTCGGCGGCGTAGTCCGCAGCGACCTTCACGGTCCAGGGCCTCGCGTAGGCGCCCGGATCGGACAGCGTCACAT
>JBOGIQ010000105.1:0-17419 GCA_050742535.1 Vicinamibacterales bacterium | reverse complement strand
CTGACGACGGAGTTGGTAATCACCGTGTCTGCCTGCACGACGCCGCTGAACTTGCTCATCCCGGCGTTCACCGTCACCATGCCGGCCGACACTTCCACCGTCGACGCCTGCACCGTGAGCTTCGCGCTCGCCGTCACCGTGATTCCGGCAGACGCCATCTCCACGCTGTTGCCGTTGCTGTCGGTGATGGTCACTTTGCCGGGACCGTCTTCGAGCGTCAGCGACTGCCCGCCTGGCGTTTCCAGCCTCAGGCTCTCGCGTCCGCTGGTGTCGCTCAGCCGGACGATGACGCCGTTGCGTGAGCGCAGCGTCTTCTTTTCGTTGCGGCCGCTGCTGTCCATCGACTCTGGCGGCGCGTCCTTGCCGTTCCAGAGGCTTCCCAACACGTACGGCCGCCGCGGATCGCCGGCCTCGAAGGCGACCAGCACTTCGTCGTCAGGATCGGGAACGAACCAGGCACCGCGGTTGTTGCCGGCCATGAACACGCCGAGTCGCGCCCACGCTTCGTACGCCTTGCCGGAGGGATCGGGTGACCATGGCAGCCGTACGCGCACGCGGCCCTGTCCCTCGGGATCGACAATGTCGGTGACGAGCGCGGTGTACACGCCGTAGAAGAGGCCGCCGAAGCCGTGCGCAGCCCGCGGATGCACCATCGCGTCCAGGAGATCGATCGGCATCAGCTCGTCCCCAGTCCCGGCCGCTCGCAGCAGAAGCGCGAGAGGAATCCATTGCGCGCGTCGAAGGTGTGACGGACGCTCGTCACGTACCACGGCCCGTCGAACAGCGGCCCGAGGCCGCTCATCGTGACCTCGGTCGCGACCTTCAGCCGCGCGTCACCGTCGGCGATCCCTTCCGCGGTGAGGAAGCGGCGTGCGGCTTCGCGATAGCGCGCTTCGGCCACCGCCTTGGCTTCTTCGCCGGTGAGCGGCACCGTGTGCACGATGCGTTCGGGGCGATCGCCGAAGGCGCGGTTGAGCACCTGCCCGCCGCTCGTGCGGCCGCTCAGCTCGCCCGAAATCGCCGCCTCGTCAACCTGCTCTTCGATCGCCTGTTTACCGGCGACGTCCCAGCCCGACACGGCAAGCCGCGTCCGCTGATGCGCGAGGTCGGCGCTGGCGACGAGCTCGCGCAGCCCCTGTCCGTAGTTGAGCGCGACCGGTGCCGCGGCCTTGCGGCGGACCCGCGCCTGCGCGAACAGTTTCGTGCCCTCCACCCAGACTTCCGCATCGATGGCGCGGGCGCGCGCGCGCAGAAACGCGAGATCGCTCTGGTTGACCTGCGCCAGCGTCGCGTAGGAGGGCCCCGGCATGTCGAGCTCCGGCGTCAATCCGTGATCGCCGGCAACCTCGCGGAAGACGTCCTCGTCGGTGACCTTCTCGAAGGTGCGCGTCCGCCGCACCATCCGCAGATCCTGGCAACGGTCTTCGGCCATCACCTGCAGTTCCGGCGGCCTCTGCCGCGGGAAGCGTCCTTCGATGGCTGTGATGCGTCCCTGGAACACCGGCGCGAGCGTGCCGCTGTCGCCCATCGCGATGGCGATCTCCTTCCCGAAGTCGAACAGCTGACGATCAAAGTAGAGAAAGCCCAGGCCCCCCGACGCGGATCCCCAGTTGCCGAACGCCGCCTCGCAGCTGAAGAGCCCTGCCGTCGTCTCCTCGATGGAGAGGTGCAGCAGGCCGTCGGCGAGGCCCGCGACTTCTTGACCGCCGACCGTGATGGCCGGACGCGATGCATAGAAGCCCGAAGGGATGCCCGGTTCGCTCATGTCTGCACTCAGTGCGCGAACAGGCGCGCTTCGCGCTGCTCGCGGGTCCGCACGATGTAGCGGACGTCCTCGGGATTGGGTCCGCCCGCCGAGGACGGGGTCGGCGGCGGAGGCGCCGGCGCTTCTCCCGGCGGCGACTGGCGCTCGGCCACTACTTCGAAGTCATCGATGATCACGCCCATCTCGCAACTCCCTGCTCAGCGACGCAGCCGCAGATCGAAGCTCGCGTTGGCGCGCGCATTCGCGCTGCCGGCTGCGCCGCCGATCGACGCGCTGCCCGTGGCGATCGGAGTCACACTCGCGGACGTCCCGCCAACCGCGATGCCCCCGCCGCCGAAACTTGCACCACCGCCGAACGCTCCGCCGCCAAAGCTGGTGCTACCGCCAAAGCTCGTGCTGCCACCGAAGGTCGCCGGGCCACCAAAGCCCGCACTGCCGCCAAAGCCGGCGCCGCCACCAAAGCCCGCACTGCCACCGAAGCTCGCCCCGCCGCCGAAGCTCGCACCGCCGCCGAAACCGGCGGACGCACCGCCCCCGATTCCGGCGGCAGCACCGACGCCTCCCCCAGCGCCGATTCCCGCCCCTGCCCCTGCGGCGGCTCCGGCCCGCAACCCGCCGCCCAATGCGCCGCCGGCCGCCGCGCCGGCACCGAACCCTGCGCCGGCACCGGCCGAAGCACCGATCCCCGCGCCCGCTGACGCGCCCGCGCCGAATCCCGCCGCAGCGCCTCCGCCGAAGCCAAGCCCTCCGCCGGCAGCCGCGGCCGCACGCGTGTCGAGCACGGAACCGGGCTCGAGCTGTCGCGGGTTCTCGACGCCGTTCGCGGCTGCCACCGCCGGCCACTTCTCCGGATCGCCAGCCGCCCCCGCGAGATCGGGAACCGTGTCGCCCTGTTGTGCTTGCTGCTGCTTCGGTGGGGCCTTGAACTGAAAGCGCACGTCCTGCCGCGTCAGGCTCACCGAAACCTTCGCGCGCAGCGGACGCCCGTCTTCGGAAAAGTAGGAGAGCTCCTCGTTCAACGACTCCATGATTCCTTCGAAGAGAAAGCGTCCCCACACGAAGCGCACGCCGGGCGGCGCGCCCTTGTCGTTGGGTGCCATGAAGAACGCCACTTCTTCGGTGAGCCGGCGCACGTCATCAGGGATCGAGCCCTTGACCTGACGCTCGTTCAGCTTCGGGTTGGTGACGTCGAACCAGAGATCGAAGGAGAGCTTCGTCGTCCCGGAGCCGACGAACTGAATGGCCGAGCCGCCGCGCTGGTCTCCACCCGAGGTCTGGTTGCTCAGGCTCACCTTCAACGAGTCGGGGTTGAACTGCACCGGAATCCGATGCTGGCCCTCGACGACGGTCTGGCCCTTCTGCCCCTTCCAGGAGATCTCTTCGAGCCGCGCCTTGACGAGCTTCGGCGGTTTCATCGCCGTCCTCCGGACGCCACGCGCGTCAACGTTTCGTAGGCGAGCTGCATTTCCTCGATCGCGATCAGGCCGTCCTTGGCGTTGAGCGACGGGGCCTTGATCTTGACGGGCAGGCATCCGGTCAGCTCGAAGACGACCTTGTCCGCGCGGTCCGCGGGCTTCGCCGCGGTCGCGGCCTGAATGGCAATCACGCCGGAGGCGCGGATGCCGTGCCCTTTGGTGTGCTGCACCGCGTCGAACCAGTCCCACAACCCGAAGTCGCTGGTCATGCCGCGCTTGAGGCTGACCTGTCCGTAGCTGACCGGGCCGACGAGGTGAATGGGCTGGCTGTTGTTTCCGCCTTCGCGAATGGTCTTCGGCTCGAGCGTCATCTCGAGGCCGTCGCACTCGGCGAACTCGCCGGCGCAGACCGGTTCCTTCTTGTCGCCGTAGGTGAGCGCGATGCGGAAGTTGAACGTCGTGAACGGATGCTCGGCCATCACCCTTCCTCGACGACCAGACGGCCGGGACCAGCGGTGATCAACCGGACCGTGACGAACGTGAGCGCGGCCGCCGGCGCGACCTGCAGTTCGACGAACAACTTTCCCTGCTCGATGGTGGCTGGCCGGTTGTTGGTCTCGTCAACCACCACGCGGAATGCTTCCTCGGCGTCGGCGCCTTCGAATGCGCCGCGGTGGAACAGCTCTCCGAGCAGTTGCCGGAACTCGTGGTGCAGGCGACGCTGGAGTTCCGGCCCGTGCGGCTCGAACACGGCGCGCTGCCCTTCGCGCAGCGCGACGCGCCGCAGCAGGATCAGCAGACGGCGCACGTGCACGCGTTCGAGAGCGCTCTCGCCGCCGAGCGTGTCCTCCGACTGCGCCAGGAAACCGCGCGCGGTATTGAGGATGACGTTGACGCGGGCGGGGACCAGCCGCGCCCACCACGAGCGCAGGTCATGTTCCAGCGCCACCACACCGGTGAACGGGCGGTTCGCGGCGGCTCGCCATGCGCCGTCCTCGAGCGCACTCGCCGCCAGCACACCGGCGACGGCACCGTCTGGAGCCATCCGCCGCAACGTCCCGCTCGCGCGCGAAACGATCCATGGATGATGCAGCGTGCCGAACGACAGCACGCGCGTCTCCCCCTCGGTCAGCGGTGGAACACGCGGTGTCAGCGGCGACGATGCCAGCGCGGCCGGTTCTTCTTCCGGCCCGCCCGGCGTCAAGCGTCCGCTGTGCTCGAGCGCCTCGGGTGCGCGGTAATGGCCGGGAAGAGAGAGCAGCGCCAGGAGATCGCCGCGCGCGGCGGCAAATCGAAGCAGCGCGCGATGGACGGCGAGCAACGCCGTCGCGTCGTAGACCCTCGATGCGGTTTCGGTGAACGCCGCCCGCTCGGTGGCCCCGACGAAGACCGTGTTCGACCACGGGCCGGCGACACCGGCGGCGCGTGCGCGAATGCGGTAATAGCGGGCAGTGAAGCGGCGTTCGGGCAACGGTGCGTACCCCGCCACCATCCCGTCGGCCGCAAACGGGACGGCAGCCGAGAATTGCGGCTCGGTCGCCTCTTCGATTTCCCATTCGAGCGGCAGCGCCTCGAACGGGTCGACCGTGGTCCAGACAAGCGCCGGCGACGGTGAGGCGCTGTCACCGGTGAAGTCGAGCCACAGGCTGCCTGGCCGGCCGGCGACGCAGGGCGCAAATGCCTCCGCGGGCAATCTGGCGCCGCGTGTGTTCGACCACGGTCCGATCTCGGTGTCGGACGTCGCGCGCACGCGGAAGAACACCTCCGCCGGGCACTGCGGGGGGAGCGTGACCGGAGCAGTGAGCGCGAGGTCCTCGAACGCCGTCACGGCCGCCGGAAAGTCCGGATCGAAATCGAACTGCAGCGTGTACGAGGCAGCGCCGGCAACCGAGCTCCACGTCAGGTGATATCGGCTGGCTGTATCCGCGTCCGGCACCGGATCCAGCAGTGGGGCGCCGAGCGGCGTCGGCGGCGTCGGCAGCTCGCGGCTCCAGCCGCGATGCACCGCGTCCGGCACGGCGACGAGCGAGGCTTCTTCGATCGGGAGCAGGCTGTGAATACCGGACAGCCGCGAGCCGGCAACGTAATAGCGATATTCCAGCTCGCCGAGGAGCGAGCCGGCGCCGACGGCGGCGAGACGTTCGTCCAGAAAGAGGCCGGCGCCGAAGCGGGCGAGGCCGTCGCGCTCGAGCGCGCTCGTGCCGGCCGTCGCCGCAATGTCCACCCCGCGCGCGACGTCGCTCTTGCGCACGCGCCCCATGCCCCACGGCAGGTAGTACGCCGCCGCTCCGCCCGCCGGACCGGCGAGAGCGAATCGCGGTGCCGACGCCTCCAGGATCAGACCTTCCAGCGGGTCGGTGATCGCGCCGATCGAACGCGTGAACAATTCATCATCATCGGGCAGCTTGGCCCAGCAGCGCGGATGGCGCTCGCTGAAGGCGAGCGCGGTGAGCTGCTGCTGCAGCTCCGTGCCTTTCCACACCTGGATCTCGAACGACAGGCGCGACACGATCACGCGCGCTGGCGGGCTGCCGAGGAGCAGCGTCGCGGCGGCGAGACCGGCGGACTCGCTGATCGGCACCGGTGGGGTCGTTTCGAGACTCAGGGCATCGGCGGCGGGCGAACCCGCCAGCGGCGGCTGCACCCAGAACGCGCCTCGCGTCTCGCCGCTTTCGACACCAGCGCTCTCCACGCGCACACCGCCTGGCACGGAGACGACGCGCTCGACGAAGAGCAGCAGGATGGGCCCCGAGCGGTCGAAGGTGATCTCCAGCAGATCCCCGGGGGTGAGGCGGGCGCGATCGACCGCGAGGTCGATGCGGTACGCCCCCGGCGACAGGGCGATGGGATCGCCGGCCATCGTCCGCTGCAGCGGCAGCGGATCGCGGGTCAGCGCCGTGCTCACGGCGAGCGGCTCGCACCAGCTGCCATGCGCCCGTGCGCGCGCCCGAACGAGCGGCGCGGGCCAGAGCGCCCGATCGGCGGCGCGAATCAGTCCCGGCAGCTCGAACGTGTGACGCGCGACGGTCGCCGTGTCGGCGGTGCGCACCACCCAGCAACGCACGCCGCCGTTCGAAAAGAACGCCTCGACGGCGCCGCCCAGGTGCGCGCGGCGCACTTCGCCGCGCTCGTCGTCCCACGCTAGTTCCGGATCCGGGCCGAAGACGTCGCGGAACCGCCGCGGGCTCTCGACCACGACCGGGACCCCGATCGGTCCCGACGAGGCAAAGCCGACGAAGGCGGCGATGTCCATGCGCGGCAGCACGTCCTCGCGCGGCGGCGCCGGCGCCTCGAACGTCACGCCCGGAAGTCTGGCGAGAGCGGTCACGTCACCTCAGCTCGAGCTCGATTCGCTCCGAGGCGAGCACCAGTTCCTCGATGGCCAGATCGGTGCCCTTGCCGTTGAGCGCGGGGCCCGTGTACTTCATCGGCCGCGCGTTCATCAGCTTCCAGCGCACCGCCTCGGTCTCACGGTCCTCGGCCATCAGCTTGATGGTGACCGTCTTGAACTGGTTCGGCGCGCCGTTCCGTACGTTGTTCAACCAGTTGTACAGATCGGTGCGGCCGATCACGCCGCGCTTCAGCGTGATGTCCGGCACTTTGTTGGTGCCGTTCACCTTCAGCGACGAGTTCTCGCTGTGATTGCCGGCGCGATACTCGGCGATGGTCATCTCCAGGCCGAGCCCGGAGACTTCCTGAAAGCCGGCCTCCACCGATTTCTCGTTGACGCCGTCCCAGCTCACGCGAAAGTTGAACTGGCTGTACGGATGATCACGTTTGGTCGCCATCGTCTCGCTCCTTCACCTAGGCGCGGCTGTCCGCGGTCTTCTGGCCGATGCGGAAGATCACGAACTCCGCCGGCCGCAGCGGCGCGATGCCGACGAGGCAGACCATGCGCCCGTTGTCCAGGTCGTTCTGCGTCATCGTGGTGCGGTCGCACCGGACAAAGTAGGCCTCCTCCGGCGTCACGCCGAGGAGCCGCCCGTTGCTGAACTCGTTGAAGAGAAAGTCCTCGACGGTGCTGCGGACGTTCGACCACAACTCCGGGCCGTTCGGTTCGAACACGGCCCACTGCGTGCCCTTCTCGATCGAACGCTCGACGTAGACGAAGTAGCGCCGCACGTTCAGGTACTTCCATTCCGGATCGGAGCTGGCGGTGCGCGCGCCCCACACGCGGAAGCCGCGACCCTCGAAGTAGCGGAGGCAGTTGACGCCTTCCGGATTGAGGATGTCCTGCTGCGCCTTGTTGAGCAGCAGCTCGAAGCCGGTGGCGAGGCGAATCACCTCGTTCGCCGGCGCCTTGTGTACGCCGCGATCGACGTCGTTGCGCGCGTAGATGCCAGCCACGAAGCCGGACGGCGGCAGGTTGATCTCGACCTCGGTCACCGGGTCGAAGACGCGCACCCACGGGTAGTAGAGTGCCGCTCGCGTCGTGTCGATGCCGCCGCGAAACCCGCGCACGTTGGTCAGCGTCTGGCGATCGCCCGAGTCGAGCACCGCGACCCGGTAGCGCATCCGCTCGCAATGGGCGATCAGCTGCCGCGTGATCGTCTGTGCCTCGGTGGCGTAGCCGTTCTGCAGTCCGAAGGTCGAGCCGGGACCGGCGATTATCGAGATCTCCTCGATGTCCTCGAACGCCAGCAGCCCGCTCTTGCGCCCGTCCGGCAGCTCGTCGCCCTCGTACTCGCCCGGGCCGGGACGATCGCCGTCGAAGCCGTCCTCGAGCCGCACGCGAAACGTCCGCGCGTCGTCGCCAAAGTCGGCGTCCGTCAAGCGGCTGAGTACCGTCTGGTTGTCGAAGACGTTCGCCTGGTTGAGCAGCGCCAGCGCGATCTCGGCGCCATGTGTCAGCGCCTCGCGATCGAACGTCAGCGGCACGCGGAGGTACGCCGACGGGTTCTGCGGGGCAGGGTCGAACACCTGCGACAGCGACTGCCGGTGCTCGGGGTGGAACGTCAGCCCCTCCCACGACTGCTCGAAGCCGAAGCGGCCCAGCGCGGAGGTGATGACGCTGACCGTGAGGACCCGCACCCGAACGACGTCGGCGAGCGCGACCGCGTTCACGGGCGGATCGTTCGTCGGGTCGTCGTTGCGCAGGCGGTACGTCCAGCGCCCGGTCGGCTCGTCGAAGAACCGGTCGACCCAGTAGATGTCGGCGGTCGACGGTGAGGCCGTGCTCTCGGCCCATACCGTGTCGAAGTTCTGTGCGCCGCGGAGCACGTTGTGTCTCGGCGCCGACGGATCGATATCGGCAGGATCGACCGGTTCGTCACGGAGGATGTTCTCGCCGAGGCGAAACACCATCGTCGTGGTGAAGTTGCCGGCGCGGCCGGGAAAGCGTGCCCGCAACAGGAACGGCTGCGGCGGCGAGGCGCCCTCGGCCGGCCACTGCGCATGTCCGTAGCCGTCAGGCTGCTCGTCGGGCAGGGCGTAGGTGCGCGCCACGTAGAGCCGCCGGCCGCCCTCCTCGAAGAACGCCCGCACCGCGTGCGCGACATGGTTGTCGAACGGCACCGACTCGTCGTCGAATTCGAGCCGGTCGATGCCGCCATAGATGCGCTCGAAGTCGTTGAAGCTGGTAACCAGCTCGGGCTCGCCGTGAATCGGACCGAAGCGGGTCGGACCGATGAAGCCGGCGGTTGACGTGCTGACGCCCTCGATGGTCTTCTGCCGGAACGAGACCTCCTCGACGTAGACCCCTGGGGCCAGATACTCGGGCATGATCGATCCTCCTCGGTCTTCTTATGGCGATCCCTGAGCCGCAACCCACAATTGAGTGCGCCCGTGCGTGGCGGCGACGAGCTCGCCGTCCCAGCCGAGCGTCCCGGGCCATTCGGCCGCCGGAATCGGCGGCGAGCCGTCGCTGATGAACACGCCGGCCGCCGCCTGCTGAAACACTTCGGCGAGATCCGGCAGATCGGTTCCGGGGAGCGGCGTCAGCCGCGACGGCTCGGAGAACACCGCCACCGAGACGTCCCACGCGCGATCGGCGACGGGCGGACCAGGCGGCGAGACGACTCCAGGCGGCGATCCGAACAACTCGCCGAACGGCGTCAGCAGCGGCACCGGAAACTGCACGGCCACGCGGCCGCCCTCGTCCGACAGGCCCCAGCGCTCTCCTTGTCCGGCAATCGAGACGCGCACCACCGCCCACCGCACCGGGCGTCCGAGCGTGTCGACGAGCTCGGCGCGCACGACGGCGATGCCGGGCGGGCGCTGCCGCACCGGCGAGCTGAAGAGATAAAAGCCAGGGGCAGGCCCGGCGGGGCTCGCCATCGGCGTCGGCATCAGCAGCCCACGCGTCGGCAGCGGCAGGTCGACACGGAACGCCACCGGCAGGAAACGACGCTCCTCGTCGCGCACTTCGACGACGAACGGACGGGTCGGCACCGGGCTCGGCAACGTGACCGACGGCGACGGCCGTTCGACGTCGAGCAGTCCCGGCAGTCCCTGAAACGCGTAGATGTCGGAGGCGGTGCGAAATGCACGCACAATCGGACGACGGCCAGGCACCGGCCACGCGCGCACGCGCAGACCCGCCCGCACCTGATCGTCGGTGACCGCATCCCAGAAACGCAGGCCGAGCGGACAGAACGTCGAGAGCTGCTCGATCACGGCATAGTGCTGCCCGGTCGTGTCGACCATGCCGCGTTCGAGAATCACACGGCACCTCCCGCGCTCTCGAGCAACGCCGCACGCGTGACGCGGTCCTGTACCAGCCCGCCGCCAACCCCAAGCGGCCTCGTCGATTCGATACGGACGACGCGCGCGAGGTACGGCACCGAGAGCTGATAGACGTTCTGCACGAGCGTGTCCCAGATCCGCAGCATGTCCTCGTTCGTCAGCTCGGTGAGCATCAGCTCGACCGTCTCGTCGGCGCGGAAGACACCCGGATTGACAGCGTTCAGCAGACCGGCCGGAAAGATCGGCTGGTCTTCGAAGACGCGCATCATCCAGCCGGCCAGCGTGTGCTGCAGCGACGCTTCGCGCCCCCAGACCGTCAGCAGCATGTGCAGGTCGAGCGGCAACAGCGTCGGCATTCGCTTGCCGTCGGCGGAGACGCGCGACGGCGGCGTACGCTGCACACCGTTGGGGAACACGCGATAGAGGAAGAGCGAGACTCCGGCGTTGAGCGGCTTGGTGAAGTCCCTGGCCGTGAACACCTTGAACTCCAGCTCCTGGTCGAAGTCGTCGGGCCGGTAGTTGCTGCGCAGCAGCTGCAGCACGGCCTCAGTCACGGTGGCAATGGCGCGATAGTCAGCCATCAGCGCTGCCTCCGGGCCTGCCCGTCGTCGACCTTGCCGAACTGCTGCTGGTAATCACTGAGCGCCTTGCTCAGCGTCGTGAACAGCGCCTGCGCGTACATCGGACTGGTCACGATGCGCGTGTGACACGGCGCCGCGGCGCCGGCGTAGCTTTCGCCGAAATCGAGCACGAACTCGAACGCCGTGTGCCCGATCTCGAAGTAGTTGGCGTAAATCGCTTTCGACCGTGCGACGGGAGCTGATTTCGCGGACACACCGCGACGGGACATGACGCTCCTGAGCGCAGCATTCGTGCCCGCTCGCAGGCACGGTCGCGCGGCGTGACCGCAAACCGGCTGCGTGAGCAGGACTTACGCACCGCCAAGCCCGCTGGTCGTGCGCAGTGCGTGTCTCCGCCGGCACCCCCCGGTGTGACAGTCCGGTGTGACACGTCGACCGGGGAAGCACTGTGGGGGCCTGATGTTTCAGCGACTAGATCGTCACGGGCGGGAGATGTGACAGTGTGACAATGGACGCGTGAGGACCACGCGTCGCCGGTCCGCGCTTACGACGAGCGGCGGCTGCGCAAGGCGGGCGGCCGCGTCGGCATCGGGTTGACCGAGTACTTCGCCATCTTCCGATAGATCGTCATCCGCGACCACTTGAGCATCTGCGCGGCGCGACTCTTGTTCCACTGTGACGCGGTCAGCGCTTCGAGGAGCTTGTGGCGCTCCGCGTCGGGCAGCCGCCGCAACCGTTCCAGCCGGCGGAGAAAGTGCGCGGGGAGATCATTCATCTCGAGCTGGGCGCGCGGCGGACAGACGAAGATCGCCTCCAGCAGGTTCTTCAACTCACGGATATTCCCCGGCCAGTCGTAGGTCTGCAGGGCTTCGAGCGCGTCCGCGGTCACGCCGCGGACCCTGGTACCGCACGAGCGGTTGAGTTCCTCGAGGTAGTAATCGACGAGCGCCTTGATGTCGCCGATCCGCTCGCGAAGCGGTGGCATGTGCACGTGCGCGACGTTCAAGCGATAGAACAGATCCTTGCGAAAGCGTCCTTCCTCGACCGCACGCTCGAGGTCGACGTTGGTGGCGGCGACGATCCGCAGGTCGAGCGGAATCGGCTGCTTGCCGCCGACGCGGTATACCTGCCGCGATTCGATCGCGCGGAGAATCTTGGCCTGCGCCACGAGACCGAGGTCGCCGACCT
Source organism: Vicinamibacterales bacterium (assembly GCA_050742535.1). Lineage (GTDB taxonomy): Bacteria > Acidobacteriota > Vicinamibacteria > Vicinamibacterales > UBA2999 > Gp6-AA40. The sequence goes on along the minus strand of JBOGIQ010000105.1, from coordinate 5,786 downwards.
CGTCGAGGAACGCCGTCCCGCGATCGGCTGTCTGCAGCAGGCCGTGTCTCGTAGCCGTCGCGCCCGTGAATGCGCCGGACTCGTGGCCGAACAACTCGCTTTCGAGCAGCGTCTCCGGAATAGCCGCGCAATTCACCGGCACGAACCGATGCACGCGGCGGCGGCTGCGGGCGTGAATCATGGAGGCGGCGAGCTCCTTGCCCGTGCCGGTCTCGCCGGTGATGAGAACCGTCACGTCCCGCTCGGCGAGTCTGGTCAGATAGTCTTCGACGCCTCGGATCTGTGCGCTCGAGCCGACGAGCGTCGAACCGCGGGGGTCCGTTCGCGTCGCTGCAGGGAACCGCGCGGCGCCGTGAAGAAGCCGCTGCACGCTCGCCGCCAAGGCGGTTTCGTCGAATGGCTCGCTGAAATAGTCCGCCACTCCGGCGCGGAGCGCGCTGACGGCAAGCGCCTCAGAACCGCCGGTAGCGAGCAGGACGACGGCCAGGTGCGGATTGCCGGCGCGTATCTGTTCGATGATGCTGAACACCTGTCGTGCATCGGCGGGCGTGATGCCGATCAGGACCACTGCGGGTTTGAGCGCACGGATACTCTCGGGGCACGACGCCAGGAGTGGGACGGTACGGACCTGAGCGTGACCGCCTGACGCGGAGATCGTCTGACCTACGCGCGACGCGAGGCTCTCGCCACAGCACACCACCAATCGTCCGGTCGCGTTTGACATCGCCGTCGAATGAGCGTCTCGTTGAGAGTCGACCGGGGGAGGGAGCCATCAGAACAACACTTGTCGGCGTGCCAGTCAATGAAATTCTGCATGCCGTTGCACAGAAGCAACGACCATCGATCATTCACATGAACGGATGCTCATGAGGTTGCTGGCCGCCACCCGAAATCGGACCGGACACCGACGCACGATCGGTTGGACCACGAGCGCGCTGTGTCGCACGAGTACCACAAAGTACGCTTGTGTTCGTTGTCCGTCGCTCCGGCGACTGCGGCTCGTCGACCGGTTGGTTCTTTAGTGCCGTCCGGCTACTTCGAGGACATCCATTTCGCCGCCATGGCGGCCCGATCGACTGCCGAGCCGCGCAGGTAGACGGACGAAATCCTCCTCGTGTGCGTAATGTCGTCGAGGGGATTGGCATCGAGCACGACGAAGTCGGCGCTCTTGCCTGTCTCGATGGTGCCCGCGTCTTTCAGGCCGATCATCTCCGCGGCGTTGCGCGTGGACGCGACAATCACCTGCGCCGGTGTCATGCCAGCGGCCACCATATCGGCCATCTCCACGTGCGGTCCCCACGGCGTGTTGCCGTCTGTTCCCATGGCGATTCGAATGCTGGCCTTGTTCATGCGCGCGAGATTGCGCGCCTGGAGCGCGAAGGTCTGCTGCGCCTCCGGACGATCGGTCGCCGCCGCCTGAAGCTTCTGCAGCTCACCGGCGGGAATCGACGCGCTCAGCCAGCTCATGTCGGTCTTCACGCCGCGATCGGCGAGATTCGGCACCACGATCACGGTGGGCCGCTGCTTGAAGAGCGCCAGCAGCTCGTCGTCCACGTCTTTATCTCGAACGCCGTGGGCAAAGGCGTCGATGCCGGCTTTCATCAATCCCTTCGCATCGTCGAGGTAGAAGATGTGCGCGGTGACACGAAGACCGCGGCGGTGCGCCTCCTCGATGATCGGACCGTACAGCGCGGGCCCGAGCTTCGGGTATTTGCCGTTGCGATCGTCGACCCAGATTTTGACGATGTCGACTTTTCGGGCGGCGAGCTCCTGGACCGCTTTACGGCCTTCGTCAGCCGTCTGGATCCAGTACGGGGCCTCATTCCGCCCGGGTTCGGGCATCGTGATGCCACGTCCGGCTGTGAAGAACCGGGCGCCGTTCGGGATCACCTCGGCGCGAATCTGGAACGCCAGGTCGCCGGCGTCCTGTCCGAGACTCATCGCGGCGGCGACGCCGTAGTACGCCCTGCGCTGCAGATCCTCAACCAGCCCGGCGCGGGTCGTGCTCAGGTGCACGTGCGAGTCGAGGATTGCGGGAATCACCGTCTTGCCGGCGAGATCCACCCGTGTGGCGCCCGCCGGCACTTTGACGGCGTCCGCGCGGCCGACCTGCGTGAATCGCGTGCCCTCGACGACAAACGTGGCGTTCTCTATCGCGGGACCGCCGCTGCCGTTAATCAGGCGCGCGCCCTGAAACACCGTGACGCGCGTGGAGCTGCTCTGGCCAAAGGCAACAACGGCTGCAGCAACGACGGGAAACAGGACGAGGAGCGACGTTTTCGAATCGCGCATAGCACTCTCCAGGCGCGACGGATCTTACGGCAAAGCGGCCTGATTGTGTTGGCGGCTCAGGTGGCGGCCGTTTCGTCGCGACCGTCCAGCGCGAACCGGCGAATCGCCTGCGCCAGGCCGGATTCATCCTGGTGGCCGGTGACCAGCCATCCCGGGCGCTTCATCCCGTCGACGGCGTTCGCCATGACGACCGGCGTCCCCGCGTATTCGAGCATCTCGAGATCGTTGAAGTTATCGCCAACGGCCATCACCTCGTCTCGACCGAGCCCGAGTTGCGCGGCGCGCCATGCGAGCGCGCGGCCCTTGGTCGCGTCCGGAGCGGTGATATCGACGAGCGAGAAGTCGCGGTGAACATACTCGGTCAACGAGACCGCGAAATCGCGCGCGATCCCTCGCAGCGAGTCCGTCAGCGTACGCATGGCTACGGCGGCGCCGTTGAACATCACCTCAATCGGATCTTCGACGAGCGCGTGTTCAAGCGGTATCACCTGTCCGATGAGATGCTGATTCCGGAGCCAATAGTGCTTCCGTCCGGGATGTTCCCAGTTCATCGTCTCGAACACAATCTGGTTCGCGTCGTCGCGATCGAAGATCAGGGCGGCGTGATCGCGGTACGGGTGCGTCGCCGCGAGGATGCCCTCGGCGACGCGTCGATCGAGCAACCTCCGCGCGAGGACGGCGCCGTCCATCGACCGCTCCACCGCCCCGCTGCTGACGATCAGCGTGACCGCGGGAGGAAGCGGGTTGGCGACCGGGCGCGCGAACGGATAGCTCCGGCCGGTGACAAGGGCGACGTGGATTCCGGCGGCAACGGCGTCGTGGATGGCAGAGCGATTCGCCTCCGGGAGATGACCGCGGCTGTCGAGCAGCGTGCCATCGACATCGATACCGATCAGCCGAATCACGGACAGGGCTTGTCCGCCGTAGCTGTAGCGAAGGCGGACCGGTGACGCGTAACCAACCGAGTTACGATAAGAAGGTTATGAACCTGGAGCAGTTCGCGGGAGTCAATGCCGCGTACGTCCTCGAGCTCTACGAACGATACCGGCAGAATCCCGAGTCCGTTGATCCAGAAACCCGCAAGGTATTCGAGAGCTGGACGCCGGACAGTCCCTCTGCGCCGCCGACCCCGGCGACAGGTGTCGATATCAGAGTCGTCGTCGGCGCGGCCAATCTCGTCGAGTCGATTCGGCGCTATGGCCATCTCGCGGCGCAGCTCGATCCGCTTGGATCGGCACCGGTCGGCGACCCCTCGCTCTCGCCGCGCGCTCATGGCATTACCGCGGACGATCTGAAGCGGCTGCCGGCGTCCCTGGTCGGGGGTCCGATCGCTGAGGCATCGGCGAACGCGTTCGACGCCATCGAGAAGCTGCGCCGCATCTACTGCTCGACGACCGGATTCGATATCGCGCAGGTATTCGTGCCGGAAGAGCGCGAGTGGCTGCGCACCGCGGCGGAATCGGGCAGGTTCCTGCCGCCGATGGACGAAGGCTCTTCGGCCGCCCTGCTCGACCGCATCACGCAGGTCGACGTCTTCGAACGCTTTCTGCATCGCACGTTTCCCGGCAAGACCAGGTTTTCGGTCGAAGGGGTCGACATGCTCGTGCCGATCCTCGACGAGATGATCTGCGGCGCGGCCGACAGCGGCACGCGCCAGGCCGTCATCGGCATGGCGCATCGCGGCCGGCTCAACGTGCTGGCGCACATTCTTCAGAAACCGTATTCGCAGATCCTGGCTGAATTCAAAGACCCTGTTGCGGCCCATACGCTGAGAGTCGATCTCGGGTGGACCGGTGACGTGAAGTACCACGCGGGCGCACGAACATCGGCCCCACGCGGCCGAATGCACGTGACCATGGCGCCCAATCCCAGTCATCTGGAAGCGGTGAACCCGGTGGTCGTCGGGATGGCGCGAGCGGCCGGCACGGTTGCCAACGAACCGGGCAGTCCCCGATTCGAAGGCGCCAGCACGCTTCCAATTCTGATTCATGGTGACGCGGCCTTTCCCGGACAGGGCATTGTCGCAGAGACACTGAATCTTTCCCGCCTGGCCGGATACGACACCGACGGCGCCATTCACGTGATCGCGAACAACCAGATCGGTTTCACCGCCACGCCCGGCGAGTCGTACAGCACCAGCTACGCCAGCGGCCTTGCGCGCGGGTTCAAGATCCCGATCGTTCATGTGAATGCCGACGACCCTGTGGCATGCCTCGAAGCGGCACGGCTCGCGTGGGAGTACCGCGCCCGGTTCCGCCGGGATTTTCTGATCGACCTGATTGGATACCGGAGGTTCGGCCACAACGAGGGGGACGAGCCGTCGTTCACCCAGCCGCTGATGTACAAGGCCATCGCCGAGCATCCGACCGTCCGCGAGCTGTTCGCCGGCACGCTGATCAAGCAGGGAAAGCAGTCGCCGGAATCGGTCGAGGCGCTGGTGAAGAAACACTTCACGCGGCTCGAGAAGACGCTCGAATCGCTGAAGCCGGAGCAGGATTTCGTCCGCCCGATCTCCGAGCCGGCGCCGGCCGGCGTCGCCGGCAAGACGGCGACCGGCGTTCCGCTGCCGCGGCTGAGAGAAATCAACGAGAGTCTGCTCACCGCGCCGGCTGGCTTCACGTTTCACAAGAAACTCGAACGGGGACGGACGCGGCGGCGTGCGGCGCTGGCGAATCCCGCCGAACGTTCCATCGACTGGGCGACGGCGGAGGAACTGGCGCTGGCCACGATTCTGGCGGACGGAACGGCCGTCCGTCTGACGGGCGAGGACGTGGAGCGGGGCACCTTCAGCCAGCGTCACGCGGTGTTTCACGACGCGCAAACCGGCCTGCAGTTCGTGCCGCTGCAGGATTTTCCGCAGGCCCGCGCGTCGTTCGAAATCCACAACAGCGCGCTCTCGGAGAACGCCGCGATCGGCTTCGAGTTCGGCTACAACATTCAGGAGCCCGATCGGCTCGTGATCTGGGAAGCGCAGTACGGCGACTTCATCAACTCCGCGCAGGTCATCCTCGACCAGTTCGTGACGTCCGGACGCGCCAAGTGGGGACTGCAGCCCTCGCTGGTGCTGCTCCTGCCGCATGGCTACGAGGGGCAGGGGCCGGAACATTCGAGCGCCCGGCCGGAGCGTTTCCTGCAGGCCGCGGCCGACATCAACCTCCGCCTCGTGAACTGCACGACGGCGGCGCAGTACTTTCATCTCCTGCGTCGTCAGGCCGCGCTGCTGCGCCGCGATCCGCTGCCGCTGATCCTGCTGACGCCGAAAAGCCTGCTGCGGCACCCCGCGGTCGCCTCGACACCGACGGAGCTGGAAGAAGGACGATTCCGCTCGGTTATCGACGATGCAGATGCGCGGCCGCGAGCCAAGACCGTCAGCCGGCTGGTCCTCTGCAGCGGCAAGGTGTACGTCGACCTGATCAGCAGCGAGCGGCGCGCGAAAGCCGACACGATCGCCATTGGCCGGGTCGAACAGCTCTACCCGTTCCCCAAGCACGCCC
>JBOGIQ010000104.1:0-17422 GCA_050742535.1 Vicinamibacterales bacterium | reverse complement strand
CGAGGCGGGGGTGCGCCGGGCGCGCGAGCCGGCGGGGCGGCGTCGCCGGCGGCGGCAGCGGCAGCGGCGATCGATCATGCCTGCCTTTCCATGGACGGATTCGATCCGGCGGCCGTCACGAAGCTTCTGGTCAGCTATGGCCTGCAGCAGCAGAGCGGCCAGAGCCGGTCGCCGCTCGTCACCTACATCTCTCTCCGCATGCCCGATCGCGGCGGTGCGGAGGGCGGGACTCCCGAGCTGTACTTCACGGATCCAGACGGGCTCGCGATACAGCTCCAGGACGTGAAGTACTGCGGCGGCGGCGGCATTCTCGGCGACGTCTGTCCGGCCCTGCCCGCGTGAAGGCGAGGACGATCCGGGATCAACATTTCGTCTAATTCACGCAGGTGTGCGCATTGCGCAACGACTGCGCGCATAATGTTCCACTCGTGCGTCGCACGTGTCTGCCTGCCCTGTCATTCCTGCTCGTGCTGTCGACGATGGTCGGCGCACAGGGACCACGCCTCTTCTCCCGTGAGTGGTATGCGCAGTTCAGCGGCGCCTACAGCCAGCCGGTGGCGCCATTCCGGATCGTCGGCAACATCCATTACGTCGGCGCGGCGAACATCGCGTCGTACCTGATAGCCACGGCGCAGGGACATATCCTGATCGATTCGGGCACGACCGAGATGCACGACGGTATCATCAGCAGCGTCGAGCGACTCGGCTACGCCGTGTCCGATATCCGCATCCTCCTGGCCAGTCACGCGCACTTCGATCACGTCGAGGGACACGCGCTGATGCAGCGCCGCACCGGAGCACAGGTGATGGCGATGACCGGCGACGCGGAGGCGCTCGAAAGCGGGCACGATAGCTCTGCGCTCGGGGCAGTCGGCTGGGAGCCGACTCCGGTGTCGCGCCGCCTGAAAGACGGCGACACCGTCACGCTCGGCGGCACCACGCTGCGCGCGATCCACGCACCGGGCCACACGCGCGGCGCGACGATCTGGATGACTGCAGTGGAAGACGACGGGCGCCGGTATTCCGTCGCCTTCTTCACCACCACCACGCCGAATCCGGGCGTGCCGCTGATCGACAATCCGCGCCATACGAACGTCATCGAAGACACCCGAGGCACATTCCGCAAGCTGACAGGCGAACGCGAGCCGGACATCGTCCTCGTCGGTCATCCGCAGGCGATGTTTGCGCAGACGGCGGAGCGGATGCGCAAAGGCGAACGGCCTCACCCGCTGCTGAACGGCGCCCAGGCGTGGACCCGGCAGCTGGCCACGGCCGCAGCCGACTTCGAACGGCGCGTCGCCCAGGAGCGACCGGGACAGTGAGTAGTCCATTGAGCAGCACCGAGCCAACCGGCGTCGTCGCGCCCGCGCCGGTTCGTGATGCACGACGGGTGGCCGTCGCGAGCGCCATCGGTACCACCATCGAGTGGTACGACTTCTTCATTTTCGGTACGGCGGCGGCGACGGTGTTCGGCCCGAGGTTCTTCCCGCAGATATCGCCGGTCGCCGCGATCCTCGCGTCATTCCTGACGTTCGGCGTCGGGTTCATCGCGCGTCCGATTGGCGGGATCGTCATGGGGCACTTCGGCGATCGCGTCGGCCGCAAGTCGATGCTCGTCTGGTCGCTGATGCTGATGGGCTTCTCAACGCTCGGCATCGGCCTGCTGCCCGACTACTCGCAGATAGGCATCTGGGCGCCTGCCCTGCTGATCGCGCTCCGGCTGCTGCAGGGCTTTGCCCTTGGCGGCGAGTGGGGAGGGGCCGTGCTGATGTCGATCGAGCACGCCCCCGACGCACGGCGCGGTTTCTATGGCAGTGTGGTCGCGCTCGGCTTGCCGATTGGGATCGTCCTGTCGAACGCCGTGTTCCTCGTCTCGTCCGTGCTCGTCGATCCCGCGGCCTTTCTCGCCTGGGGGTGGCGCGTGCCGTTCCTCGCGAGCGTCATCCTGATCGGCGTCGGACTGTTCGTCCGCGTCGGTCTGGACGAGAGCCCGGCGTTCGCGGAGGTTCGGCGCCGTGGCCACACGCGCCGCGCTCCGGTAATCGACGTCGTCAGAAACAGCGCGAGGACGGTCCTGCTCGCGGCCGGGAGCTACACCGGGATCAGCGCGCTCGGCTACATCGTGCTCGTCTACTACGTCTCCTACGCGACGCGAGTGCTGGGCCTCTCGCTGCCGATCACGCTCGCCCCATTGCTCGTCGCGGCGGTCCTCTTCGGTGTATCGGTCGTCACGTTTGCGCGGTGGTCGGACCGGCTCGGCCGCCGCCGCTTCATGCTCTGGGGCAACGGTGCGCTCGTCGTCTGGTCGGCCGTGTTCTTCCCGCTGCTGGATACACGCTCCGTTCCGCTCATCTGGGTCGCGCTGTGCGTCATGCTGGTCATTCAAGGCGCGTACATCGGCACGCAGCCTGCGGTGTTCGCCGAGTTGTTTCCGGCATCGCTCCGCTACAGCGGAGCTTCCCTGAGCAATACGCTTGGCACGATCGTCGGCGGCGCTCCGGCACCGTTCATCGCCGCGGCGCTATATGAGAGATTCGGGTCGTCGAATGCGGTGGGCGTCTACATCACGCTCGCGGCTTTGGTGTCGTGCGTATCCGTGCTGGGACTCAAAGAGACGAGAGGTGCGTCATGACGCGCGTGTCGCGACGTGAATTCGTCAGACTCGGCGCTGCCGGCGCGGTCGCCGCGCCGTTTGCCCTGGATACGGTCCCCGCTGGCGCAGCCGATATCACCGCACAGCAGGTCGTCGACCGGATCCGGCAGTCGCTCGGCGTGGCGTGGCAGGCCGGCACGGTCGACGCGTTCAAGGCGGGCGATCCGTCAACGGTCGTCAGCGGCATCGTGACGACCTCGCTGGCTACGCTCGACGTGATGCAGGGCACCGTGAAGGCCGGCGCGAACATGATCGTCACCAGCGGCCCGACGTTCTATTCCCGAGGCGATCTGCCGACGCCTCCAGCCGGACGCGGGCGGGCTGCGGCGACGCCCCCCTCTCCCGACCCGGTATTTGCGGCGAAGAACGAATTCATCAAGACGAACAACCTGGTCGTCTGGCGCTTCAGCGAGCACTGGCGTCTTCGTACGCCGAACCCGTTCACCACGGGTTTGATCGACGCATTGGAGTGGACGAGATACCGCACCACTGACGATCCGCTCACGGTCACGGTCCCGTCAACCACGCTCGACAGGCTCGTCGAGGACGTCAACAGAAGGCTCAACGCGCGCGGCGGCATGCGCATCGTCGGTAATCGGCAGTTGCGAGTCCGCAGAATCGGCTTTCTGCCGGGAAGCGTGCCGATTCAGACCACGCTCAGCGTCCTGCCACGAGTGGATGCGCTCATCGCCGGCGAGATCCGCGAGTGGGAGTCTTCCGAGTATGCGCGTGACATGGTGTCCGAAGGTCTCCCGCGGGCGCTGATTCTCCTCGGCCGCTCGCTGTCCGAGGATCCGGGGATGAACGCCTGCGCGCGGTGGCTGGAAACGATTCTGCCCGACGTCCGTTGCCGCTGGATGCCGGTCGGGGATCCTTACTGGAGGCCCGCATGACGGCCGGCGACGTCGTCGAACGGATCCGGAAGAACGTCGGCGTGCCGTGGCGCGAAGCGACGTATCGCGACACGTTCAAGGCCGGCGGCCCGGCGACGCCGGTGACAGGCATTGCCACGACGGCGTTCGCCAGCTTCGACGTGGTCCGGCGTGCAGTCGCCGAAGGCCTGAACATGATCGTCCCGCACGAAGTCACCTTCTGGAACGATCGTGACGACGTCGCGATCGTCAAGAGCGACCCGCTCTACACGCAGAAGCTCGATTTCCTGACCAGGAACAACGTCGTGATCTTCCGCATGCACGACCACATGCACGATCAGCGTCCGGATTTCCTGTATGTCGGCAGCGCGCGCGAGCTCGGGCTCGACGCGAAGTACGAGACCGCACCGGGCTCGCACCGATTCACGATTCCCGCAACGACGCTGGGCCGGCTGGCGGCGGACGTGAAGAAGCGCGTCGGCGCGCGGGCGCTGCGCGTCGTCGGCGACCCGAACGCACGGGTGAGCCGGATCCAGCTCGGTGTCGGCTACGCCACGCCCTCGGTGCTCGACCCTGCCGTCGACGTCGTGATCAGCGGGGAGCAGCAGGAGGTCGACGGCGGGTTCGACAGCCCCGCGTACGTGCTCGACGCGGCGGCGCTGGGAATTCCGAAAGGCTGGATCATGCTCGGCCACGCCATCTCGGAGGAAGCCGGGATGCTGGAGATGGCGCAGTGGATCCGAAGCTTCGTCACCGAAGTGCCGGTGCGGCTCGTCAAAGCCGGCGAACCGTTCTGGGCACCACAGTGAGAAGTCCGGTCCGATCTCCCCGGACTGCGATGCTTGGCGTTGTGCTGGCAACCGCCTGCACCACAGCGACGCCACCCGAGTCCGCGCAACGCAGCAATGCCCGCGGGGCGCGCGATCCGATCCAGGCCACTCTCATCGTCGGCTCCGAGGGCAAGGGAATGTTCACCGGCGCGGGAATCCCGCCGGACAACATGCCGATCTACGCGGCCAGGGACGGTGCGACGCCGACGGGAGTGGCGGCGCTGCCGATCGACATCTTCACGACGAGGGATTTTTACAAGGATCGCGCGCTATGGACGGACAGGCGCTATTACCGGTGTAACTCCCCGGTCGGCCTCGAGCAGATCTGGGGCGCGTACGAGGTGCCTCTCATCGGCGACGATCCGCCGCGAACGGCGGCCTGGGGGTTCTGCGATCGCGACTATCCGCGCGAGCAGATCGTCAGCCCGTACCGGTTCGCCACCGCGAGGGACCACTACGCTGCGCTGATGCAGGAAGCCCGCGAGCGCGGCGGGCCGACGATCCACACGGCGGCAACACTGCCCGCATGGACCGGCCGCTACCTGCGTCAGCGGGCGAAAACCGCCACCTGGTTCCACGGCGCGATTCTCCAGGTGCCGACCTATCTCTCGCTGCTGACGCCGGAGTACCAGCAGCGGTTCGTTCAGCAGATGTATCACTATTCCGGCAGCAACGCGGCACAGTGGCCGGGCTCGTACTGCTGGCCCGAAGGGTTCATGCGACGGTTTGCCCAGTACGGCGGCGCGCGCGTGAATCTGGTCGTGACACCGGAGCTCGTGCTCGACATCCGCAATGCCGCCAAGACGCTCGTCTCGCAGATCCACATCGGCCGCGAGTTCAATGAGGAGGGAGTCGTTCCCAGGCTCGGGCCCGACGTCCCGCAGTGGCTCGGCGAGACAGTCGGTTTCTGGGATGGTGATGCGTTGATTACGTGGACGTCGAACATTCAGGGCTGGATCTCACATGGCGGGTTCGAGTTCAGCAACCAGCTCCAGTCGATCGAGATCTACACGCCACGCATGGAGGGAAACCGTCTGATCGGTCTGAAGCAGGAGGTGGTGCTCTACGACCCGGAGGCGTTCGCGCAACCGCTGCGAATCGTGCAAAACCTCGACAGGCTCGCCGGCGCCGACACCGAGCCGTTCCCGATCATGGAATGCATCCCCCAGAGCTTCGCGGTGGACGGCCACGCCACGCCGATGTCGCCCGGACAGACGTTCGAGTACACGACGCCCGACATCTTCGGCCGCCCCTGGGCGCAGATTTGGGAGCGCTATCACGAGAAGGGAATGGCGCGGCCGAAGCCCGCAACCGGGCGGTTTGGCGTGTGAACGCCGGTGCATGGAGAAGACAATGACGAGCCCTGCCCTCATCAACCGCGTTGCGGCGGTTGTGGCCGTCGCGGTCGGCTGCGCGTCGTCCGTCGGCGTTCTGGCGCACCACTCCTTTGCGATGTACGACCTCAACAAGACCTACGTGATGACCGGCGTCGTCACCAGGGTCGATCCCAACCCGAATCACCTGCAGATCTTCTTTGCGCCGCTCAACGAGTCGCGCGATCAGGTGCTGCGAGACGGCAAGGGCGAGCCCATCGTCTGGGCGCTCGAGCTGGCCGCCGCGTCGGTCGTCGCCCGCGACGGCGTGACGGTCAACGGGTTCCCGCGCGGCACCATCATCAGCGTCGGCCTGCACCCGCTGCGCAACGGGTTTCCCGGAGGAGGCCGCGGTGAGAGCGGTCTGTTCAAGTGCCCGACCGACACGCCGCCGCCGCCGGGGAAGCACTGTGATTCGGTGAAGGGCTCCACGACGCACGGGAAGGGCGTTCTACCCAGGCCGACCGGCCGCGCGCCGATGCCGCGGTCACGATAGCTCTGGATCGTGAAGGAGCGTGAGTGATGCAGTCGAACCGGCGCGGAATTTTCCCACGTGTCTGCTGCCTGGCAGTCCTGTCTGTACTTCCGGATCGGGCGGTGGCGCAGCAGACCACGACGCTCACGGCGATGGACTACATCGAAATTCAGCAGCTGGTGAACCGGCTGAACTTCGCTCTCGATTACTGCACGAACGGCGGCCGCGCCTTCGCCGACCTGTTCGTCGAAGGCGGGCAGTTCATCATCGACCAGGGCGACGGCAAGACGACAGTCAGGCGCACCCGCAACGAGCTCATGGCGCTTGCGGGCGGCCCCGATTGCGCCTCGCGCAGGTCACCGCCAAGCGCCTACATCCTCCACCTCGCGGAAAGCCTCGTCATCGAGCCGGCCGCCGCCGGGGCCCGGGGAAAGTCATACGCAATCTACCCTGCGAGCAAGGGCCGCTACTACAACGCCGACACGGCCGGCCAACTCGGCATCTATCACGACGAATACGTGAAGACGGCGGAGGGGTGGCGTATTCGGTCCAGGCGGCACGAGGTCAACCCGAGTCCCGCTGACTGATCAACGTCCAACCGCGGGCTTCCCTTGACGCGGTGGCCTCTTCCGGACACTCTTGGAGGCCGGGAGCAGCCACGAACATGAGACATGCAATCGTCGCCGCAGTCGCCATCCTGTCCGTCGCCGGTGTCACGACCGCGCTGCCCGTTGGCGGGCAGCCGCAGGGTGGCTGGACGACGCTCTTCGACGGGAAGAGTCTGAACGGCTGGAATCGTGTCGGTGACGCGAACTGGGAGATCGTCGACGGGGCTGTGCAGGCCGCCAAGGGAGGCACGTCGTTTCTGGTCACGTCGGGGTCTTACGACAATTTCCAGATCACTCTCGAGTTCTGGGCCAGCGATGACGCGAACAGCGGCGTGTTCATCCGCTGCCAGGATCCGAAGGACATCACGGCAATGAACGCTTATGAAGTCAACATCTACGACAAGCGGCCGGATCCCGCGTATCGCACCGGCGCGATCGTCGACGTGGCAAAGCCGATGGTGAACCTGAACGCCGGGGGACGCTGGAACACGTTCGAGATCACGGCGCAGGGAACCAAGCTGATCGTCGTCATGAACGGGATGAAGACCGTCGACGTCGATCACAAGGGCCACGTGCGCGGGCCTATCGCGCTGCAATACGGAGCCGGGACGGTCCGATTCCGCAACGTCAGGATCCGCGCGCTGTAGCAGGCGCGAGCTATTCGGATACCGGCCGGAGATCGTCACCGGCGAACACAAGCACGGACCCGCGCGTCGTGCGGGCGACGATACGCTCCGCATCGGCGCGCCGCAGCCGCAGCGGCTGGCCGAGCAACGAGCGCACCGTGACGCGTTCGATCCTGCCACTCTTCCACGACAGATCGATTTCGAAGCCGCCGCGCGCTCGCAGTCCGGTGACGCGTCCCGTCGGCCACGCCGATGGGAGCGCCGGCAGCAGGCGGATCTCTCCGGCGTCCTCCTGCACCAGCATCTCCGCCATTCCGGACGTGCCTCCGAAGTTGCCGTCGATCTGGAACGGCGGGTGCGCGTCGAACAGGTTCGGATACGTCCGCTCCGGACCGAGCAGGAACTTCAGGATCTCGTAGGCGCGATCGCCATCGCCCAGCCGCGCCCAGAGATTGATTCGCCACGCCGTCGCCCATCCGGTGGCCTGATCGCCGCGAAGCTCCAAAGAGCGCCGGCTGGCCGCCGCCAGTCCGGGCGTGCGGCGGATGTCGATGTCGTGCCCGGGAAACAGGCCGAAGAGATGCGAGACGTGGCGGTGGTCCCGCTCGGGCGCCTGCATGTCCCAGTCCTCGAGCCATTCCTGCAGCTGTCCGGCGCTGCCCGTCTGGTTGGGCGCAAGCCGCGCGCGCGTTGCCGCCCACGTCTGCTGAAGGTCACGATCGACACCGAGCACGCGGGCGGCTTGTGCCGCGCTGGCGAACAGCTCCCTCAGGATCTGCTGATCCATCGTCGGGCCCATGACCAGCGACGCGCCGAAGGGATGCGGGTTCTCGGGCGACAGTGAGGGCGACGTGACGAGCCACCGCCGCGATCGTTCCTCCACCAGCGTGTCCAGGAAGAACCGGGCCGCGCCCTTGAGCATCGGATAAATGGTGCGGAGGTAGTCGCGATCGCCGGTGTACTCGTAGCGGTCCCACAGCGCAAGCGCGAGCCATGCCCCGCCGGCGGGCCACATCCCCCACTGCGGCCCGTCGATCGGCGCGGTTGCGCGCCAGAGATCCGTGTTGTGATGCGCGACCCACCCGCCAGCGCCGTACATCGTGCGCGCGGTCCGTGCGCCCGTCACCGTGAGGTCCGACACCATCGCGGTCAGCGGATCCATCGTCTCCGCCAGGTTGGTCGACAGCGCCGGCCAGTAGTTCATCTGCGTGTTGATGTTGATCGTGTACTTGCTGCCCCAGGGCGGCGACATGCTGTCGTTCCAGATTCCCTGGAGGTTCGCCGGCTGCGATCCTGTCCGGGAGCTGGCGATGAGCAGATAGCGTCCGTAATGAAAGTAGAGCGCGGCCAGCCCGGGGTCGTCACCGTTCGCAAACGCCCGCACGCGTTCATCGGTGGGAGCCGAAGCCGACGGACCGACATCAAGGGACACGCGATCGAACAGCCGCTGATGATCGCGAACGTGCGCGGCGTGTATCGTGTCGACGGTCTTGCGGGACGCGGAGGCGAGAACTGATGCGACACGCGCGGCAGGATCCGCGCTGACATCGTCGTATGTCCTGTAGCTGGTGGCGGCAGCGATGAGCAGTGTGACCGCATCCGCGCCGCGGACGACGATCGCACCGCCCGAGTTCGTCCGCGTACCTCCGGTTGTGACGATGCGGACGCGCGCCTCGAAGTGAAGCGCGCCGGTCATCGGCCGTCCATCGGCAGTCGTGCCCCGGCCGTCGCCGTTGACGCCGCGCATCACCAGATCGCCGTCCACTGCCTCGATCGACGCCCGCTGCGGGGTCTGCATGCGTGCCTCGAACGAGATGTGTCCCGGACGATCCGCCGTCAGCCGGACGACGATGACCTGGTCGGGCGCGCTCGCGAATACCTCACGCGCGAACGTGACGCCGCCCGCCGTGTAGGACACGTGCGCCGTGGCGGTGGCGAGATCGAGGTGGCGGCGGTAGTTTTCGGCGGCCGCGACCTGCGGAAAGGTAAGCGCGAGATCGCCAAGCGTCTGATATGGCATCTGCGCCAGCGGCTTCGCCATGACCTTCTCGCTGACGAGGCTCGACGCTTCGCGATATCGGCGGTCGGCGAGGAGACGTCTGACCTCCGGGAGGGCCGCCCTCGCGTCCGGGTTGACCGGATCGTACGGCCGGCCGGCCCACAATGTGTCTTCGTTGAGCTGCAGCCGTTCGTGGACGACGCCGCCGAATACCATCGCGCCGAGGCGGCCGTTGCCGACTGGCAAGGCGCGCACCCACTCCTGGTTCGCGCCGCGTCCACTCGCACCGGGCGGGTCCATCGGACGGTCCGATGCCGGCGCGCGATACCACAGGCTCAGTTGCGATACGGGTGGTGGGGCGGCGCCCGTGAGCTGTGCGGGCTGGGGCGGCTGTTGTGCGGCGACAACCAGTACGCCGAACAGCGCCGATGCCACCAGCGACCCCGCCGTGATGTGGCGCATCGCCTACTTCTTCGCGGCTCCTTCAGCCTCGGCTTTTGATTTGTGACCGGCTTCCAGCCACTTGCGCCAGTTCGCCTCGTTCGCGCGGCAGCCGCCGTCCGCGGGGCCGTACCAGGTCCCGTCCTTCGTGACGATCAGGCCGATGGCGCCGCCCGACCGGCCATCGTGCAGCGGACAGTGGATCATCGTGATGCGATCGCCCGGCTTGAAGGTGAGGCCGTCCACCTTCGGCGTCCGGCCGATGATCGCCGGCGGAGCCGCGCCCTCGAACCCCCAGACGGTGCCCTTGGCATCCCTGACGTACAGCACAGTGTGCGGGCTGTTGAATGTCCAACGCACCACGTCGCCGACGAGCACTTCTTCGCGATTGCTGTCGAACATGCTGAAGCTGTGATGCGCCATGACAACCTGCGTGGCGATGGCTGCGGCCAGCGCCGCACCCAGAACGATCCGGAATGTCTTCATCGCATGTTCTCCTACTTCAGCACTTCGTCGGGGTTCGGGCTGCGCGATTGTCCTGGCAGATCGCGCGGCAGATCCGGGTTTCGATTCGGATCCACACCGCGCACATCGTCAAAGCCTGGATCGCCGGGCAGACGGAACTGCGTCGACGGTCTGCCTTTCGGGTCCAGCACGAGGTACGAGTTCTCGTTGCTCTCGCACTCCCAATGGCGAATTCGATAATCCGCCATCTCGAGCTCCGTGTTCCGCCGGAACGTGTAGACGGCGGTCACTGGACGTTGCAGGGACAGAGGATCGTAGAACGTCACATTGACGGTCAGCCGCGGCTCGCCGTTCGCCATCGTGAGCATCCGCCAGACCTCGACGCTCTCGAACTGATTGCTCGTCGGCGGCTGTCCGCGGAAGTAGTCGTTCGGGTAGATGTCCACCGTGTGGACGATCAGCATGTCGCCGACCCAGAAGCCGACGCTGTCTCCCTCCGGCGAGTGCGTGCCGTCAATGTTCTTGTGCGCCTGGTCGATGTAGATGCGCCGCGTGTCGTTGGCAAGGTCGTTCATCCACCACGACTGCCGCGGTGTGTTGACGAACTCACGCACGTACGGCTCGAGGAGCCAGCGCGGATACCCGGCGGGTTCGCACCGCGTCAAGCGGTCGTACTCGGCTCCAAGCGACCGGCGCATCTTGAACGCCGCCTCGTACGCCGGCGTCAGAATGCCGGGAATGACCTCACCTCCCGTGCCGAGATTGGGCCCGCCGCCACCTTTGAGGAACAGCGTTGTCGAGGAGTTACCTGCCGCAGACCACAAACCCTCCCACTTGGGGATCGACTCATACGTGTGCCTCGTGCCGCCTTTGTGCAGCTGCCGCAGGTACTCGTAGTGCTCGGTCGACGTCGCGAAGTTCCGAGCGGGCGGCACGGGCTCGGGGATGAACGCGCCTCGACCTCCCCGGCCGTCGCCGCCGCCGCGGCCCTCTCCGGCGCCCCGCGCGGCGCCTGCCGGCGGAGTGCTTTGCGGCTGCGGTGCGCCGGCTGCGCCGCCCTGGGCGGCGTCAATGGAGGAGAGTGCGGTCATGATGCACAGCGACGCGACACAGGCGAAGCAGCGTTTGAAAAAGGTCATGGCGTTTCCTTCGAAGACGCCGATCCTACCGCAGGGCGCCAACAAGCTTCAGCGTTATTCAGCTCGGGATCAGGACACGAGGCCTGACTCGGGTCGACTATGCGAGCAGCATGGAGGCTCCGATGCGGAAGGCGGTCATCTTTCTGACAGTTCTGGGTATGGCGTCGCCTGCGTTTGCCGATAAGGGCCGGTCTGGCCAGCTGACGATGCGTCCACCGGGACGCCAGTCGCTCTCTCATCCCATCGTGTACGCACGCCTCGGGTACGGTGCAACGTTTGCCGAGTCATTCCGCACAGGTCCGGCCGTCGGATTCGGCCTCCGCGGAGAGAGCGATTCATTTGCGCTGGACGTGTCCTTTGCGAATTTCGTCATCAACGGACACTCGTATGACAGCGGAGGAACCCGGCTTGCTGGTTCGTTCCTTCGGATCGAGGTGCTGCACTTCTTCGACGTCGAAGCCGATCGTTCGATGTGTGCGGGTGGTGGATTGAGCCTGGGTGTCGCTCTCGGTGGCGAATCGACGAGCACAGATACGACGGACTGGACCGGGTCAGGACTGCAGGGTGAGGTTACAGTCGGATACGAGTTCGCCCGCCGGAGTCGCCTGCGATTGTTCGTCCAGGGTGACGTCGGAATCCCCTTCTTCATTGCCCGATCAGAAACCTATACCGTCAGCGCCGCGCGCGTCATTGATTGGACCTCGCGGAGGGTCGAGAAACGGTACGCGCCCTCTGCGGTCATTTCGATAGGAATCGGCTGGAAGGGGCACTGACAATCCGCACCGGCTCCGGACGCGTCCGTGCTCTCAATCAAGGCCGGACGCTGCACCTCTACGCGCAGCGAACCTATAATGGCCGGTGTCTCTCAGCGACGCCGCGAGTCGGTCGGCTGCGCTCTCGCGCGACACCTCCGCGGCGATCGAGCAGCGCCAGATCGAGGCGTGGCGGCGCATGTCGCCGGCCGAGAAGCTGCAGCTCGTGAGCGATGCCACGCAAGCCGTCATCGACCTGTCCTTTGCCGGGATCCGCCGCCGGCATCCCGGCGCCTCCGACCGGGAGTGTTTCCTCAGGTTCGCGTGCATCGCGCTCGGCCGGGATGTCGCCCATACCGTCTATCCTGACCTCGCTCACCTGACCGATCCGCGGCCGTGATCGGTTCCAGCCCGGTCGCCGTGGCGCTGCATGCCGCTGACGCCCTTGAATCCTGTGGGGTGCGGTATGTCATCGGCGGATCGCTGCCGAGCTCGATCAGCGGTGAACCCCGATCGACGCTTGATGTTGATATCGTGGTCGAGATGTCCGAAGCCGACGTGCCTCGCGTGGTCGCGGCGCTCACGCCGGAATTCGAGGTGGACGACCGCGCGGTGACGCGCGCGGTTCGCACGCACTCGAGTGTCAACGTCTTTCACCGTTCGACGGCGATCAAGGTCGATCTCTTCATCGCTGGCGGGACGCCGCTCGACACGCAGCAGATGGAGCGGCGGCAGCGGATTGAGATCGGGGATCCGCCGGGGCAGCACCTCTACGTCTACACGCCAGAGGACATCCTTCTGCAGAAGCTGCGGTGGTTCCGGCTTGGCAACGAAGTCTCGGATCGACAGTGGCGCGACATCGTCGGTATCCTGCTGGTGCAGGGCGACGCACTCGACCGAGGCTATCTGCAGCGCGCCGCCGCGACGCTCGACGTGGTCAATCTCCTGGCTCGAGCCGTCGCAGCGGCCCGGTTGTAGATCGATATTCTTCTTCCTCGTCCGAATATCCGTTGCGGGCGACCGCGACATTCTACTGTCGAGAGCTGGGCGTGCCTCCACGCATACCGTGAGCGTTCGCGCGCTGTCGCACGTCGGGCCACAGGGGCTGCGGTGACCGGTCGGAGTCTCTCTTTCTAAAGTGCCGTTCCGCGCGGGCCGACTTTCTTTCGTAAGAAGTTCGTTCGCTGCGACGGTGGCAGGCGCTGCCATCGGCGGATCAGCTCAGTCAGCCCACGTTCACTTTCTCGGGCGAGGGCGCGGAGTTTTTGTGCTCGGGCGGGACGCTTCGGCAAGGGCTTTCTCCAGGATCTCCAGCACAGCCAGATCGCGCGGCCGGCGCGCCGCTCGCTTGCTCTTGATGATATCCGCCAGCGCGGCGACGCGCAGCGGCACCCCATCGATCTCGAGGATATCGGCGCGATCGCGCACACCGTCAAACGAGCGGATGCCGTGAATGGTCGCCATGAAATCGACCTGCAACCGGTCGTCCCGAACGACTCGATAGAGGTCCGACGCCGGGTAGTAGGGCCGGAGCACCGTGGTACGGCTTGGCGTCCACCGCGCGAATATAGTGCCCCGAGGATGCTCGAGCCGTTGCAGCGACCAGGGTGAGTCAGTCCAGTTGACGCCTTGCGCTGAGACCGGCTCAGCGCGCTGCCTGCAGCAGGGCCCGAATCTCCTCGACCGCTGCAGGGTTGCCGGCACCGCGGCCGGCGGACGCCGGGGTCGCCGGAGCGGCATTAGGATTGGGCGGCACGACGCCATCCGCGTCGGCGAACACAGCAGGCTGATACGCCGGCACGCCATTGAGCACGTCGACCGGCGTCCGGCCCGACGCATCCTTGATGTCCGTGCGCGCCTTCCTGTCCAGCAGGTAGCGCACCAGGCTCGCGTTGCGCGATCGTACAGCCACGTGCAGTGCCGTCATTCCTTCATTGGACGTGGTGTTCACGGGATCGCCGGTCAACGCGCGCGCAATGCGGCCGGAATAGCTGGCCGCCCCGGTGACGCGGGCATTGACGTCGGCGCCGCGCGCAAGCATCAGATCCAGCAGCGCCATATCGATGTTCGCGCTGCCGGTGCCGACACCACCGGAACCGCCGCCACGGGCGGGGTTGGAGTTGTAGGTGCCGCTTCTGATGCCGGCTGCATAGAGCCACGGCGACAACCCCATGCCGAGGATGTTCGGATTGGCGCCCTTCTCGAGCAGCAGCCGCGCGAGTTCCGTGTCGTTGTTGATCAGCGCGCGCAGCAGCGGCGTCGTCCCGGTGCTGAGGAGCGGATCGTTGAAGCGCCCGCCCTGCGCACTGGGCCGCCGCATGTTGAGCTGCGGGTTGGGGTCCACACCAGCACCGAGCAGCAGATTGACCATCTCGCCGTTGGACACCTGCGGGCCGTTGTTTGCCGGGGCGCCAGCGCCGCGTCCGGCCAGGGCTCCCCTCCCAGCACCCGCGCCCGGCGCGGCACCACGGCCACCCGCAGCCGGCGCGGCACCCCGTCCGCCCGCAGCCGGCACAGCACCCCGTCCGCCGGCGCCGCCCCCCTCGCCAACGGCGAGGTACAACGCGGTCCGCCCATACACATCCCATACGTGCGGATTCCCGCCGCGCTCCATCAGGAGCCTGGCGATGCCGTTGTGCCCGTTCTCGATCGCGACCATGATCGGGCTGACGCCCTCAGGCGTCGGCAGATTCACGTCGGCACCGCCGGCAACAAGCGAATCCACGCACGCATAGCAACCGCCGCGCGCGGCGTACAGGAGCGGCGTGAGGCCGCCAGACGCGTGATACTGGCCGCGAGGCTCTGACGTGATCTGGCTCGGCCAGTCGTTGAACTTGGCGCGCGCATTCACGTCGGCGCCCTTCGCGATCAGCAGCTTCACCATTTCCACCGCGTTGCGCGTGGCCGCCGCCGCCCACATCAACGGCGTCTGATCCTGGACCTTCTCGACGACGTTCACCCTCGCGCCGGCGTCGAGGAGCATCCGGACGATCGGGAGATCGCCATTCTTGATGGCGGCCATCAACGCCGTCTGACCGTCGGCGTTCGCGCCCTCCGTTCCGGCACCCGCTCCGAGCAGCACCTTCACCATGCGGGCATCGCCCTGCCTGACGGCTTCCGCCAGCGGCGTGTGGCCGAACTCATTCGCCACATCGACCCTGGCCTTGCGCGCAATCAGCGCGTCCACCAGCTCATGGTCGATGCGGTATACCGCCCAGTGAATCGGCCGCGTGCCATCGGGCTGCGCCTCGTTCACGTCGGCGCCTGCCTTGATCATCGCGACGGCGGCGGCGCGCCGCCCTTCCTGGATCACAGTAGCCAGTTGACCCGTCTGCATCTGCGATCGAAGAGGCCCGGACGCCCCCACCAGCATGATCCCGATGACGACAATGAAGTGCTTCACGTGTGTCTGCATCTACACGACATCCGGATCCAGCTTGTTGTGGTTCCCCCACAGCCCCTTCGCCGCCGCGTAGAGAAACTTGTAGGGATCCTTCCACGTGCGCGGCAGATCCTTCAGGACGCCGCCGTCCACCATGTCCTGGGGACCATCACCCTGCCGAATCTGCTTGAACAGCCGCTGCCGGACGGCCTCCATCAGGTCGCGCTCGCCCTTGAACTGGGCCCACGTCATCAATGGGCCGGTTCCCGGAACCACGCGCGTCTGGTCGTTGCCGATCTTCAGCAGCGCATCCATCGCGCTGACGCGTCCGCCAATCCATGCGCCGGTGATCCAATCGAGCTCGGGGTCGTTGACGGGCGACGCCACGTCGCCCACGGCGAGCACGTTCGAGTCCCGGAAGTACACGTAGATGTCGCCCGCCGCGTGTGCCGCCAGCAGATAGCCGTATTCGATTCGCTCCCCGCCGATGGTTTTCGATCCGGTGTTGAAGAAGACCTCGGTTGGCCAGGCGCCCTTCGGCCGCGCCTTCTGGTAGCGGTTTCGATCGGGCAGCCAGGAATCGACGCTCATCCACTGACGCGTGCGATCGTGCGCCACGATCGTCGCGCCGGCGGCGGCAAACGCTTCGTTGTTGCCGGTGTGTGCGAGGTGATGGTGCGTATTGAAGACGGTGTGGACCTTCGCGTTCCCGCCGAGCTTGTTGAGGGCCGCCATGACGCGGTCGCCGTTCCCCGGCGCTCCGGTGTCCACGAGCACGATGCCGTCCGTCGTCGACAGGGTGACGACGTTGGTGCCGCCGCCGTCCAGCACAGAAACGGTGTTCGCGGCCTGAAGCAGGCGCGACGCCCACAGCGTGAGCGCGCTCGCCAGTCCGCCCCTCAGTACGTCCCTGCGATCCACTAGTGGCCTGTATCCACTGGAAGAGTACGAGTCACGGGTACTCTTTGACCGCGATTGTCGGCCGCGACAACGGAGCGGCCGGTAGTAAAGCTGGAAGGACATACCACTAGAGCTCCGAGATCACGCCGGTGCTGTCCGCGAACGCGCTCTGCTCGATGCCGAACTTCTTGAGCAGCGTCAGGTGGACGTTGGCGAGCGGCGTCCGCTGCTTCAAATCGATATGCTGGCCGCCCAGCTTCATCCGCCCGTTGCCGGCGCCAGCGAGGACGGTGGGAATTGGCCAGTTGCTGTGCTTGTCGCTGTTGCCCATGTTCGATCCGTACAGAAAGATCGAGTGGTCCAGCAGCGAGCCGTCGCCATCGCGGGTCTCCGCCATCTTCTTCAGGAACGCCGCGAAGCGCTCCATGTGCCACGTCTGGATCTTCACCACCTGCTCGATTTTGGGCAGTTCGTTGGCGTGGTGAGAGATCGGATGGAAGGATTCGGGCACGCCGATGTGGTTGTAGGTCTGGTTCGTGCCTTCCGCCACCATGACGTAGGAGGCCACGCGCGTGAGATCCGCCTGGTAGGCAATGGCAAGCAGATCGAATATCAGGTCGACCTGCTTGTCGAAGTCGTCGAGCTCACCGACCGGGCGCTCCGGAATCTTCATGGTGGAAATGTCGGTGGAGGCGACGATGGCGATGCGGCGTTCGATTTCGCGCACGCTCTCCAGGTACTGGTCGAGGGCCGCGCGATCCGCCGCGCCGAGTTCGCTGCGGAACGTCCTGGCGCGGTCGAGCACGAGGTCGAGCAGGCTGTCGGATTCGCGGGCGTTCAGGACGCGCTCCTTGGGCGTGGTCACGCCGAAGAGCGCGTTGAAGACTTTCTTCGGGTTGTACTCCAT
>JBOGIQ010000103.1:0-17445 GCA_050742535.1 Vicinamibacterales bacterium | reverse complement strand
GCGCGCGCCTGGGGCGGAGTGTCCGCCGGCCGTTCACCAATCGTGCTGAGCC
Organism: Vicinamibacterales bacterium; assembly: GCA_050742535.1. Taxonomy (GTDB): domain Bacteria; phylum Acidobacteriota; class Vicinamibacteria; order Vicinamibacterales; family UBA2999; genus Gp6-AA40. The sequence continues at coordinate 17,393 of JBOGIQ010000103.1, read as the reverse complement.
GCTGGAGACCGCCGCCCACGCCGCGCGGGTCCCGCATCACGACCTGCTCGGGCGCCCAGTCGCCGGTGATGTTCGGTTCACCGCTCGGCCGGCGGGCCGGGCGATTCAGGAGGTTCACTGCATTGACCTGGCCGCGGACTTCCTTGACGGTGCCTCCTGCCTTTACATACTGGCCATAACGATCCATGCGCGACCCGTTGGCGAACATGATCGTCTGCAGGTAGCACGAGGCCACGTCCGCGCGATCGGGCGAGGCGGTGATGTCCACCTTCTCTCCCGCCTTGAACAGCTCGGGCGACCAGCCGGAGCGCCGCAGCACGTGCGCCGAGCGCAGTTCGCAGCGGTGCTTCAGCACCTTGCCGTTTTCGGTGGTCTCGAAATAGAGCCATCCATGCGGGTTCAGGAACTCGACCTTCGTCAGCCTGGCGCCGGGATACGACACGGTCTTGTTCAGCTCGAACGTGCCGGCGCCGTGATGCGCGAACGCGGGCACCGCGAGGGCGATGGCCGCCGCAAACAGGATGGTCGAACGCAGCATGTGGATTCTCCTCGGCTATATCTTACGAGCAAGGCCCTACCGATCTTTACGGCTCGCCCACTTTTCGTTGTCGCAGTGATGTTCGAGCAAGTCCGTGTCGGGCAGCAGATTGAACCGCACCGTCGTGGACCACGGCCGCGTGAACGTCTTCGGGTCGTCGAACGAAAACTGAATCTCCATGTGGCCGAAATCGGTGCGCCGCAGCCGTTCGGTCGTCCGCAGCGCCTCGCTGTGCGGCATCCCCGACGCGTCGAGCCACGATTTGTCGTTGAACCCCGCGGTCTCGATCACGAACGTGTCCCCGTCCCATCGCCCGATTGAATAGCCCAGCCATGCCGGCTGCGGATCGACGGGGAGCGTCCGGCCGTCGGTAAAGACCTGCCGCCAGTTGTTGAACTCCTCGTACAGAATCAGCATCAGCCCGGCGGTCTGGACGATCTTGAACGGCAGCGTGCGCGTCAGCATCGCATCGGGAATCCCGTGCGGCAGACAGCGCTCGGTCGGCGCGCCGACGCCGAGCGCCTTCGCCCGCTCCTCGCGCACCGCCTTCGCCCACGGCTGGAAGGGCGCTCCGCCGGGGAGATCCGCATCGATGTTGTACACGTACCTGGAGCGGACCCGGCCGTCGGTCTCCATCACCCGATCGCCCACGACCTCCCACACGCCGGACAGGTCAGGCGTGCCGTCAGCGGTTCGCGGGACCGGCGCCGCCAGATTCGGCCGTCCATCCGGCAGCCGCGGCGTCCCGGGCGTCCGGTGGTCCAGCCACTGCGCGTGAACAGCAATCGACGCGCACGTCAGCAGGGCGAGCGCGGCCGCGGCCTGTCTCATGTCGCGCACAGTCTAAAACACGAAGGGCACGAAGAGATCGAAGGGCACGAAGGTCCTTTGACGCTTCGTGGTCTTCGATCCCCTTCGTGGCCTTCGTGTAATAACATTCGCAACCTACCGGAGGATCCATGTCGGGAAGAACTGGAAAAATCGCGCGGGTCGCGCTCGCGTGGACCGCGGTGCTGTGGATGGGCGCATCCAGCCTGGATGCGCAGTGGCCATCGTATCCGTGGAAGAACGTGCCGCGGCTGCCGAACGGCAGGATCGACATGAATGCGCCGCCGCCGCGGACTGCCGACGGCAAGCCCGACCTGTCGGGCTTCTGGATGCCCGGCGCGACGATCAGGGATCAGGTGAAGTGGCTGCTCAACTTCGCCGCCGACATGAAACCGGAAGACATCCCGCTGCAGCCGTGGGCACGCCAGTTGTACAACGAGCGCATCGCCGAGAACGGCAAGGACCATCCCGGCGTGCGCTGCTGGCCCTCCGGCATCCCCGAAAAGCTGACGATTCCAGACGGGCTGAAGCTGGTGCACACGCGCGACGTCATGCTCTTCCTGCACGAGTCGCGCACCATCTACCGTCAGGTCTTCACCGATGGACGGCCGCTGCCAACGCCGGAACAGGCGCAGCCGATGTGGATGGGCTATTCGATCGGCCACTGGGAAGGCGACGAGTTCGTCGTCACCACCGTGATGCAGAACGGCAAGACGTGGCTCGACATGCGCGGCCTCCCCGGAACCGAAGCGTTGAAAGTGACCGAGCGCTACACCAGACCGACCATGGGCCGCATGAACATCAAGGTGACGATCGACGATCCGAAGGCATACACGAAGCCATGGGACCAGACGATCATCTGGCGGCTCGAGCCGGATACGGATCTCATCGAAAGCATCTGCGAGGAGAACAACCGGGATCTTCCTCATATGGTTGGCAAGTAGGGATCAGGGATCAGGGATCAGGGATCAGGGATCAGGAATCAGACGTCAGGAGAGAGCAATGAATTTGAATCGCCGTGATTTCGTCGTGCTGTCGTCATTGGGATTCGTTGGCGCCATGGCGCCGCGATCGCTCTTCGCTCAGGCGCCGGCACAGGCCCCGACCGTTCCTGAGTTCAAGGATGTGCGCCGCAACGTCGGCGTCTTCACCGCGCGCGGCGGGACCATCGGCTATCTCCTCACGGGCGATGCGTTCGTTGTCGTCGACAGCCAGTTCGCCGACACCGCGCCGATGTTCCTCAAGGGGATGCAGCCGAAGACGACGCGGAAGATCGACTTCCTGATCAATTCCCACCATCACCCCGATCACACCGGCGGCAACCTGGTGATGCAGCCGCAGGTGGCGAAGATCGTCGCGCACGCCAACGTGCCGGGACTGCAGAAGAAGCAGGCCGCCACGCAGAAGAGCGAGGCAAACCAGGCCTATGCGGACACGACGTTCGACAAGGACTGGAAGGCGTCGGTCGGGAAGGAAACCGTGTCGGCGCGCTACTACGGCCCGGCGCACACGAGCGGCGACATCGCGATCACGTTCGAGAACGCGAACATCGTGCACCTGGGCGACCTGATGTCATTCCAGCGCAACCCGCGCGCCGACCGGCCTGCCGGGGCGTCGGTCCCGAACTGGATCCCGGTGCTGGAGCGCATCGTCAAGGATCACAGCGGCGACACGGTCTACATCTTCGGCCACTCGAAGGTCGGGGAGCGCGTGACGGGATCCAGCAAAGACGTGCTCGAACTGCGCGACTACCTCAGCGCGCTGGTCGACTTCGCGAAGAAACAGATCGCGGCCGGAAAATCTCAGGAGGAGATCGTCAAGGGGACGATGGCTATTCCCGGCTTCGAGCGGTACGAGGGAACGCCCGTCGCGCTCGAAGCCGCGTATCTGGAGCTATCTGGAAAGAGATAGATCGACTGCTTCGTAGAGATACGCCAGGCTCAGCGGCGACGCGAGGTTTCGGGGCGTCGCGCTGAGCACCCCCTCGTGCGCCGCGATCAGCTGCGGCGCCTGTCCCGTTTTCACGGCCAGCTCGCCATACTTGCGGCCTGCGTACCAGTCGCGGAAGAACGACGGGTCGCGAGGACCCATGGTCTGGTGACAGGTCCCAGCGCATCCGCGCCCGGCTCCCGCGACCTGGCTGCCGAACTCGACGAACCTCCCGTACCACTCGAGCGCCTCGGCGTCGTGGCCCGCGCCCTCGTGCGCCCACGCCAGCGCGCGGAACGTATGGCGCGACGAGTGGTCGTGCCTGGTCGGCGGCTGCATCCGTGAGAGCTCCGCGAGCGCCGACTCCTCCTGCTGTTTGGCTTCCGCAGTCAGACCGACCTCACGGAGGAGGCTGGCCAGCTGCGATCGCAGATAGACGGGCACGGTGTTGACCCGCTCGCCCGTCTGCGCATCGGTGAGCGCTGACCGGAGCTCGGTGACGAAATCAGACAGCAGCAGGCGGCGGCCGAGCATTCGAACCTGTTCGTCCGACGCCGTTCGCACGGCCCGGCGGACGATCGGCTCGACGTACCGTCCCTCTCTGCGCAGCAGCGCAAAGGCACGCTCCCGCACGTCTGCGGCGGGTGACGCCAGGTCCCGGATCGCCGCCTCTGCGCGCCGCTCCCGCTCAGCATCGAGCAGTTCCACCCGGCCCACCATGACGCGCACGAGCTGTTCGGGCACCGGAGTCACGCGCATCGGGATGAAGCGATCGGTCCACGACTGCGGCAGGACGAACAGCACGCGGACGCCGTCCGTCTTGAAGTAGCTGCTCTTCCACGTGTTAACCATCGCCTGTGCCTCTTTCCTGTACAGGCCGCTGGCAACCAGGCGGCTCTCGACGTCGGCGGAGATCGTCTCGACGAACCGATCGAGCGGCAGCGAGCTGTTGATCGACGGTACGGCGCTCTCGAACGAGCCGTGGTCCGGCCTCAGCGCCGGGGCGTAGGAATAGGCGCCACGGCCGTCTTGAACGTTGAGGATGAACAGGTGCTGCAGCCCCCGGCGCTCGGGCGTCGACGCGCTGATGCGTCCCGCCTCCAGACGCACCTGAATCGGCAGCGGCACTTCGCCGAGACCGCGATAGAAGATGAATCGCTCCCACTCCTCCGCCGAACCCGGCCGCGCCTGATTCGACCCGACGACGTACGCGGCATCGACGTCGCGGGCATGGTTCCACAGCGCGTCGCCGGCTGTGGCCGGGGGCTCGGTGTGCTTCAGATCCGCCGGCCGGACCGTCACGTCCCACGAGATACGCCCGTTGCGAGTTTGCGGCGGCGATCCCGCCTGCACGATCCCCGGCGCCACGGTCGTCGCCTGCGGGTACCACTGAGTCCACAAGCCGGTCGGGAACCCGACCTCGACCTGCACACGCTTCACCTGCGGCGTGTAGAAGTAGATCACCGGCGTTTCGCTCTTGATGCGTGACATCGGCAGGCGAAGCTGATCCTTGCTCCGGGCGTGGACGAACGACGGCAACGCGTGCTCCTCGTGGTACATGCCGTCGAGCGACACGCCGTCGGACCCGTTCATCGCCAGGAACGTCCCCCACTCGTGGACGACCAGGCCCGACGGATCGCTCGGAGCCGCCGTGATAAAGCCGATGGTGATGAGGGACAGAACACAGGCGACCAGAATCCGCAGCCTCACGGGTGCCTCCTGTCCAGCTTCAGCCGGACCTGCCAATTGGACGCACGACCGGTGCTATTGCTTCACTAACACTATCGATCCTTGACGCTCGAGCGCTCGCCGGGAAGAATGCCGGGTTGCGGGGAGTTCAGACAATGTAGACGTATCACCAGCGCGTGGGGCGGGGGCAACCACGCGAGGAGGTCCACTCATGCGTACTTGGTGCTTTCGCACCGTGTTGGGAATCGGCCTGGCGGCCGGCCTCGCGGTGCTCGCCACGCCTCGATCCGCGGACGCGTTCATCCACGAAATCATCGCTGCTCTGTGCAGAGCCGGCGGCGAGGATGTGGAACCGCCCGGCCAGTCCAATCCGACGTCGCCGGCGTTCACACGAGCGCTCATGGCGACAGGGTTCATCGAGTCAACCGAGTTCATCGACAACCCCTCTCCGGCGGATGACAAGTTGATCATCCATTTCGACACGTCGGTTCCCAACGCGAAGTACAGGTCCGCCGGATTCGATCTGGAGATTGAAGACGGAGGGGGTCCCGGTATCGACCTCGTACTGAACCCGCTGGTCGTTCCGAACGAGAACTTCCCGGCTCACGCCCACTGTCGCAATTTGCGCTGAGCCGCCGGCGGCGTCAGGACCGCCATGGTCCTGGCGCTGTCTTCCCTCCAGGTCTGAGCGCCGTCTCTTCACGGCAGTGTGCCAAATCGGAGCATCCAGCCGTTCCCCATTGATTGACCCAAGTCACTATTGGCACTAATGGCCCTTGACGGTCCCACGCGGGACAGAAACAATCGCTGGCGACTGGGAAGAAAGAAAGAAAGAACGAACGAAAGAAACGAGAGGGTATCGGTTTGATGCGCTACAAGAGATGGTTTTCAGCGGGGTTGGTCGCGATGGCGCTGGCTATTGCGCCGGCCATGCTGTCCGCGTCGGATACGGCAACTACGGTAAAGGATCAGACAGTCTCAACGGCGAAGTTCACCGCGTTGAAAGGCGTGAAGGCCGCGCCCATGTCGGCGAATGAACTCAAGACGGTCAAGGGTCAGCACGTGCACTTCGTCACAATCAGCAACGGCAAGCTGCACCTTGCGGGCGACATCAAGACCGAAAACAACTGGTCGAACGAGTGGGGCGGCACTGATGGCCATGCAGTAGCGCCCTCGTACAAGGGTCTCTGTGTGGCACACGGAAATGGATCGATTTTCATTCCAACGGGCCCTCCAGGAACACCAGTAACGCTTCAGTGCCCGGCAGGGTCGTAACGCATATCTAAGGCATGCGGCGGGCGTCTCGACGCCCGTCGCAGTACGTCTCGTGCACCGCCTCTGTCCTTTCCTGCTCGTCTGGGGCGCCATCGCCCTGACAGCCACTGGTCTGTCCGCGCAGATCACCATCGGTGCAAGCGGCCTTCGGGCTGATCGACCGGTGCGCTCGATGAAAGACCTGCGCGATGCGGCGATCGTGAAGCAGCGCTTCGACTTCTCGTGCGGCGCGGCGGCGCTGGCCACGATGCTCCGCTACGGCTTCGGCGACGACGTGGGCGAGCGCCAGATACTCGTCGATCTCTTCACGGGCCTTTCGGCCGACGAGAAGCGTACGGCAGAGCGCACTGGCTTCTCGCTGCTCGATCTGCAGCGCGTCGCCCGCACACGCGGCTATGAAGCCGAGGGTTTCCGGCTGGAGCCTGGAGAGCTGCCGATGCTCGGTGGCCCGGTCATCGTGTTCCTCGAGCCGCGCGGCTACAAACATTTCGCGGTGCTGCGCGGAATCCGCGGCGGCCGCGTCTACCTGGCTGACCCGTCACGCGGAAACATCCGCATGTCGATGGACGCGTTCCTCAACTCGTGGCTGCAGGACGACCGCCGGGGAATCATCTTTGCGATCGAACCGAAGTCGGGCCCGTCCGGCAACGTGCCGACGCCGCTCGACGTGGTCGCGCCCGCCGGCCGCCCGGAAATCATCGCCGTGCGCGAGCTGCTGACGATCGGCGGCACGCTGCGGCCGCCACAACCCTCCAGATAATCGATGCCGAAGCCGCTGATCGCGATCGTCTGCCTCCTGTTCTGTACGGCGCCAGCGTTCGCTCAGGAACAGGAGAAGCCGATCGGCGAAGCGCCGGAAGCGCGCGATGCGGACGACATCTTCCTGCGCGGCCAGCGGGTGCTGCTCGGTGCAGGCGATGTCGTCTTCGACGTTGGGCAGTTCTATTCGCGCAGCGACACACTTCAGCTGGCAATCGCCGGTGGTGCTCTGCAGCTGGCGACACAGGAAGTGTCGATCCTGACCACCGTGCTCGTTGGACGCGTCGGGCTGTGGAACGAGACGGAACTCTACGCGGGTGGCTCTTTTCATCACCTCGAGACGAGGATTGTGACGGCTGCCGCCGCGGACCTCGCGGGAGACGGGCGGAACCTGGTAGGCGATCTCACTATGGGCGTCCGGCGGACGCTGCTGCGCGAGGCGGCGGGGCGGCCGGACATCATCGCCTCCGTCGATGCGGTGATCCCGACCGACGACAACCGCGGCTACGCGCTGGGCGGAGGCGTGTCGTTCGTGAAGAGCATCGACCCTGTCGTGTTGTTCGCCGGTGCGAGCTATGGGCACGGACTCCGCCGGAATCTGCCCGACGGCGTGCGACTGCCGTCGAGACACTCGCTCGCCGTGTCGCTCGGCTACGGGCTGGCGCTCAACGACACGATCGCCATCAGCACCGCTGCGGCGGGAGTGTTCACTCGGGCCCGGGTGTTCGAGAACGTTCCATCAGGTCAATCGGAGTCGTTCAGCCTGCGGTTCGCGCTGACGTCCGCGCTGACGAGAGGGCTCTATATCGAGCCGTCCGTTACGGTGGGACTGAGCGGGCCGGGTCAGAGCTTCACGATGGGCGTGACAATGCCGCTCGCGTTCTGATGAACGGCGGGTCCGCCTGAAGGCGGACACTACGTAATTGGGCCGGTCCGCCTGAAGGCGGACACTACGTCGCTACACGGCGCGGACGACGAGAAGCGTCATGTCGTCGTGCTGTGGCGCACCGGCGACGAACGCGTCGGCCGCATTCATCAATTTTTCGATCAGCGTGCCCGCGGGCGCCGCACGCGCCGGTCCGACAGCCGCCATCATGCGATCTTCACCCCACTCTTCGTTGGCGCCGTTCATCGCCTCACTGGTGACCAGCACCAGATAACCGACAACGATCCACTTCACCCACGGGAACCGCCTGTCGAGCGGCAGCCGTTCCGGGAAGACGATGCCGAAGAGCAGGAGCGCGGGCACGAGCAGCCCCGCGCGGAAGGCGGTAAAACCGGCAAGGAACGCCGGCAAGGTTCCCTCCTGCCCGAACGTCAACTCGGATTCGTTCCCACCGACAAGACTGATCAACAGCACGAGGAGCAGCCAGGCGGATGGATCGCCGATGCGAGCCGCCGCGACCCAGAAGCCGAGCGCAATACAGATGACCGGCAGGACGAACACCCGCAGGGCAAACGCGGCGTACTCCGAAACGCTCATCGCGGGATCGCCGCTGCCGCGAAACGGCCGCAGCTCGATCGACAGTTCTCTGACCGGATCGTTTTGCGGTCCCGGCGTTTTCACCTGCACATTCAGTCGATCGCCGGGCCTCGCCTTCCGCACCGTGCCGTAGTACACGAAGTAGCCGTCAACAGGACGGCCGTTCACCGCCAGTAATGTGTCGGCGAACTTCATGCCCGCCTTTTCGGCTTCGGGCTCGAGCGCAACGACGCCCCAATTGGCATCGCCGAGATGGAACGGCGCGCGGGCATACGCGCCTTCGTGCCGCAACAGATCGACGCTGTCGGAGGCATTGCGCACGGCGGCCGTCACCGAGACCAGGAACAGCGCGGCGAGAACCGCATAGGCCAGCGTGTGGCCGCGGCGTCGTGAGCCTCTGGGGACGGCCTCGGCGGGCACGATCACGCCGTCTACCGGGGCGCGAAAAGCCGGCGCACGTCATCCCTCCAGTTCAGGATGAAGCGCAGCGACACCGGGCTCAGTCTGCGCGCGCGCTCCTGCTGCGCTTCCGGACTCGCCTGATTCAGCAGGAAACGCCCGTCGGGAGAAACGTCGTAGGTGGCCCGTACCGTGGTTCCGCCGCCAAGGATGTTTTGATTGAACATCACCACAGGTTTTCCCGGAACGAACGATGTGCCGGACACGGTGAAAGGTACGGCCGTGAACGCAGGCGGGGTCCCCGGCCCGCCCGGCGCGCGATAATACAGCTCAGTGCTGTTCTTTGACCACGCCGGATCCTCTGCGCCGCCGGTGGTCACCGTCACCCGTGGCCCGGATCCGGGGAACGGCTGGACGTAGACCTGGAACCGGCCGCTGTCATTCGAGACGTACGCCAGCCACTTTCCATCGGGCGAAATCTCCGGAGAACGCTCGTCGGCAGGTGTCGCGAGAACGGGTCGAACCTTGTCGGGCTGATCCACCGGCACCGCATAGATGTCCGTATTCCCGCCCAGCGACGTGAATCCACGGGTGAAGACCAGCTCCTTCCCATCCGGCGTCCACGAACTCGGCACGTCGAATGGCCCCGACGTCAGCCGCTTTACTTCGCGCAGGTTGACGCCATCGTTGAGAAAGATCTGCTGCGGCCCCGCACGATCCGACCGGAAGGCGAAATGCGAGCCGGCCGGCGCAAAGATCGGGAATGCGTTCTGTCCCTCGAATGTCGCGCGGTCCTCCGTCCCTCGAGCCGTGTCGAAGATCCAGATGTCCTTGTTGATATACAGCTCGCTGAACGCGACACGAACGCCATCCGGGAGGACGCGCCCGCCGAAGCGGAACATGTTGCGCATGCCGGTGACCGGCGTCGGACTGCCCTTCCGATCGAACCAGACGAGCGACGTCAGCAGCGGCGGCTCGACGGAGCCAGGTGCGTAAAACAGGTCGCCCGTCGTCGCCACGCTGAACTGCGCCGCTCCCGTCCAATTGGTGCCGGCCAGCCCGTACACCGAGTGCATCACGTCGTCGACGGCCTGCACTTCCTTGCCGCTGACGGACAGCGAACCCAGATCGAACGGGACCGCCAGCAGCTTTCCTTTCCTGGCAAAGATCAGCGTGTTGTCTCCCGCGTATTGCGCATCGACGGCATCGTCAAGCAGCTTTTTGCGATCACCGCTCTTCACCGACTGTACCCAGACCTGCGCACGCGACCAATCCGGCGCGACGGCCGAGAACGGAATGACGGTGAACAGCACACCATCGCCGTCCGGCAGAAAGTGCGGGAGACGATGCGACGATTCGTGGGCGGCCTGATCGAGTGTCGTCAGCGCTTCGGGTTTCCCTCCGGTGTCGGGGACCATGCTCAACCCGGCGCCCTGCGTGACGGCGAAGACGATCGTTCCGTTCCGGCCCCAGGTGATTCCCGGCGGTCCGAACGCCCCCGGACCGGTCAGGCCTTCTGCGATGACGGCCGGCGGCCCGCCGGCAAGCGCCACCTTCTTGATTTGCGATGCCTGCTGGAAGGCGAGCCACTCTCCATCCGGCGAGAACGTCAGGTTCACCGCGAAGTCGGTTCCTGCAATCGCCGTATCTCCCGATCGATTGAGGCTGCGGACAAAGATTCTCGGCGGCATGCCGGGCGTCGCGGCGATGAACGCCACGCGTCGTCCGTCCGGAGACAGCTCCACCGCATGCCGGTTGGAGCCTGCGAGGAAATAGCCGGCCGGCAACGGATACTCGAACTGCAGCTGCGGCCGATCGGGCGCCGGCGACGGACGCCACATCCACGCGGCAGCTCCTCCTGCCAGGCACACGGCCGCCGCCGCCCAGGGCAGCGCCGTTTTCCAGAGCGGCGACGCTGCTGGACGAACGACAGGGACCTGCCCGCCGCTCGTCTGCTCCTCAGGCTTGTCGATCAGGTCCTGTATGACGATGCGCGCGTCGCCAATGGACTGCAGCCGGTTCTTCGGATTCTTCGTCAGGCAGCGTTGGATCAGCTGTCGCAGCGCGCGTGGCGTATTCGCGGGCAGCTGCTCCCATTCCGGATCCCGTTCGAGAATCTTCGCCAGCGTGTCGGTGACCGTTTCGCCTTCGAAGATCGCCCCACCCGTGAGCATCCGGAACAGCACGACGCCGAACGCCCAGATGTCGGTGCGGCGATCGACGACGCGGCCGCGCGCCTGCTCCGGCGACATGTACGCCGCCGTCCCCATGATGACGCCCGCCTGTGTCGCCCCCGAGGCCGCCCCGGTCACTGCGCCCGGGGCCATCGTCGGGGACATGGACAGCGAGACGTTCGACGACTCCGCCTGTGCGGTCTTCGCCAGGCCGAAGTCGAGCACCTTCACCTTGTCGTCCGCCGTGACCTTGATGTTCGCCGGCTTCAGGTCGCGATGAACGATGCCCGCCTCGTGCGCTTCTTCGAGCGCCTCGGCAATCTGCTTCGCGATGATGAGCGCTTCGCCGAGCGGTACTGCGCCGCGGCGGATCCGCTCTTCGAGGGTGTCGCCCGGGACGAGCTCCATCACGAGGAAATGACGGCCGTTCACCTCCTCCACGCCATAGATTGCGGCGACGTTCGGATGGTTCAGCGAGGCCAGGACGCGCGCTTCGCGCTGGAAGCGCGCCACGCGCTCGGCGTCATGGCTGAACCCCTCGGGCAGCACCTTGATCGCGACGCTGCGGCCAAGCTTGGTGTCGGCGGCCTGATAGACCTCTCCCATGCCGCCGGTCCCGAGGTGCGAGCTGATCTCGTAGTGTGCGAGCCGTGAACCTATCATGCGGAGACAGGAATAATAGCGGAAGCATGACCGCGACCGTTCCGTCCGTCATCGATGCCCTCGAGCGGGCCCCGCAGATCGTCGTTCCGCTCGTCCGCGAGGTTGCGCCCGCGGATCTGAAACGACGGCCGGCAGCCGGGAAGTGGTCGGCGCACGAGCACGCCTGCCATCTCGCCGTGGTGCACGGACTGTTTTTCGATCGGCTCGAGTACGTCCTCGCGACGCCATCGCCCGTGATCACGCCGTACGATCCGGGCCGCGACGATCCGGACGACGCGCTGATGGCGCTCGACCTCGATGAATCACTGCGGCGCTACGCCGACGACCGCGCCCGCCTGGTCGCGCGCCTTCGGCAACTGTCGGACGCCGACTGGCAGCGCACCGCGGAACACGGCGAGTACAGCCACTACTCCGTGTTCATCATGTTCAGACACCTCGCCCTGCACGATTTCTTCCATGCGTACCGGATCGAGGAACTGCTGTTAAGGAAAGCTGGGTAGCTGGGTAGCTGGGTGGCCTGGGTAGGTAGCCTGGGTAGTTACGCAGGCAACTCAGGCGACCCAGGCAACCTATACGGCCAGCGGCTCGAGAATCCGACCGTTACTATCCCCGAATTTCTCGAGGCGCACGCCGCCACTGTCCATGATCGTCAGCAGCAGGTTGGCCATCGGCGTGTCGAGCTTGTACTGATGATGGCGGCCCATCTTGAACTTGCCGCCGAGCCCACCCGCCATCAGCGTCGGCAGATCGGAGTGGCGGTGCATGTTGCCGTCGCCCATGCCGCCGCCGTAGAGCAGCAGCGACTGATCGAGGACGGAGCCGTCGCCGTCCGGCATCGCCTGCAGCTTCTCGAGGAAGTAGGCGAAGAGCTGCGACTGATAGAGATCGATGCGCGCCTTCTTGGCGATGAGGTTCGGGTCGTTGCGATGGTGCGAGACGCCATGGTGCTGCTCGGGCACGCCGATGGTCGGGAACGTCATCGTACTCAGCTCGCGCGACATGATCATGCTGAACACGCGCGTGATGTCGGCCTGGAAGGCCAGCGCCTGCAGGTCGAACATCAGTTTCGTGTGCGCGTCGAACGTCGAGGGAATGTCTGTCGGCCGTTCGGGCAGCTCGATGTCCACCGGCTGCGACTCCGCGTTCTGGATCCGCTGCTCGATCTCGCGCACCGAATCGAGGTACTCGCGCAGCTTGTTCCTGTCGCCGCGGCCCAGGCTGCTGGCGACGCGGCTCGCCTCTTCACGCACCGAATCCAGGATGCTCCCCTCGGAGCGGGTGCGCGCCTGGCGCGCGTCGGCGCTGCCGCCGTCGCCAAAGAGCCGTTCGAAGAGAATGCGCGGATGCGATTCCGTGTTGTTCGGCGTCGTCTCGTTGCGCCACGAGACGGTGTTGACGTAGAAGCAGTCGCCGGAATCGCAGGAGCCCTGCGTCGGGAAGTCCACCGACATCTCGACCGACGGGATGCGCGACGTCTTGCCAATCTCCCGCACGAGGATCTGATCGACGGTCGTCGCCAGCTTGACCTCGACGCCCGGCCGGGTCCGGTCATACGCGTGCACGCCCGTCAGCCAGACCGCCGATGCGCGCGGATGATCGCCGGTGCCGTCGCCGAAGGTGTCGGCCTGCAGGTGCGACAGGCCGCTGAGCACCGAGATCTTGTCGCGAAGGCTCGCGAACGGCTGCAGCGTCGGCGTCAGATCGAAGTTGGCGCCTGTCGTGGCAGGCGTCCACAGGTTCTGGATGACGCCGTTGGCGATGTAGACGAAGCCGTAGCGCGGCGTCGGCTTGAGCGCGCGTGCCGACAGGGCCGGGACCATCGCGTCGAGGAATGGCAGCGCGATCGTCGTGCCCATGGCACGCAGGAACGTTCGCCGCGGCAGCGTCTTTTTGGTGACGAACATCACTCGCCTCCAGCTTCTCGCATCTGGAACGGACGGCTCTTCACGATCCCGAGCACCAGCGACGCCAGCGTGTGATTCGCCGGCGCCGATTCGCGCAGCACCGCACGCACGGTGGGCGCGTCATAGTATTGCAGGTTGCGGCCGATCGCGTACATCAGTAACCGCTCCGCGACGGTGCCGACGAACTGCTCGGGCTGACGCAGCAGTTCCTTCTTCAGCCCGGGAATTCCCTCGAATTTCGTCCCCTCCGGGAACACGCCGGTGGCGTCGATGGGCTGGTCGCCGTCGCGCTCGCGCCACCGCCCGACGGCGTCGAAGTTCTCCATGGCAAAGCCGATCGGGTCCATCCGCGCGTGGCAGCCGGCGCACGCCGGAGCGGCGCGGTGCTGGACCATGGCGTCACGAAGCGTCAACGGCTTGCCGGGCGAGGTCTCCGTCTTGAGCGACGGCACGTCGGCCGGCGGGGGCGGCGGCGCCGCCGAGAGGAGGTTTTCCAGCACCCACTTGCCGCGCAGGACCGGCGAGGTGCGCGTCGAGTACGAGGTGATCGTCAGGACGCTTCCCTGCCCGAGCAGGCCGCCGCGGACACTGCCGTCGGGGAACGTGACGCGGCGGAAGTGGCTGCCCCTGATGTTCGGGATGCCGTAGTGACGTGCCAGCCGCTCGTTCAGGAACGTGTAGTTCGCACGCAGCAGGTCGAGGACGCTCCGGTTCTCGCGCCCCTCGACGCAGCTCGGGGCGCCCTGAGCGCAAGTCGAAGGGCGGAAAACGCTGCTGATGAACAGTTCCGTCTCCCGCTGCATCGACGTCCGCAGCGTCTCGTCGAAGTCGGCAAACAGGATCTCGTCCGGCAGCTTCGCGCCGATGTCACGCAGGTACAGCCATTGGGCGGCGAAGTTCGTGACCAGCGATTCCGAGCGCGGGTCCGCCATCATGCGGCGCACCTGCTGCTCGAGCACCTTCGGGTCCTTCAGCCGTCCCGCCGCCGCCACATCGAGCAGCTCGTCGTCCGGGATGCTGCTCCAGATGAAGAACGACAACCGCGATGCGAGCTCGAGGTCGCTCACGCGATATGGCGTCCCTGCGGCAACGGTCGCTGGCTCACGCTCGATACGGAACAGGAACTGCGAGCTGACGAGCAGACGCTCGAGCGCCTTCTGGATGCCCAGATCAAAGTTGCCGGGTCCGCCTGCGACGGCGGGTCCGCCTCCGCGGGAACTGCTGGCTCCGGCGGAACCCGCCCCACGACGGCCCTGTTCGTAGAAAGGCAGCAGATCCCTGATGTCCGCTTCCGTCGTCGGGCGGCGATAGGCTCGCCGGATCAAAGTCGAGAGGATACGGCGCGCGCAAGGCAGCTCCTCGGCAGCAGACGAGGGCTTGCAGATAAAGATGCGGCGCCGGCTCGGTGAATCGCCGGCTCCGGTCACGTTGTAGGGACCGCTGATCGTCACGCTGTTAATCGCCGGCTGCGTGCCGCGGCTGCGCATACGCGGCCGCAGCGTCGCTTCGTCGCGCGCCTCGGTCCGCTGCACGAACGCCACGCCAATCAGCTTCGGTCCGGCCTTGAGCGTGAGGGGAAACTCGAGGGGACCTGCCGCAGCCGCGCCTCGACCTCGCCCACCGGCGCGACCACCGGGTGCAGCTGCGGCCGCACCTCCTGCACCCCCTGCACCTCCTGCACCTCCTGAACCTCTTGAACCCCCTGAACCCGCATCAGCAGGCGCCCCTCCCCTGCCAGGCACGGCC
Organism: Vicinamibacterales bacterium; assembly: GCA_050742535.1. Taxonomy (GTDB): domain Bacteria; phylum Acidobacteriota; class Vicinamibacteria; order Vicinamibacterales; family UBA2999; genus Gp6-AA40. Next base: position 2,006 of record JBOGIQ010000103.1, on the reverse strand, counting down.
GGTCGATCGACGGACGGGGGCGTCGGATCGGGATCTGCCGGGTCGGGCTGGCCCGGCGGAGCGGCAACGCCTGGCGTCCCGCGTCCCGCTCCACCAAGCTGCCGCAGCGCGGCGCGTTCGCCGTCAACGAGGATCTCGAGCTCGTGACCCTGCGCATTGCCGACGTCCACTCGGACGATGTAGGTGCCATCCACGGGAAATTCGCTGCGCACGGCGATTCCGCCGCGCGTGCCGAATGGCAGTTCCTCCACGCGCTCGTCCTGCGGATGCTCGGGATCGAGGCGATGGATGTTCACCATCACGGGCATCGCCGGATCGCCGACCGCGAGGCGGCTGATCTTCCGCGCCGCGTCGAGATACCGCTCCATGTTGCTCGGCGAGACGAACAGCAGGTCGGCGATGTTGTCGAAACCGCTGCTGATGTTGTCCGGCGGCAGCAGGTAGTCCACGCTGACCTCGCGCGGCAGCGATTCGAGCGCGAGCAGGTCGCGCACGGCGTTCCGGTACTCCGTGCGGCTCAGACGATGCGTCAGCGGCAGCTTGCCCAGGTGCGGGCGGGCCGCTTCGGCGCGGTCCAACTCTGTTTCGAGGAACGTGGCGACACGGTCGTAGCCGGCGGCGTCCGGACGCGGAGCGCCCGGGGGCGGCATCGACTGCGTCCGCAGCTTGCGAACGACCTTCTCCCACCGATCCGCCCCGGCGGCGACGTTCGTGACGGCCGCCGGATCGATGACGAAACCGCCGCTCTTCAGCCGCTCGTTATGGCACGTGGCACAGTACTGCTTGAGGACGCCCGCCGATGTCGCGGCCGGAGTGGGCTGTACCGGCACTGCGGGCGCCTGGGCTCCTGGTCTCGCCGTGGCGACCCCGATGGCAAATCCGAGCAGTGCGCAGCCGAGTAAACCTCTGTAGGACATTTAAATACGGGGGTATATTAACGCCGTAACAGCCCTGTCGCTCGATCGTGGGGCGCGCCTTGTCAGGCGCGCCTGGCGGACCTGACAAGGTCCGCCCCACGACTGCCAGGGGCCCGATCGCCCGGAGGAAACATGCGGTTTCGCGGCTGGCTCCAGATTGTCGCCATCGGATGGCTCGCGGCCACGGTGTCAATCACCGCTGCGGGGTCGCCCTTAATCGACGCCGTCAAGAAGCAGGATGTGCCGGCGGTTCGCGCGCTCCTGAAACAGCTTGCCCCGAGCGAGCGCGCGCGAGCCGAGGGGAAGGTCAGCATCAACGCGACTGAGGCCGACGGCTTCACGGCCCTCCACTGGGCAGCCCAGCGGAACGACGTCCAGCTCGTCGAACTGCTGCTCGGAGCCGGCGCCAACGCCAAAGCATCGACCCGCTACAACATCACGCCGTTGTACCTCGCCGCCATGAACGGCAATGCCGCGATGATGGAACGGCTGCTGAAGGCCGGCGCCGATCCGAATGGCAGCGCCCAGGAAGGGCAGACGATGCTGATGACGGCGGCGCTGTCGGGCAAGCCGGACGCCGTGCGGCTGCTGCTGACGCGTGGCGCGAAGGTTGACACCAAAGAGCCGTACCGAGGTCAGACCGCGCTGATGTGGGCGGCCGCTGAAGGCAACACCGCGGCGGTCGACGTGCTGCTCGAAGCCGGCGCCGACCTCACGCTGAAATCGAACGGCGGCCTCACGCCGCTGCTGTTTGCCGTGCGCAACGCGCACATCGAGACGGCGGCCGCGCTGCTGAAGCGCGGCGCGAACGTCAACGACGCGGCGCCGGACGGCTCGAGCGCGCTGAGCATGGCGGCGGTCAACGCCTACTTCGAGATGGCGTCGGTCCTCCTCGATCATGGGGCCAATCCGAACCTGCCCGATCCCCGCGCGTCACCACTGCACACCGTCGCGTGGCTGCGCAAGCCGGGCGCCGACGGCGCCGCCGGCGTCGGCAACACGCCGGTCGGCACGCCGCAGCAGGTTGGAAAAGTGACGGCGATCCAGCTCGCGCGCAAGCTGCTCGAGCACGGCGCGAACCCGAACACG
>JBOGIQ010000102.1:0-17502 GCA_050742535.1 Vicinamibacterales bacterium | reverse complement strand
GTTCTACGAGGAAGAGGTCGACGTGGCGGTGGCGGGCCTGCTGACGCTGCTCGAACCGCTCATGATCGCGTTCCTCGGCGGCGTCGTCGGCGGCATCGTCATCGCGATGTATATGCCGATCTTCGATCTGATCAGCAAGATGACGGGATGAACCTCCGTCCGCGGCTCCTTACGCTGATCGCCGTACGCGTCGTCGCCAGCACGCTGCTGCTGGGATGGGCGGTTCTCATCGAACTGAGCCGCCCGGGATCGTTCCCGGTTGACCCGTTCTTTTTCCTCATCGGGCTGACCTACGGGCTGAACGTCATCTACCTGGCCACGCTGCGGTTCACGGAGGACCACGGCTGGCTGATCGATCTGCAGTTCGCCGCCGACGCGGTGGTGGTGTCCGCGTTCATTCACCTGACCGGCGGCGTGACCAGCTACTTCTCGTCGCTGTACGTGCTGCCGATCATTGCGGCCAGCGCGGTGCGCTTCGGCCGCACGGCCATTCAGGTCGCCACGTTCAGCGCGGTGCTCTATCTGGCGCTCGTCACGGCGCAGTACGTGCCGCAGGACTACCTGCCGCAGCTGATGCTGACGCCGACGCCGTCGGCCGAACTGCCGACGCTGCGGTTCGCGCAGTACACGGTCTTCATCAATCTGTTCGGGTTCCTCGCGGTGGCCTGGCTCTCGCGCTCCCTGGCCGAAAGCCTGCGGTCCGCGGACGCGAGGCTCGAGGATGCGTCGCACCAGATCGAGGATCTGCGGGCGTTCAACGAACACGTCATCGACAGCCTGTTGAGCGGCCTGGTCAGCGCCGACGCCGACTGCCGGATCCGGACGTTCAACCGGGCCGCGGCCACGATTACCGGCATCCCGGTGGCCGACGCGCTGGGCGCCGACGCCGCGGAGCTGCTCCAGGTGCCCCCGCATCTGCGGCCAAGCCTGTCCGCGTTGACCGAGAATCAGAGCCTGCGCGTCGATCTGATCTACAAGACCGGCGACAGCCGGCTCATCGACCTCGGAATCACCGCGACGACCCTGGCGTTTCCCGACGGCCGTCCCGGTTACCTGTTCGTATTCCAGGATGTCACCACCATCAAGCGTCTGGAGCGCGAAGCGCGGCTGCGGCAGCGCCTGGCCGCGGTGGGTGAGATGGCGGCCGGCATTGCCCACGAAATCCGCAATCCGCTCGCGTCGATGTCCGGATCTATCCAGCTCCTGCGCGAGGAGTTGCCGCTCAGTGAGGAGCAGGCACAGTTGATGGACATCGTGCTCCGCGAATCAGAGCGCCTGAATCACACCATCGGATCGTTCCTGGCGTACGCGAGACCGCAGCGTGCCTCGGTGTCGCGGCTGGACGTGCGGACGGTGGTCGAGGATGCCGCCGCGCTGCTGCGCAACAGCGCGGACGTGCGCGACACCCATCGCGTCGACGTGGACGTCCCGGCGAAGCCCGTGTGGTACGAGGCCGACGAAAACCAGCTTCGCCAGATCGTCTGGAACCTCGCCACCAACGGTCTACGCGCGATGAAGGGGGGCGGCCGGCTGCGCCTGTCGGTCGCCGACGTGCAGGACACGAGCGGGCCGGGTGAAGTCGTGATTGCCGTTCGCGACGAAGGCTGTGGCATCCCGGCCGACGAGATCGACTCGATCTTCCAGCCGTTCCGGAGCACGTTCGAGCGCGGAACAGGCCTCGGTCTGGCGACGGTCCATCGCATCGTTACCGACTACAACGGCACGATCCAGGTCCAGTCAACGGTCGGATCGGGCACCACGATGCGCGTGCGCCTGCCGGCGCAGCATGAAGTGGCCGAGGCGGCCCCGCGCCCGGCAGCGATGCGGAGCGCGATCGCATGACGATGCCATCAACCGCGCGCGTTCTCGACACCCCGTCCGACGAGGCTGCGGCAAAGCCGCGCATTCTCGTCGTCGACGACGAGCCGTCGATGCGCGACATGCTGCGGATCGTGCTTCGCCGCGACGGCTATGACGTGATGGTTGCCGAGAACGGCCGTGAGGCGCTGGGCATGCTGGAGCGCGAGCGCGTCGATCTGCTGCTGTCGGACATCCGCATGGCCGATCTGAGCGGCGTGGACGTGCTGCGAGCGGCCCGGCAGATGAACCGCGACATCATCGCGTTCATGATGACCGCTTATGCCTCGACCGAGACGGCCGTCGAAGCCATGCGGCTGGGCGCCGTGGACTATTTCACCAAGCCGTTCAGCATGGACGAGCTGCGCCTCAAGGTGCGGCAGCAGTTCGAGGCGTCGCGCCTGAAGCAGGAGAACGTCCTGCTGAAGCGGGCGCTCAACTCCAGCTATTCGTTCTCGAACATCATCGGCCGCAGCGAACCGATGCTGGCCGTCTTCAAGATGATCGAGACGATCGCCAGGACCAACAGCACGGTCCTGATTACCGGCGAGTCCGGCACCGGCAAGGACCTCGTGGCGCGCGCCGTTCATTACAACTCGATGCGCCGCGATCAGCCGTTCGTCGCGCTCAACTGCGGCGCGGTTCCTGAAACGCTGCTCGAATCCGAGCTGTTCGGGCACATGCGCGGCGCCTTCACCGGCGCCGATCAGAACAAGAAAGGGCTCCTCGAGGCGGCCGAGCGCGGGACGATCTTCCTCGACGAAATCGGCGAGATGAACGCCTCGATGCAGGTGAAGCTGCTGCGCGTCCTGCAGGACCGCCGCTTCCGCCGTCTCGGCGGGACCGACGAGGTGCGCGCCGACGTCCGCGTGATTGCCGCGACGAACCAGGAACTGCCGCGTCTCGTCGCGGAGGGCCGCTTCCGCGAGGACCTGTTCTACCGGATCAACGTCATCGGCGTGCATCTGCCGCCGCTTCGCGACCGCGCGGAGGACGTCCCGCTGCTGGCGGACCATTTCCTGGCGAAGTGCGCGGGACACATGGAGAAGCCCATTCGGGCGATCTCGCGCGAGACGCTCGAGCGGCTGATGGTGTACCGCTGGCCGGGCAACGTCCGCGAGCTCGAGAACGCGATCGAGCGGGCCGTGGCGGTGGAGCAGACGCCGACGCTGCTGCCCGAGAGCCTGCCGCCGTACGTCCGCCCGAACGGCGGCGGCGCGGTCCATGAACCGGCGGAGGACATCGCGCGCAGTCTGTCCGACTTTCCGGCACTGCAGGAAGGCTTCGACCTGGAGGCGCGCGGCGAGGACTTCTACCGGCACTACATCGGGCTGGCGCTCGAACGGAGCGGGGGCGTCCAGACCAGGGCGGCCGAGCTTCTGGGGATGAGCTTCCGCTCGTTCCGTTACTACGCGAAAAAGTTCAACCTACGCTGAGGTTGACACCCCTGTAGCATCTTTTACAATTCTTCAGGGGCCGGACAGCTTTCCACTATCCCTAAAGAATTCATCGCGTTACGCCGACACAGCCTACTGGAGAGGTGTGGCGCGAGTGTTGCTGAGCTCGACGAAAAACAGAACGCGACGCTGGAATGACAGCGGCTTCACGTTGATCGAGATCCTGGTCGTGGTCGCGATAGTTGGCGTCCTGGCGGCGATTGCCATCATCTCTCTGGCCCGTGCCCGGCAGTCCGGAAACGAGGCATCGGCGATTGGTGCTGTCCGTGCGATCATCAGCGGCCAGGCCGCATACGCCTCGAGCTGCGGCGCCGGCGGATACGCGCAGAGCAACGCCGATTTAGGGAGAGGACCTGCAGGTGGCGCGGCGTTCATCTCGCCAGACCTGGAGAAGGCTGACGTACCGGCGACGGCGAAAAGCGGCTACACCATCGACGTCAACGACAGCGCTGAGCCGGGCAACGCCGACGTGCTTCCGGCCGCCGAAACGTGCAATGGATCTGCGGCGTCGTCGCGTGCGATGTTTCACGTCGCAGCCGACCCGTTGAGCCCTGGCGTTACCGGGACTCGATCGTTCGGCAGCGACCGGCGTGGTACGATCTACTTCAGTGTTACGGTGCCGGTGCTGAATCCAATTCCGGACGGCCTCGACTTCATCCAATAACGCGCCGATGCACGGCGCGTCGACGGCCGTCCCGTCCATCTGCATCGGCGCTACGTCCAAGTTACCGTCAATTGTTGACAACGCCGATTGACGGTTTTTGTCAAGCCGCCGAAAAATGCCAGTGGCGGCGAAACGGTTCAGCGTCGGTGAGGCGCGGGCAAGCGGCTCCGATGCAGCGAGTTACGGGCAATCAGCGAAGCCGGGTCGAGCATGGCACTGCGGTTGCTCAACAGGAAAGCATCTGAAAGATTCGCCGGACGACCCGGCTCGAGATTGAAGGAGATTGAACAGTGAAGAAGCTGCAGAAAAACGAAGGGTTCACGCTGATCGAGCTGCTGATCGTCGTGGCGATCATCGGCATTATCGCGGCCATCGCGGTGCCCGGCCTGTTGCGCGCGCGCCAGTCGGGTAACGAGGCGTCCGCAATCGGTTCGGTCCGGGCGGTCAACAGCGGCGAGACGGCGTTCGCGTCGAGTTGTGGCGGCGGCGGTTACGCGAGTACGAACGCTCAGCTCGCTACTCCCCCGACCGGCGGCGCTCCCTTCATCTCGCCGGATCTCGCGAGTGCGACCGTTCCGAAGAGCGGCTACCTTAATGTCGTTGCTGATGGCGTCGGCGCCTCGGACGTCCTGGTCACAGCCCAGACGTGCAACGGAGCGGGCGCTTCCCGGTCGACGTACTTCGTGCTCTCCAGTCCGGTGACTGCGGGCCAGACTGGTACACGCAGGTTCGCCAGCGATCACCGTGGAACGATCTACTTCAGCCCGACGGGTGCGGCGATCACGGCGGCAACCATCGACACCTTCGCGTTTATCCAATAGGTCGGCGCGACGTTGTGGTGTCTGCCGGATGCGGACACAATGCGAAGGGACGCCCCTCGGGCGTCCCTTCGCACGTACGGTAAGCTCTGGCTGGTCTCGCCGATGCCCAGGGGTAAAGGCGGACGCCGATACAATGAAACATCCTATGCTCCGCCGCTATAGATATGCGTTGATTGGTCTTGCCCTGCTTGGTCTCGCCACGTCGGTGACGGCGCTTGTCGTCCATTACCGGCTGATGACGGACCCCGGCTACTCCAGCTTCTGCGACATCAACGCCAGCGTCAGCTGCCAGCAGGTTCTGCAGAGCAGCTATGCCACCGTTGCGGGCGTCCCGATCGCCGCCGGCGGCGCGATCTGGTCGTTAGCGGTGCTGCTGCTGGCCGCCTGGGGCATGCGGCAAACCAGTTCCGAGCTTGCCGGTCGAGTGGCTGGCTATATCTTCGTCCTCGGGACGATCGGACTCGCCGTGGTCTTCTACTACGGGCACGCATCGTTCTACGTGCTCCGCACCGCCTGTCCGCTCTGTATGGCGATGTACGTCGCGGTGGCGGGCATCTTCCTCGCGTCGGCCGCTGCCGCAACGTCGTTGACGGCGATTCCCGCCCGGCTTGGTGAGGACGTCAAAGGCCTGACGCGCAGTCAGACGGGCACGACGCTCACCATTGGCTGGCTCGCCGCGTCGATCGCGCTGATTCTGTTGTTCCCGCGGCCGGAGGTGTTCGGTGCCGGCGGGCCGTCGGCGGTGGAGGCGATTCCCGAACCGCAGCTCGAAACGCTTACCGCCGACCAGGTGGCCGAGTGGAACAAGTACCTCGACTCGCAGACCCCGCTGTCGGAGCCTGACCTCCTTCCGACCGGCGCGATGAAAGTGCGATTCATCAAGTTCAACGACTACCAGTGCCCGTCATGCCGCCAGACCTATATGCTCTACCGCGGCATCATCGCAAAGTACGAAAAGGAGTATCCGGGCGTGTTTGTCTTCGAGACGCGCGATCTGCCGCTCGAACCTGAGTGCGGGCTGGTGCTCAATCACAACATGGCCTGCGAAGCTGCGGCTGCCGTTCGAATGGCGCGGACGAAAGGCAAGGCGCCGGAGATGGAAGCGTGGCTGTTCACCAACCAGTCATTCGAGATGACCCGCGATGATGTCAAGCGGGGGCTGCGCGAGGTGGCGCAGATCACCGACTTCGACCAGCAGTACTCGAGCCTTCTGCCTGCGATCCGCGAAGACGTGCAGCTCGGACAGAAGCTCGGCGTGACCGGCACGCCGACGTTCTACATGAACGGTGTGAAGCTCGGCAACGTGCGGCCGACCTACCTGGACGCCACGATCCAGTATTTCCTCAGGAAGTCGGGCGCCGTTTCGTAAGATGCACGCCATTCGCACGGAGGGCCTGACGAAGCACTACTCCGTCGGCTTCTGGCGGAGCCGTCCGTATGTGGCCCTCGACAAGCTGACGCTCGAAGTCGCCCGCGGCGAAGTCTTCGGTTTCCTCGGCCCGAACGGCGCCGGCAAGACCACCACGCTCAAGCTGCTGATGCAGCTCATATTTCCGACGACCGGACGGGCCTGGATTCTCGATCGGCCGGCCGGTGACGTCGCGATGCGCCGCCGCATCGGTTATCTCCCGGAGAACCCCACGTTCTACGACAACGTGTCCGCGGAGGAGCTGCTCGGCTACTTCGCCTCGCTCTTCGGCTACCGCGGCGCCGAGCGTTCCCGCCGCGTCGCCGGCCTGCTCGACGAAGTTGGACTCGGCGCCGAGCGCCGGATGCAGCTCCGCAAGTACTCGAAAGGGATGATTCAGCGCGTCGGCCTCGCGCAGGCGCTCATCAACGATCCCGAGGTGGTCTTTCTCGACGAGCCGATGTCGGGCCTCGATCCCATCGGACGGCGCGACGTGCGCGACATCATCCTGCGCCTGCGCGATCGCGGCGCGACCGTGTTCTTCAGCTCGCACATCCTCGGCGATGCCGAAACGATGTGCAGCCGCGTCGGGATCGTCGCGGGCGGAACGCTCGTCGCCTCGGGTGCGCTTGCCGAGATGGTGCCGTTCCGCATCCGCGGCTGGGACCTCGTGCTCGCCGGGGTGACGGCCGACGCCGCCGCCGCGCTGTCGGCTCGCGCCGCTGCCGCCACGTCGATCGGCGACGGGAGGTATCACGTCGTGCTTCCTGCCACCGCCTCGTCGGAGGACGCAGTGGCACTGGCGAAGGCGGCGAATGCCGAGCTCGTGTCCATCAATCCCGTTCGCGACACGCTCGAGGACTTCTTTCTCGCCCGCGTGCAGAAGAGCGCGGGCCGTACCTTCGACTGATGCGAACCACCGCGCTCGTGGCCCTGCACGTCTTCAGGGACTCGGTCCGCGACAAGGTCCTCTATAGCATCGTGGCGTTTGCCGTGGTGCTGATGGGAGTGTCCTATCTGATCGGCCAGCTCACTGCCGGGGAGGACCTGAAGATCATCAAGGACCTCGGCCTCGCGGCAATGTCGCTGATGGGACTGTTCATCGCCGTGTTCATCGGCATCGGCCTCATCGCCCGCGAAATCGATCGCCGCAGCATCTACGCCGTGCTGGCCAAACCGGTCCGCCGCCACGAGCTGCTGCTCGGGAAGTACCTGGGACTCGTCGGCACGCTGCTCGTCAACCTGTCGGTGATGGCGCTCGCGTACTACGTCGTGCTCGCGTATATCGGAACCACGCTTTCACCCGCGGCGCTGAAGGCCGCGCCGGCGCCGCCGACCGACCCCCGCTTGATGCTGGCCGTGCTCATGATCGCCCTCGAGCTTTCCCTCGTGACGGCCGTGGCACTCTTCTGGTCCACGTTTTCTTCCAGCGCTCTGCTGTCCGCCGGGTTCACCGTCGCCCTGTACATCGCGGGCCAGTTCGGCGCTGACCTCAAGAACTTCGAGCAGGTCGTCGAATCGCCGGCCGCGGGGATGGTTGGCCGGGCTCTGTACTACGTGCTCCCGAACTTTGCCGCGTTCGATATCAAGACGGAGGTCGTGCATGCGCTGCCGCTTCCGGCCGGATACCTGGCGATGACGGCACTGTATGCCATCGTGTACATCGCGGCGTTGCTGGTCGCGTCGGTCATGATCTTTGCGCGCAGGGATTTCAAGTAAGTGGGCATCGCCGCCGGTGTCGTCGCCATCGCGGTGCTGTTGACGACGGTCGTCGGGCTGCAGATGGATCGCGAGCGGCGATTTCCGCAGGCCGAGCCGGCGCAGCAGATCCTCTACGTCAACTCGCCGGCAGTCTTGACGCGGGTCGCCCTGTCGTACGACGCGCTCGTCGCGGATCTCTATTGGATTCGTGCGATTCAGTACTACGGCGGAATCCGCCTCTCCGAGCAGGGCGACAAATCGTATGAACTGCTGTTCCCGCTGCTGGATCTGACCACGTCGCTCGACCCGAACTTCAACATCGCCTACGAATTCGGCGCCTTCTTCCTGTCCGAGAAGAAGCCGGGCGGACCGGGCCAATCGGACCTGGCGATCAAGCTCCTGGAAAAAGGCCTCGTCGCGCGCCCCGATCGCTGGCAGTACCCCTACGACATCGGATTCGTTCACTATCGCGATGGCAATTACAAGGTGGCGGCTGAGTGGTTCCTTCGTGCCGCGAAAACCTCCGGGGCCAGGAAGGAAGGGGAGCGCGCCGACATGTGGCTGGAACCGTTGGCCGCCAATACGCTGGCGACCGGCGGCGACACCCGATCGTCGCGGGTGATGTACGAGCATCTGCTGACGGCGGAGACGACATGGCTGCGGGAGGACGCGGCGCGCCGCCTGAAGAAGCTCGACGCCATCGATCGGATCGCGGAGCTCGAGCGGCTGACTCGCGAGTACGAACGGCGCTTCGGCGATCCGCCGCCGACGTGGGATCACCTGATTCAGGTGGGACTGCTGCCTGGTATCCCCCTCGATCCCGAGGGGTATCCCTACGTGCTCAACCCCTGGTGGGGTGATGTCACGGTGAGCAACGACTCTCCGGTCTGGCCGCTGCCGACGGAGAACCCGGCGTGAACGTCTGGCTGACCGTTCTGCTCGGCCTGCTCGGGCTCATCGTCGGCAGCTTTCTGAACGTCTGCATCTACCGGCTGCCGCGGCGCGAGTCGGTCAACTGGCCGGGCTCGCACTGCACGGCCTGCAACCGGCCGCTCTCCTGGTACGAGAATGTTCCGATCATCAGCTGGCTCGTCCTGCGCGGCCGCTGCCGGACGTGCGGCGAACGCATCTCCGTCGTGTACCCGTTGGTCGAGCTGATCACTGGTGTTCTGTTCGTAGCCGGATATGCGATCTACGGCTGGACGCCGATGCTCGCCGTGCGTCTGGCGTTTGGCTGCGCCATGGTCGTGCTGTTCGCGATCGACCTGCGGCACCACCTGCTGCCCAACGTCATCACCGTGCCGGGCATTGTCATCGGATTCCTCCTGAGTCTGTTCCTGCCACCTGGGTGGAAGGCGTCGCTCATCGGCCTGATTGCCGGAGGCGGTGTCCTCTTCGCGATTGCCGAAGGCTATTACCGGCTGCGCGGCGTTGAAGGCCTCGGCATGGGCGACGTCAAGATGCTGTCGATGATCGGCGCCTTTCTCGGGTGGAAGCTGATGCTCGTCACGCTGATCCTCGGCTCGTTTGCCGGCTCGTTGATCGGCGTGGGCGTGATCGCGCTTGGCCGTGGCGGGATGAAAGCGGCGCTTCCGTTTGGCACCTTCCTCGCCGTCGGAGCGCTGACCGCGGCAGTGGTGGGAGATCCCCTCGTCGAGTGGTACACGGGCTTCTATCGATGACGCAGGCCGGATACGCGTTCCTCGGGCTCACCGCCATCGTTGCCGCACTTGCCGCGGTGCTGGTCTTCGCGATGCTGCGATTCGCAGCAAACGCGCGCGATGCCCGCCGCAGCCTGAAGGACAGCGGCGAGACGCCGCTGCTGGCGGCGGCGCTGCAGGAAGCGGTCGCCAAGCTGAAGGCTCAGCAACAGGCGATGACCGCGAGGGCGGCTGCCTCGGAGCAGCTGAGCGGGGACATCGTCGAAAGCCTCACCGCCGGGCTGCTGGTTGTCGACGGAAGCGGGCGGGTCGAGATATTCAACGGCGCCGGCCGCGCGATGATCGGCGTGAAGACCGACCCGATCGGCTCGGATTACCAGAAGGTCCTTGCGGCGTTTCCTCCGCTCGTGGAGCTGGTTGGCGAGTGTCTGTCGACCGCGCGTCCAATCGTGCGCCGAACGGTGCAGGTCGAAAGTGTGGGAACGATGCATCTCGGCGTCACCGTGTCTCCGCTGGGTAGACCGTCACCGCACGGCGTCATTTGCCTCTTCTCCGATCTGACTTCCGTCGTCGAGCTCGAGGAGCAGCTGCGGCTGAAGGAGACGCTGGCAAGGCTTGGAGAGCTGACGGCCGGCCTCGCGCACGAATTCCGCAACGGCCTGGCGACGATTCACGGCTACAGCCGGCTGATCGACGTGGACGCGCTGACGCCGAAGTACCGGCCGTACGTCGAGGGGATCAGGCAGGAAGCGGATTCTCTGGGCAAGGTGGTGACCAATTTCCTCAGCTTTGCGCGCCCGGAGAACATCGCGCTGTCGCGCGTCGATCTGGAGGCCGTGGTCAGGCGCGCCACCGATGACTTGCGTTACGAGTTGCCGGCCGAGACGTCGTTGACGGTTGACGGCACGTTCGCCGAAATCCTGGGCGACGAGGTGCTGCTGCGGCAGGTGTTCGGCAACCTCGTTCGCAACGCCGTCGATGCGTGCGAGGGAGCCGGCGTGACGCCGGAGATCCGCATTCGCGGCTGGGTCGATGGAGCGCATCACAGCTGCCGCGTGTCGGTGGACGACAATGGTCCGGGGATCCCGGAGGCGGCGCGCGAGCGGATCTTTCAGCCGTTCTTCACGACGCGCTCACAGGGCACAGGCCTCGGCCTGGCTATCGTTCAGAAGATCGTCGTCCTGCACAACGGGCGCGTCGTCGTCGCCGACGCGCGCGGCGGCGGCGCCAGCATTCAGATCTCGATTCCGACCGCCGAGAGCTGATTCCACGCCTGTTACTTCAGGTAACAAAATCGCGGTTATCAGAATTTCACCAGCGATGATTCAAGTCTTCATCACGAGTCGTAATTCTTTGTAGATCAATTGTTTAAGCCCAATCAGAGACGACGATAGGGCGCGTGGCAAAGCCGTTGCTCAACTGGACAACGTGGCAACACGTTCCGGCGGCGTGCGATCGGCGGCGGGCTTCAGCCTGGTGGACATGCTCTGCGTCGTCGCCGTGTTGGCGATCCTGGCCGGCGTCTCGGTGCCCGCGTTCCAGAACGTCACCGAGGGCTACAAGCACGGCCAGGCGGTGCGCGACGTCGAGCGTGAGCTGCAGACGGCCCGTCTGAAGGCGGTCACGGCGAACCGGCCGTTGCGCGTCCGCTTCAACTGTCCCGCGACGGGGGAGTATCGGATCACGGAGCTGATCGGTTCACCGTCGGTTCCCGCGTCGTCCGACACTGCCGCGAACCGGTGTACGGAGTCTGTGTATCCGACACCCGCCGGCGACAACAACCCCCTGACACGTCCGAACCACGACGGTCCGATGCGCCGGCTCCCCACCGGCATCACCTTCGGGACGGCAGCCACGCTGGAGTTCTGGCCGGATGGCACGGTCCACCAGCAGTCAGGGAGCACCCTACCGTGGCCCGTAGTCGGCGTGGCCGGCACCTCCATCACGCTCGTGAAGGGCAGCGTGACCAAAAGGATTGACGTCAATGGGGTTGGCAAAATCACGCTCGTCCGATAGCGCGGCCGGCTTCTCGCTGGTCGAGGTCTTGATCGCGACGATGCTGCTCGCGACGGCGCTGGTGATGCTCGCGCAGCTGTTCGTCCTCTCGACGCAGTCGAACATCGGAGCGCGCAACACGACCTTCACCGCCGTGCTCGCGCAGCAGAAGCTCGAGGAGCTCCGGGCGCTGACATGGGGCTTCGACACGCAGGGCCTGCCGATCAGCGACACGAGTACGAATACCGCCGTCTCGCCGGAAACGCCGGCCGGCGGGACCGGGCTCGCACCATCGCCGGCGGGAACGCTCGGCGCGAACACCGACGGGTATGTCGACTACATCGGCCAGTTCGGCGACAAGCTCGGCGGCGGGGCAGCTCCTCCCGCAAACACGGTGTTCGTGCGCCGCTGGTCGGTCGAGCCGCTGCCGTCGAACCCGAACAACACGCTGATCCTGCAGGTGCTGGTCTTCCGCAACAAGGAGCGCGGCGCCGCGAACGACGGCGCGGGGACGCTGATGCCGGAAGAGGCGCGGCTGGTCACCGTGAAAACGAGGAAATCGCAATGAGATCGCGTGTGCAGTCGGAAGCGGGCTTCTCCGTCGCGGAAATGCTGATTGCGTCGGCCATCATGATCACCGTCGTCGGGGCGGTGTTCTCCGTGATGAACCCGTCGCAGGGCATGTACCGGACGCAGCCCGAGGTGTCCGATCTCCAGCAGCGGCTGCGCATCGCTGCCGACTCGATGTCGAAGGACCTCGTCATGGCGGGCAGCGGCGCCTACGCCGGCGGCATGACGGGCGCGCTCTCCAATTACTTTGCGCCGGTGATGCCGTACCGGTTCGGCGACCCCGCAGCCGGCATCTACTTCCGGCTCGCGTCGGGGGCGACAGACGCGTCCGACTCCATCAGCCTCTTCTCGGTTCCGTCAACAGCCGCGCAGACGACCATTCGCGAGGACATGCCGCAGCCGTCGTCGGAGCTGAAGGTCGAGGCGCAGGCGAATTGCCCGCCGGCGAAGACCGCACAGCTGTGCGGCTTCGTGGAAGGCATGCGGGCCATCATCTTCGACGAATCCGGCGCCTGGGATCCGATGGTCATCACGAACGTCCAGGATGCCGCGCTGCACATGCAGCACAAGGACCCGCTGTCGAAGTCCTACAAGAAGGGCGCCGTCATCACGATGGCGTCGCTGCACACGTACTACCTGCTGGCCGACGACGCGACGAAGACCTATCAGCTGCGCCACTCCGATGGCATATCCGACCTGCCGCTCGTGGACAACGTGGTGAAGCTCGAGATCGAGTATTACGGCGATCCGCGCGCGCCCGTCTTGCTGCCGAACAAGCCGCTCTCGGACCCGGTGGGGCCGTGGACCACCTACGGACCCAAGCCTCCGGCGCTCGGCGTGGACAACACGAACGACACGTGGGGCGCGGGCGAGAACTGCCTTTACGCCGTGGTCAGCGGCGCGCACTCGCCACGCCTGCCGAACCTCGCCGGCGGTTTCGGCCAAGTCCAGCTGACGCAGGCGATGTTGACGGACGGCCCGTGGTGTCCTGATGGCGCGAACGTGATGCGGTACGACGCCGACCTGCTTCGCCTCCGCCGGATTCGCATCAAGTTCCGCGTCCAGGCGCCGACGGAATTTCGCGGTCCGGCGGGAACCTTGTTCCGCCGCGCCGGGACGAACAGCGCCGGTCAGCACTTCGTGCCCGATCAGGAGATCTCGTTCGACGTCACGCCGCGCAACCTGAATCTCGGCCGATGAGAAAGACACCGCACACTCCGTTTGCCGGATCGGCGTCGCGTGGACACGATGCTCGGCCGAACCCGGCCCACACGGTGAGAGCCCGTCTCGCCGACGAGCAGGGCATCGCCCTGGTGATCTCGCTCATGGCGATGATGCTCATGATGGCGCTCGGCACGGCGCTGATGATGACGACCATGACCGAGACGAAGATCGCCGGCAACTACCGCGGCGGCTACGAGACTCTGTACGCCGCCGACGGCGCGGTCGAACGCGTCATGCAGGACATCCTGACGGTACCGAACTGGGACGACATCCTGAGCGGAGCGGTCACGTCGGCGTTCATCGACGGTGCCCCGTCGGGCACGCGCACGCTGCCGAACGGCATGACCATCGACCTCACGCAGGCGACCAACATGGCTCGCTGCGGCCAGCTCACGTGCAGCGCTGCTGACCTGACGGAGATCACGGATGCGCGCCCGTGGGGTGCCAACAACCCCGTGTGGCAGCTCTACGCCTATGGCCCGCTGGAGGACATGATTCCGACGGGAACGATCCGCTCGCGGCAATACGTGCTCGTCTGGATTGCCGACGACATTGCCGAAAACGACAACGACCCGCTCAAGGACGGGCAGCCTCCGGCGGGGTGTGCGAGCCCGTGCGCGACGTCGAACCTCGGCCGCGGTGTCATCGCGATGATGGCCCAGGCGTTCGGACCCGACGGCACCAGCCGGACCATCGAGGTGACGCTGGCGCGGACCGACACGACCGAGCTCGAACGCGGCTACACGGGACAGCGCGGTCAGGACGAGCAGAACCGCCGCTCGCGCAAGGCGCCGGTGCAGACGCCCGGCAAAGCTCTCACGCGCTCGACATGGGCGCTGTGATGGCAGGCACAAATCCAATGACGACCAAACAGATTCGATTCGTGATGGCGGGCGCCGTGGCCCTTGCGGCGCTGTGCGCGCCACGCGAGGCGTCGGCGCAGCTCGACCCGCTGCTGTTCCTGAAGAACGCCAGGCCGAACATCATCCTGGCGATCGACACTTCCGCGAGGATGCGTCTCGACGCCGACGGGACCTACTACGACCCGGCTGAATACACGGTCACGGGCGGAGCGTGGGAGCCGGTCATTGGCGTCCCCAGCGGGGCGACGACCTATCGGCGCAAGTTCGCGGGCTGGACCAGCACCACTGTGGTGCCGCCCGCACTGACGTACAACACGAGCACGATCAGCGTCGTCGCGAACACGGATCCGAAGTACGCGCATTACGCCGCGAAGACCCGCCTGGCGCTGGTGCGCGCCGCGGTCACGCAGGCGATCAACGAGAACACCAGCGTGGCGCGGTTCGGCTTGCTGAAGACACGGCAGGCGTCTCCGGCTGTTCCGGCCGTCTCCAATGCCACCGTGACGAACCTGGATGGGGCGCAGGTGCCGGCCGAGAACATCCTCGGCCCCCTGTGGAACTCGCGCGTGGCCACCGTGACGATGGACAACGGCCTTCAACTCGCCCAGCTTCCCGTGGTGTACACGGACGCCGCTGGCGCGAACACCTCGATCGTGTCGATCCTTTCAAAGAGCATGACTGAGGCAGGGGCGCTGATCCCTGCGGGGCACGACACGGCGACGAAAGTCGATTCGCCGATCGACCACATGCTCGTTGACGCGAAGACGGAGAGCGCTCGCCTGATCGCCGCCGACCCTGACTGTGCCAACACGATCGTCGTGCTGATCGCCGGCGGGGGCGAGGGGTCGGGAACGTCCGCCAGCAGCGACCCCGCCATTACAGCGTCGCAGTTTCTGGCCGTGAGCGGTCGTCGCGTGCCGGTCTACGTCGTCGCAATCGCGCCTGCCGCAGGAGAGATCGCGCAGCTCAAATCGATTGCCTCGAACTCCGGCGGCCAGTATTTCGAGATCACCAAGGAGATGATCGATTCCGCGTATAACTCGTGGGCGGCGGGCGTGCCGGCCGGATACCTGGCGGGGCAGCCGGCGGGGACGATCGTCGTGCCCGAGATCGTGAAGGCGGTGAACACGGCCGTTCAGCATGCGTTCCAGGAATTCGCCACGTTCAATACTGCGCCGTCGCCGTCGCTGCCAATCGGTCCGTACTCGGAGTTCCAGGTGACGAGCCCGGTCGTCGGGTCCTTCGACATCACGAACATGAAGGACATCAACGGGACGGCGCTGCCCCTGACGGTTATTACCGATGCGAATGGCACCACGCTTCCGCAGCGGTCGAATCTGATGATCACGACGGCCTTTTCGCTGCCGGGCTTCGACGCGAAGCTGCGCGCGTTCCGCGTCTACAAGCCGGTGGTCGACTCCAGCGCGTGGTCCGGCTACCGGTTCGTTGCCGACGGTACGTCGCTGTGGGTCGCCTCCGCGCCGGACGCGGCATCACGGAACCTGTACACGGTGCTGCCGGACGGAACGCCCGTCGCGTTTACGACGGCCAACGCCGGCGCCCTCGCGTCGCACATGAATCTCAGCGCGACCGACGCGGCGGCGGTGATCACGCTCGTCCGCTCGCTGCCGGTTGGCGCGCCGGTCAGCTCGACGCCGGCCATCTTCAATCCGCCGTCGCTCGATCCGCCGCCGGACGCGGACTATGCGAAGTTCGTGAATGACAACAAGAACCGGCGCAGTCTCGTCTTCGTCGGGACGAACCGCGGCATTCTCGAGGCGATCGACGCACGGCTGGGCGTCGAAGTGTGGGGCTTCATTCCCTACAACCTGCTGTCCAAGCTGAAGACGCTGCGCGACGGTCAGTCCGTCGGCAGCTTCGACTACTTCGTGGACAGCTCGCCGAAGATCGCGGACGTCAAGGTCGGCGGCGACTGGAAGACGTACCTGTTCTTCGGCGAAGGACCTGGCGGGACGTTCTATCAGGCAATGGACGTGACGCTGCCGGATATTGCCAGCAGCATCTCTTCGTCGTCCGATAGTCTGCCCGCGTTATTGAGTTACTTCTCTGCTCCGAGCCGCATCGTGTTGAAGTGGTCGTTCCCCTCATACGGAAGCTTCGATCCAACGATCAGCACGACGCTCATGCCCTACGGTGACCTGAAATCGACGGCGTCGGCGGTTGAACTGAGCGTTGGGCAGACCTGGTCGGATCCGGCTATCGGCCAGGTGGTTGGTTCCGTCAGTCCGTATGTCGCGCTCGTCGGTTCGGGTTTCCTCCCGGCTTCGGTGCAGAACCAGGCGAACCGCGGCGGCAAGGCCGCCGGGACGACGTTCTACATGATCAATGTGAACGACGGCTCGGTGCTCGGCTCGAAGGACGTCGGCAACGACAACAAGAACGAGAACGTGGACAACTGCGCGGCTGCCGGCGACTGCTCGAAAATCAAGAACGCGCTGCAGTCGGACCCCCTTGCGGCCGGTCCGCAGGGTTCGCGGTTCATCAGCGACGCATACATCGGCGACCTCGACGGCCGCATCTGGCGATTCGACCTCGTGCTCGCGACGGGCGACGTCCCCGCGTTCAGCGGCGGCCCGGTCAAGCTGTACGACGATGCCCTGTCGCAGCCGATTTTCAACTCGATGGCGGAAATCGACGTCGGCACGACGCTGCGTTATCTCTTTGTCGGCACAGGCAGCGACCTGCTGTCGTCCGCCGGCGTGTCCCAGCAGTACAAGCTGCTCGGCCTGCTGGATCAGGGCGGTTCCGGCTCCGTGACGTTCACGCGGCTGCTGACCAAGGTCGACGGCATTGGCGACGATGAGAAGGTCACGGCGTTTCCCGCGGTGGCGGGCGACGTGGTGTTCTTCACGACGACGACGTTCAGGCCGGCGGCGCTCTGCAGCCTGCCGGACGCGAACCTCTATGCGCTGACGTTCATCGGCGGCGCCGCCTACGACAGCACAGGCGACGACAAAGTCACCAGCTCCGACAGTCCGAAGGTCACCACCATCACCGGGGTGCGTGCGACGGCGCCGTTTGTCGTCGACCAGCACCTTGTCTTCGGCACGGGCAAGAGTCTGCAGATGTTCGGCGATACGAACGACTTCAACAACGGCGTTGGTCAGGCCGGCGTGCGAATCCTCTCCTGGCGCGAGGTGAGGTAGCGAAGTGGTTGCCGCAATCAAATGCGCAGCGTGCGGGACCAAGACCTACGCACGCCGGACGCACTGCCCGCGCTGCCGTGCGCCGCTGACGGCCGCACCGGCCGCGCAACCAGC
>JBOGIQ010000101.1:0-17585 GCA_050742535.1 Vicinamibacterales bacterium | reverse complement strand
GGGTGGAGATGGTGATGCCGGGCGACAACACGACGATCACGGCGGAACTGCACGTGCCGGTGGCGCTGGAGAAGGGCGCGCGCTTCGCCATTCGCGAAGGCGGCCGCACCGTCGGCGCGGGAACGATTACCGAGATTGTCGAGTAGGACAGTCGAGTAGGACAGTCGAATAGGACAACGACATGGACAAGATCCGCATCCGCCTGAAGGCCTACGACTCGCGCATTCTCGACCAGTCAACGGGCGAGATCGTCGATACCGCCAAGCGGACAGGCGCGCGGCTGGCGGGGCCGATTCCGCTGCCGACGGCCAAGAACAAGTGGACCGTGCTGCGTTCGCCGCACGTCGACAAGAAGTCGCGTGAGCAGTTCGAGATCCGCACGCACAAGCGGCTGATCGACATCTTCGAGCCGACGCCGCAGACGGTCGACGCGCTGATGAAGCTCGACCTGCCGGCGGGCGTGGACGTGGAAATCAAGGCATTCGGAAAAGATCACGGGCGATAACCCGACCGTGTAGGCCGGGTTCCGCGGCGCGCATGACGCCATCGACGCGGACCCGGCGGGAAAAACGGACATGGTTACTGGACTGATCGGAAAGAAAGTCGGCATGACGCAGCTGTTCGCCGCTGACGGCACGGTTGCGCCCGCCACCGTACTCAAGGCCGGACCCTGCGTCGTCGCGCAGGTGAAGACGGCCGAGACCGACGGCTACGAGGCGGTGCAGCTGGGGCTCGTCGAAGCGAAGCCGACCAAGGAAAACAAGGCGAGTGCGGGTCACTTCAAGAAGGCGGGCGTGCCCGCCACCCGCGTGCGGCGCGAGGTCAAGGTCAAGGCCGGCGGCGATGCCGCCAAGCCGGGCGACATCGTCAACGTGTCGATCTTCGCCGACGGCGAGCGCGTGGACGTGATTGGGACCAGCCGCGGCAAGGGCTTTCAGGGCGTCGTCAAGCGGCATCACTTCCGCGGTGGCCGCATGAGCCACGGCTCGATGTTCCACCGCGCACCGGGGTCGATTGGCGCCTCGTCCTACCCGTCGCGTGTCGTCAAGGGGATGCGGATGGCGGGGCACATGGGCGCGGATCGCGTCACCGTCAGGAATCTGAAGGTGCTGCGCGTGGACGCCGAGAACAACCTGCTGCTGCTCGAGGGCTCCGTGCCCGGCGGGCCGAACAGCGTGGTGGTCATTCGCAAGGCGATTGCGGCAAAGCCGATCCGGGTGGCGCAGGCCGAGCCCGTCAAAAAGAAGGGCAAGAAGTAGCCATGCTGATCGACGTCGTGAACCAGCAGAACGAGAAGGTCGGCTCCCTCGACGTTTCCGACGCGGTGTTCGGCGGCCGCGTGAAGGTGGACCTGATCCACGAGTCGGTGGTCCGGGCGAACGCCGCGGAGCGCCGCGGCACGCACGCGACGAAGACGCGCGCGATGGTGAGTGGCACCGGCAAGAAACCGTGGCGGCAGAAGGGCACCGGCCGCGCCCAGGTGGGCGAGGCGCGAAATCCGTTGTGGCGGAAGGGCGGGATCGTGTTCGGGCCGCAGCCGCGCAGCTACGACTATCACCTGCCGCGGAAGGTCGAGAAGGGTGCGCTCCGCGCGGCGCTGTCGCAGAAGCTTCAGGACGGCGCCGTCACGGTCGTCGATGCGCTGACCGTGGCGGAGATCAAGACGAAGGCTGCCGCGGACATGCTGCGACGGCTCGGCGTGGACGGCAAGACGCTGCTCGTCGACGTCAAGCCCGAGGACAAACTGGCGCTGTCCGTGCGCAACATCGACGGCGTGCGCCTGATGCCGAGCAACCGGATCAGCGCGCGCGACGTGATGGACACGCGGAAGGTCGTGCTGACGCGTGCGGCGCTGCAAAAGCTGCAGGAAGCGCTCGGGTAGACATCATGAAACTGACTGACGTAATCCGGCGCCCGCTCATCACCGAGAAGACGACTGTCATCCGCGATGACGGCCGCACGCTCGTGTTCCAGGTGGCCAGGGACGCCAACAAGATCGATATCAAGCGCGCCGTCGAGCAGCTGCTCGGTTCGAAGGTCGAAAGCGTGCGCACGTCGCTCGCGCACGGAAAGATGAAGCGCCAGGGGCGCTACGTCGGCCGCCGGGCGGACTGGAAGAAGGCGTACGTGAAGCTGCGGGAAGGCGAAAAGCTGCCCGAGTTCCTGCAGGGAGCGTAAGACATGCCCATTCGAAAATTCAACCCGACGTCGCCAGGCTCGCGCTTCCGGACCGTGCAGACGTTCGACGACATCACGACGAACGAGCCGTATCGCCCGCTCACCGAAAAGCTGGAACGGTCCGGCGGCCGCAACAACCGCGGCGAGCTGACGGCGTGGTGGCGCGGCGGCGGCCACAAGCGGCTCTACCGGATCATCGACTTCAAGCGGGACAAGAAGGACATTCCCGGCCGTGTCGAGACGATCGAGTACGACCCGAACCGGTCGTCGCGCATCGCGCTGATCACCTATCCGGACGGCGAAAAGCGATACATCCTCCAGCCGGCGGGCATCAAGGTGGGTGACACGGTGGTATCCGGTGATGCCGTCGACATCCTTCCGGGCAACTGCCTGCCGCTGAAGAACATCCCGCTGGGCACGCAGATTCACAACGTCGAGTTGCGGCCCGGCAAGGGCGGCCAGATCGCCCGCAGCGCCGGATCGTCGGTCCAGCTCGTGGCGCGCGAAGGGGAATACGCCTCCGTCAAGATGCCGTCGGGCGAGATCAGGAAGATCAACGTCGAGTGCGTCGCCACCATTGGCCAGGTCGGCAACCTCGATCACGAGAACGTGTCGATCGGCAAGGCCGGACGCAGCCGCTGGCTCGGCAAGCGGCCGCACGTGCGCGGTGTGGCGATGAACCCGGTGGATCACCCGCTCGGCGGCGGCGAAGGGAAGACGTCCGGCGGCCGGCATCCGGTGACGCCGTGGGGCCAGCCGACGAAAGGCTACAAGACGCGCCGGCGGAAGAACACCGACAAGTTCATCGTGCAGAGGAGACCGAAGTGAGTCGTTCACTGAAGAAGGGGCCGTTCGTCGACACGCCGCTCCTCGAGAAGCTCGAGGCGATGAACCGCGCGAACGAGAAGAAGGTCATCAAGACCTGGTCGCGCCGTTCGACGGTGGTGCCGGAGATGGTGGGGCACACGATGGCCGTGCACAACGGCAAGAAGTTCATCCCCGTGTACGTGACCGAGAACATGGTCGGCCACAAGCTGGGTGAGTTCGCGCCGACGCGCACGTTCAAGGGCCACACCACGAAGACGGAAAAAGCGGCGGCCGCGGCACCCGCGCCTGCTCCCGCCGGCAAGGCATAGCCGCGAAGGACGCGAAGAACATGATCGAGGCACAGGCAACAGCGCGCGGTGTGCGCACCTCGGCCCAGAAGGCGGGCCTGGTGTGCGAGCTGATTCGCGGCAAGAACGTCAACCAGGCGCTGGCGACGCTGCAGTTCACGCGCAAGACGATCGCCCGCGAGCTGGCGAAGGTGCTGCGCTCGGCGGTGGCAAACGTGCAGCAGAAGGACGGCTTCAGCGGCGACATCGATCGGCTGTATGTGGCGGCGTGCTACGCGAATCAGGGGCCGTCGATGAAGCGCGTGCGGCCGGCGCCGATGGGCCGTGCGTACCGCGTGGTCAAACGCAGCGCGCACCTGACGGTGCGGGTCGCGGAGCGGCCGCTGAAGATTGCGCGCGTGGCCACCGCGGCTGACGCCGCGGCGGCGAAGCCGGCGCGGGCGCGGAAGACGGCAAAGAAAGCAGAAGCGAAGGCTTAAAGGAGAGACACGTGGGCCAGAAGGTTCACCCGTACGGATTCAGGCTCGGCTTCAACAAGACCTGGCGGTCGCGCTGGTTCTCGGGGAAGGACTACGCGAAGCTGCTGCACGAGGACCTGGCGCTGCGCCAGGATCTAAAGAAGCGCTTCTCGCACGCCGGGGTGTCGCGCATCGAGACGGAGCGCGCGGCCAACAACCTGAAGATCGACATCTATACCTCGCGCCCGGGCATCATCATCGGCCGCAAGGGCACCGAGGTCGACAAGCTGAAGCAGGAAATCCAGAAGCGGACCAACCGGCAGGTCTTCATCAACATCCAGGAGATCCAGAAGCCGGAGCTGGAGGCGCAGCTGATTTCCGAGTCGGTGGCCGTCCAGCTCGAAAAGCGCGTCGCCTTCCGCCGCGCGATGCGCAAGGCGGTCGAATCCGCCCTGCGGTTCGGCGCGCGCGGCATCAAGGTGCGCGTGTCGGGAAGGCTGAACGGCGCGGAAATC
Source organism: Vicinamibacterales bacterium (assembly GCA_050742535.1). Taxonomy (GTDB): domain Bacteria; phylum Acidobacteriota; class Vicinamibacteria; order Vicinamibacterales; family UBA2999; genus Gp6-AA40. The sequence continues at coordinate 13,319 of JBOGIQ010000101.1, read as the reverse complement.
GCGCGCTCCGAGTGGTACCTCCACGGCCAGCTGCCGCTGCAGACGCTGCGCGCGGACATCGACTACGGGTTTGCCGAAGCGAACACGACCTACGGGCAGATCGGCGTGAAGGTGTGGCTCTACAAGGGCGAGCGCCTGGTGCCGCGCGTGGGCCGCGACGAGGAGTACAGGGACCGCGCGCCGCGGCGGCCGGCGGGACGAGCGTAAGAGGTAACGAATCATGTTGATGCCGAAGAAGGTCAAGTACCGCAAGCAGCAGCGCGGGCGCATGGCCGGCAAGGCGTGGCGCGGCTCGGATGTGTCGTTCGGCGACTATGGGCTCAAGGCGATGGAGCCGTGCTGGATGCGGGCGCGCCAGATCGAGGCGGCGCGCGTGGCGATGACACGCTTCATCAAGCGCGGCGGCAAGATCTGGGTGCGGGTGTTCCCGGACAAGCCGATCACCAAGAAGCCGCAGGAAACGCGCATGGGCAAGGGCAAGGGTGCGCCGGAGGAATGGGTGTGCGTCATCCGCCCCGGCCGGATCCTGTTCGAAATGGAAGGCGTGAGCGAGACGGACGCGCGGCGGGCGATGCAGCTGGCCGCGGCCAAGCTGCCGATCAAGACGAAGTTCGCCACGCGCTTCGCACAGGAGAAGGCGTCATGAAGCCCGCCGAAGTGCGTGAACTGAGCACCGACGAACTGCGCGGCCGCGAGAAAGAGCTCGACGACCAGCTGTTCCGGCTGCGCATCCAGAAGTCGATGGGCCAGCTCGAGGCGCCGGCCAAGGTGGCCACGATGCGCCGCGACCTGGCGCGCATCAAGACAGTCCTGCGGGAAAGGGACACCACAGCCCCGCAGGAGAGGGATACACAGCGATGAGCGTCAAGGCACAACTGACCGGCACCGTGGTCAGCGACAAGATGGACAAGACCGTCGTCGTCTCCGTCGAGCGGCAGGTCCGCCACGACGTATACGGCAAGATCCAGCGCCGGACGTCCACGTTCGTCGCCCACAACGCGAACAACGAGGCGAAGATGGGCGACACGGTCGCCATCGCCGAATCGCGTCCGCTCAGCCGCCGCAAGCGGTGGATCGTGACCCGAGTGGTCGCCAAGGCACCACAGGTCTAGGAGACAGCCATGATTCAGATGCGCTCGATTCTGGACGTCGCCGACAACTCGGGAGCCCGCAAGATTTCGGTGATCAACCCGATTGGCGGCTCCACGGGCCGTTACGCGCGCCTCGGTGACATCGTCACCGCGTCGGTGAAGGAAGCGACGCCGGACGGCACGGTGAAGAAGGGGCAGGTCGTCAAGGCGGTGATCGTGCGGACGCGCAAGGAACAGCGGCGCCGCGACGGCAGCTACATCCGCTTCGATCGCAACGCCGCCGTGCTCATCAACGACAGCAACGAACCGATCGGCACGCGCGTGTTCGGTCCCGTTGCCCGTGAGCTTCGCGAGCGGCGGTTCATGAAGATCATTTCGCTCGCGCCAGAGGTGCTGTAGGTCATGTCTCGGTTACAGAGTCCCATTCGCCGCAACGACACCGTCATCGTGACGACGGGCAAGGACAGCGGCAAGCGCGGCCGGGTGCTGAAGGTGCTCCCGGAGAAAAACCGCGTCGTCGTCGAGGGCGTGAACATCATCAAGCGCCACACGCGTCCGAACCCGCAGCGCAACATCAAGGGCGGGATCGTCGAGCGCGAGGGCGCGCTGCACGCCAGCAACGTACAGCTGGTGTGCCCGGAGTGCGGAAAGATCACCCGCGTCGGGCATTCGATGCAGGGCGACCGCAAGGTCCGCATCTGCCGCAAGTGCGAGGGAGTGGTGGACAAATGAGCCGCCTCAAGGATCGGTACCAGAAGGAAGTCATGCCGGCCCTGAAGAAGGAGTTCGGCTACACGAACGTGATGGCGATCCCCAAGATTGACAAGGTCGTCATCAACATGGGCCTCGGCGAGGCGACGCAGAACGCGAAACTTGCCGACGTCGGCGCTGACGAGCTGGGGCGGATCACCGGCCAGAAGGCCGTGGTGCGCCGCGCGACGAAGTCGATCGCGCAGTTCAAGCTGCGTCAGGGCATGCCGGTCGGCGCGATGGTCACGCTGCGCGGCGAGCGGATGTACGAGTTCCTCGACCGGCTGATCACCATCGCGCTGCCGCGCGTCCGCGACTTCCGCGGCGTGTCGCCGAAGGGATTCGACGGCCGCGGCAACTACACGGTCGGACTGCGCGACCAGCTGCTGTTCCCGGAAATCGACTACATGAAGGTCGACAAGGCGCGCGGCATGAACGTGTCGGTGGTGACGACGGCCAAGACGGACGAGGAAGCGCGCAAGCTGCTTCAGTTGATGGGCATGCCCTTCAGGACGAATTAAAAGAAGGCTCTGATGGCTACGACTGCAAAAATCGCCAAGGAAGAGAAGACGCTGAAGTACAAGATTCGCCACCGCAACCGCTGCAATCTGTGCGGCCGGCCCCGGGCCTACATGCGGAAGTTCGACATGTGCCGCCTGTGTTTCCGCAAGCTGGCGCTCGAAGGCGACATCACCGGGGTGACGAAGAGTTCTTGGTAAGGAGATAGGAGTCCTGCCTCCTTCCTCCTGATAGCGAAGAGGGAAGAATGACCGATCCAATCGCAGACATGATCACGCGCATCCGCAACGCGGTGACCGCCAAGCACACGCGTGTCGAGCTGCCGGCGAGCAAGCTCAAGGCGGAGATTGCGCGGATCCTCCAGGACGAGGGCTACATCCAGGGGTTCCGGCTGGTCGAGTCGCCGGCGGAGAAGAGCGGCCGCCAGGCGCGGCAGCTGATCCGCATCTTCCTGAAGTACGGGCCGCACGGCGAGCGGGTGATCAGCGGGCTGGAGCGCATCAGCCGTCCCGGACGCCGCGTCTATCTCGGCGTGGACGACGTGCCGAGCGTGCTCGGTGGGTTGGGGACGTCGATTCTGACGACCTCGCGCGGGGTGATGACCGGCCGCGCCGCCAAGAAGGCGGGCGTCGGCGGTGAAGTGCTCTGTAACGTTTGGTAAAAGCCATGTCACGAATTGGTAAGAAACCCATCCCGATCCCGCAGGGTGTCACCGTGAAGATCGCCGGCGATGCCGTCGAGGTGCAGGGACCGAAGGGCAAGATGCGTCAGGCGGTGCCGCCCGGTATCGTCTTCTCGCAGGACACGACCGACGGTGTTGCCGCGCTCGTCGCCAAGCTGCAGCGCGAAGACCCGGAGCTCGGCAAGTTTCACGGCCTGGCGCGGAGTCTCGTCGCCAACGCCGTTGCCGGCGTCACCGACGGCTTCAAGAAGGAGCTCGACATCGTTGGCGTCGGCTACCGCGCCGAGCTCAAGGGCAAGCAGGTGCATTTCGCCCTCGGCTATTCGCATCCGGTGATTTTCGACATCCCCGCCGGTATCGACATCGCCGTCGAGAAGCAGACGCATATCACCGTCACGGGTGTGGATCGTCAGCTCGTCGGCCAGGTGGCCGCCAATATCCGGCGTATGCGCAAGCCCGACCCGTACAAGCAGAAGGGCGTCCGCTACACCGGTGAAGTGTTGAAGAAGAAGGTCGGAAAGACCGGAGCGAAGTAACGATGCGCATCAAGACCAAAGGGGACCGTCGCGACCGGATTAAGCACCGGATTCGCAAGCGCGTGACCGGCCGCGAGGAGCGTCCGCGGCTGACTGTGTTCCGCAGCGTCGCGCACATGTACGTCCAGGTCGTGGACGATGCAAGCGGGCGGACGATCGCCTCGGCCTCCACGGTCGAGCCGACGGTGAAGGGCGCGCTGCCGAAGAACGCCAAAGGCGGCAACATCGAGGGCGCCAAGGCGATCGGCAAGACGATCGCCGAGCGGCTCCTCGAAAAGGGCGTCAAGCGCGTGGTGTTCGACCGCAACGGCTTTCTCTATCACGGGCGCGTCAAGGCTGTCGCCGATTCCGCGCGCGAAGCAGGTCTGGAGTTCTAGTCGCATGGCATTGATGAATCGCACTCGCGAAAAAGTCGACGCGTCTCAGCTGGAGATCAAGGACACGGTCGTGTCGATCAACCGTGTGACCAAGGTCGTCAAGGGCGGCAAGAACCTCAGCTTCAGCGCCCTCGTCGTTGTTGGTGACGGCCACGGCGTGGTCGGCTTCGGCGTCGGCAAGGCGAAGGAAGTGCCGTCGGCCATCAAGAAGGGGATCGAGGCGGCGAAGAAGAACCTGATCCGCGTGCCGCTCAAAGGGACGACGATTCCGCATCAGGTGGTCGGCCGGTTCGGTTCGGGCAGCGTGCTGCTGAAGCCGGCACCGGAAGGGACCGGCCTGATCGCCGGCGGCGCCGTCCGCGCGGTTGTCGAGTCGGCCGGTATCCAGAACGTGCTGACGAAGTCGCTCGGCTCCGCCAACCCGCACAACGTGGTGCGGGCGACCTTCGCGGGCCTCATGGGCCTGAAGGACCCGGGGTTCGTCGCGCGCATGCGCGGCAAGGAAGAAGCGGAGATGATGGGGGCGTGATGGCCAAGAAAGCTGCCGGCGCCAAAGCGGCGAAGCGCCTGACGATCACGCTCCGCAAGAGCACGATCGGGTTCAATAAGACGCAGGCGAAGACGGTTCAGGGGATGGGCCTGCGCCGGATCAACCACAGCGTGGAGCTGCCGGATACGCCGGCAACCCGCGGGATGATTCACAAGGTCCGTCATCTGGTTGAGGTCTCGGAGTAACCCATGGATTTGAGCAACCTGAAACCGGCCGAACGGTCGAAGTTTTCGAAGAAGCGCGTCGGCCGTGGCCAGGGCTCCGGCAATGGCGTGCAGGCGGGGCGCGGGCACAAAGGGGCGAAGTCACGCTCGGGTTTCAAGTTCAAGCGCGGCTTCGAAGGCGGCCAGATGCCGCTGCACCGGCGCGTGCCCAAGCGCGGGTTCCACAACGTCTTCCGCACGGAATACGCCGTCGTGAACCTCGACGCCCTGTCCGAGCGTTTTGACGAAGGGACGGTCGTGACGCCGCAGCTGCTGCGGGAGGCCGGACTGATCCACAGCACGCGGCAGCCGATCAAGGTGCTGGCGCGCGGCGACGTGTCGAAGAAGCTGACCGTGCAGGCGCACAAGTTCAGCGGCAAGGCGGCGGAGAAGATTCAGGCGGCGGGCGGCGCGACGCACATGCTGGTGGCAGGAGCCGCGGAGAAGTAACACGTAACACGTAGCTGAAGTAGCGAAGGCGATGGATAACCCGATCAAAAACCTGTTTGCCATCACGGACCTGCGCAACCGCGTGCTGTTCACGCTCGGGCTGCTGGCCGTGTTCCGCGTCGGCAGCAACATTCCGACGCCGGGCATCAACCAGGAGGCCCTGACGCTGCTCTCGCAGCAGGCGGGGAACATGTTCGGGCTCTACAACATGTTCTCCGGCAACAACCTGTCGAACATGACGATCTTCGCGCTCGGCGTGATGCCGTACATCAGCGCGTCGATCATCCTGCAGCTGCTCACGGTGGTCTGGCCGTATCTGGAGCGCATCTCGAAGGAAGGGGAGCTCGGCCGCCGCAAGATCACGCAGTACACGCGCTACCTGACGCTCGTGCTGGCCATGGTGCAGTCGTTCGGCATCGCCATCTGGCTGGAGCGCTCGACCGACATCGCGGGAGGCCTGCCGCTCGTCTATGCGTCCGGCTGGGGCTTCCGGCTGATGACCATGCTCACGCTGACGACGGGCACGATGTTCATCATGTGGCTCGGCGAGCAGATCACCGAGCGCGGCATCGGCAACGGCATGTCGCTGATCATCTTCGCCGGGATCGTGGTGATGCTGCCGGACGCGATCCTGCGGGTGTTCGACGGGATGTCGAGGGGCGACATCGGTCCGATCCGCATCCTGTTCCTGTTTGTCATGTCGGTGCTGGTGATCGGCGCGATCGTGTTCGTGGAGCGCGGCCACCGGCGGATTACCGTGCAGTACGCGAAGCGGGTCGTCGGCCGGCGCCAGTACGGCGGCTCGAGCACGCACATCCCGCTGAAGGTCAACACCGGTGGCGTGATTCCGGTGATCTTCGCGTCGTCCATCCTGTCGTTCGTGGCGATGGGGGCGACCTTCTTCGAGCCGGGCACGTGGATGCGAACGGCGATCGACCAGGTCAACTACGGCATGCCGCTGTTCAACCTGCTGACCGTCGTCGGGATCATCTTCTTCGCGTATTTCTACACGGCGATCATCTTCAACCCGGACGACGTCGCGGAGAACATGCGGAAGTACGGCGGGTTCATCCCCGGGATCAGGCCCGGCAAGCGGACGGCGGAATACATCGACACGATCCTGTCGCGGATCACGCTCGTCGGCGCGGTGTATCTGGCCATCATCGCGCTGCTGCCGAACTTCCTGATCAGCGGGTTCAACGTGGCACCGATTCCGTTCATCGGCGAACGGCTCGACGCGATGCTCCCGCCCTGGTTCACGCAGGGTCTGGGCGTGCCGTTCCTGTTCGGCGGCACCTCGCTGCTGATCGTGGTCGGCGTGGCGATGGATACGGTGCAGCAGGTGGAGTCGCAGCTGATCATGCGGCACTACGACGGGTTCATGAAGAAGACGCGGATTCGCGGACGCCGCGGATAGGTTGCACGTGAGTGCCAAAGACGCTCTCCAGGTCGCGAGCGTGAGGACAACGGCCACCAAGATGGGCCTGAACGTGATCATGATGGGCGCGCCCGGGGCGGGAAAGGGCACCCAGGCGGGCCGGTTCGCGCGCGAGCGGGGACTGCCGACGATCTCGACGGGCGACATGCTCCGCGAGGCGATCAAGGCAGGCCACCCGGTGGCGCTCGAAGCCAAAGCGCGGATGGACCGCGGCGAGCTGGTGGACGACGACACGATCATCGCCATCGTGAAGGATCGCCTGCAGCAGCCGGACGCGCAGAAGGGGTTTGTGCTGGACGGGTTTCCGCGCACCGTGGCGCAGGCGCGCGCGCTCGACGAGATCATGACCCAGCGGAACAACGGGCCGCTGATCGTGGTCGACGTCATGGTTCCGCCGGAGGAGCTCGTCCGGCGGCTGGCGATGCGGCGCATCTGCGTCGAGTGCGGGACCAACGCGGATCCGGGCGCGACCGACAAGTGCCTGAAGTGCGGCGGGCGCCTGGAGCAGCGGGCCGACGACAACCAGGATGTCGTCCGCGAACGTTTGAGCGTGTATATCCGCGCGACGAGGCCGGTGCTCGAGTTCTACCGCGAGCGGCCGACCTTCCGCGTGGTCAACGGGGCGCAGCCGGCGGACAGAGTGGCGCAGGAGCTCGACACGATGATCGCCGACGCGGCCGGGGCGGAACCCTCGCTGTGATCGTCTGCCGATCGCAGGCGGAGATCGCGAAGCTGCGGCTGGTCAACCAGCTGGTGGGGCGGATTCTGTCCGAGCTGCGGGCGATGGTGAAGCCGGGCGTGACGACGGAGCAGATTGACGCGGTGGCGGAGCAGCGCGTCCGTGAGGCCGGTGCGGAGCCGGCCTTCAAGGGGTACCACGGCTATCCGGCCACGGTGTGCGCGTCGGTGAACGAGCAGGTGGTGCACGGGATCCCGTCGGCGCGGGCGTTGAACGACGGCGACGTCATCTCGATCGACATGGGCGCGCGGATGGACGGCTTTTTCGGCGACTGCGCGGTGACCGTGCCGGTTGGGCAGGTCACGGAGGAGGCGGCGTCGTTGCTGCGCGTGACCGAGGAGGCGCTGTTTCGCGGGATCGAAGCGGTGAAGCCGGGCGCGCGGGTGTCGGACATCGGCGCGGCGGTGCAGCAGCACGTCGAAGGGCACGGATTCTCGGTGGTGCGCGAGTTCGTCGGGCACGGCATCGGCACGTCGCTCCACGAGGAGCCGCAGATCGCCAATTACGGTCCCGGCGGCCGCGGGCCGCGGCTGTCCGAGGGGATGGTGCTGGCGATCGAGCCGATGGTGAACGCGGGCAAGCCGGCGGTGAAGGTGCTCTCCGACGGGTGGACCGCGGTGACGCGTGACGGGAGCCTTTCGGCCCACTTCGAGCACACCGTCGTGGTGACGGGCGAGGGGTGCGAGATCCTGACGCTGATCGACCAGGATGCGGCGCGCGTGAAGCAGATCGTGGGGCGAGCCACGCCACCCCATCGCGCGGGCGCGACGGGGACCCCGGGGTCGGGCTCGCCTGCGCGGACCTGACGTGGGGCGAGCCCCTGTCGGGCTCGCCAGGGATCAGGGCGTGGGGGAACGAACGGTGACCGGCGTCGTCAGGCAGCAATTGCCGAGCGGGCTGTATGACGTCGAGGTCGAGGGCGCGTACCGGGTGACGGCCCACATCGGCGGTGGAACGGAACGGAATTTCGTCAGGCTGCTGGTTGGCGATCGGGTCGAGATGGAGCTGACGCCGCGCGATCTGACGCGCGGTCGGATCGTCAGGAAACTGTAGGTTGCGATTATGAAAGTACGGGCGTCGGTTCGAAGAATCTGCGACAAGTGCAAGGTCGTGCGGCGGCGCGGCGTCGTCCGCGTGATCTGCACCAATGCGAAGCACAAACAGAGGCAGGGGTAAGCGATGGCGCGCATTTCTGGTGTCGATCTTCCGCGCACGAAGCGGATCGAGATCGGCCTGACCTATATCTACGGGATCGGGCGCAAGCGCTCGAACGACGTTCTAGCGGCGGCGGGCGTGAGCCCGGACGTCCGGGTGAAGGATCTCTCCGAGGAAGACGTGCGGAAGATCAGCCGGGTGCTGGAGGATGTCGGCGGCGTCGAGGGTGACCTGCGCAAGGAGATCTCGATGAACATCAAGCGGCTGATGGAAATCGGCTGCTACCGCGGCCTGCGCCACCGCCGCAATCTGCCGGTGCGCGGCCAGCGCACGCGCACGAACGCGCGCACGCGGAAGGGCCCGCGCAAGGGCGCCGTCGCCAAGAAGAAGACGGTGTAGTGGACGTTTATGGCAAAAGCTGAAGCAGCAGAGAAAAAGGCCGAGGGCGGAAAGAAGGCCCCGCGCAAGCAGTTCAAGAAGCGCGGCGAGAAGCGCGTCGTCCACCACGGGCTGGCGCATATTCATGCCTCCTTCAACAACACGCAGATCACGATCACCGACCAGGAAGGAAACGTGATTGCGTGGTCGAGCGCCGGCGGGATCGGATTCAAGGGGTCGCGCAAGGGCACGCCGTTCGCGGCGACGCAGGCGGCCATCGCCGCCGGCAACGGGGCCAAGACCTACGGCCTGCGCTCGGTGGACGTGCGCGTGAAGGGCCCCGGGTCCGGCCGCGAGTCCGCGATCCGCGCACTGCAGACCGTCGGCATCGAGGTGAAGTCGATTCGCGACGTCACGCCGATTCCGCACAATGGCTGCCGCCCGACGAAGAGACGGCGCGTCTGAGACCACGGACCAAGGACCAAGGACCAAGGACCACGGACCACGGACCACGGACGGACTAGGAACGAAGAACTAAGGACGAAGGACTAAGAATGGCTCGTTACATTGGACCTGTTTGCCGTCTGTGCCGCCGCGAGGGGATGAAGCTGTTCCTGAAGGGCGAGCGCTGCTACACGGAAAAGTGCGCCATCGAGAAGCGCAACTTCGCGCCCGGGCAGCACGGAAAGACGCGCAAGCAGAAGCTGGCCGGCTACGGCGTGCAGCTGCGCGAGAAGCAGAAGGTGAAGCGCATCTACGGCGTGCTCGAGGATCAGTTCCGCCGCTATTTCGAGCAGGCGGAGCGGACACGCGGGATCACTGGCGAGACGCTGCTGCAGCTGCTCGAGCGGCGGCTCGACAACGTGGCCTACCGGCTCGGCCTGGCGACATCGCGTGCGCAGGCGCGGCAGCTGGTACGGCACGGTCACCTCACGGTGAACGGCCGCAAGGTCGACATCCCGTCCTTCTCGGTGAAGCCGGGCGACGTGATCACGGTGCGGCAGAGCAGCCGGAAGGCGCCGGCGATTCTGCACGCCCTCGAGGAAGTGAAGGGCCGCGGCGTGCCCGAGTGGCTGCAGTACGACGCCGAAGGCATGTCGGCCAAGGTCGGCTCGATCCCGACGCGAGAGCAGATCAACCTGCCCGTCCAGGAGCAGCTGATCGTCGAGTTGTATAGCAAGTAAGTTGGTAGTTAGTGGTTGGTGGTGAGTGGTGAGTGGTGAGTGGTTACCACGAACCATCAACCACCAACCGAATCGCAGCCACCGGCCCGCAGCTTTACAGGCCTGCAGCGGGAGGCCGGTGGACGTAACTCGCAGGCCTGGAGGCCGGGACGACCGGCCCGTTGCGAAAGGACAGCCAGATGCTCTGGAGAGGTTTCCAAAGACCCAAGCGCCTCGAATTCGAACGCGAGACGCTGACCGATCGATTCGGACGGTTCTACGCGCAGCCGTTCGAACGCGGTTTCGGCACCACCATTGGCAACGCGCTGCGCCGCGTGCTGCTCTCCTCGATTGAGGGCGCCGCGATTACGGCGGTGAAGATCGACGGCGTGCTGCACGAGTTCTCGCCGATCCCGGGCGTGGTCGAGGACGCGACCGATATCATCCTCAACCTCAAGCAGATCCCGTTGAAGATGCACGTCGACTACACCAAGACCCTCTATCTCCGCGTCGACAAGCCGGGCATCGTCCGCGCGCGGGACATCGAGGTCGATCACGACGTGGAGATCCTCGAGCCCGAAGCGCACATCGCCACGGTATCCGAGGGCGGCAAGCTGCACATGGAGCTGCGCATGAAGCGCGGCCGCGGCTACATCTCGGCGGACAAGAACTTCGACGAGGATCTGGGCATCGGCTGGATTCCGGTCGATTCCGTGCACTCGCCGGTCAAGAAGGTGAACTACCTGGTCGAGGCGGCGCGTCTCGGACAGACGACCGACTACGACAAGCTGACCATCGACGTCTGGACCAACGGGTCGGTGACGGCGCGCGACGCCGTGTCGCTGGCGGCGAAGCTCATTCGCGACCACCTGAACATCTTCATCAACCTCGAGGACGCCGGCGAGTCGCAGGAGGCGGCGGCAGAGCAGCCGCGCGCCGGCTCGCTCAACGAGAACCTCGACAAGAGCGTCGAGGAGCTGGAGCTGTCCGTCCGGTCCTACAACTGCCTCAAGAACGCGAACATCCGCACGATTCGCGAGCTGGTGCAGAAGACCGAGGCCGAGATGCTCAAGACCAAGAACTTCGGCCGCAAGTCGCTGAACGAGATCAAGGAGATCCTGCACAGCATGGGGCTGAGCCTCGGAATGAGGCTCGACCAGCCGGCTGTTCATCAGGAATAGAACAGGCCTCAGGGATCAGGCCTCTGGCCTCAGCTGGGGCCTGAGGCCTGAAGCCTGCGGCCTTTCAGGAATGCAGTCATGAGACACAACGTCGGATATCGAAAGCTGGGGCGCGTCACGGAACACCGTATCGCGCTCCTGCGCAACCAGGCCATCGCGCTGCTTCGTCACGAGAAGATCGAGACGACCATGCCGAAGGCGAAGGAGCTGCGGCCGTTCGTGGAGCGTCTGATCACGATTGCCAAACGTGGTGTGGCGGCGGGCGATGCCAACGGTAGGGCGCTGCACGCTCGCCGGCTGGTGCTCGCCGAGCTGCCCGACAAGGACGTCGTCGGCAAGCTGTTCGACACGCTGGCGCCGCGGTTCGCCGAGCGCCCGGGTGGCTATACGCGAATCCTGCGAGTCGGCTTCCGGCGCGGCGACGCGGCCGAAGTGGCGCACGTCGAGCTGGTTGGCAGCGAATACAACCCGAATAAGGCCTCCGAGACGGAAGCCAAGGAAGCCCCGAAGAAGACGAAGGGCGTCGGCGACCGCATCAAGCAGGCCGCCCAGCGCATGCGCACGCCGAAGGGTGAAGGCGGCTCGAAGGCACAGGCCGGCGGGCAGACCCGGGGCAAGGCGCAGAAGAGCACGACGCCGCGGAAGGCTGGCGGGTCGTAAGTGGAAAAGTACAAAAGTTGAAAAGTGGAAAAGTGAGTTGAAGAGTGGCCGGCTCGCGCCGGCCCTTTTCACGTACGCGCGCAACGACTTTTCCACTTATTCCACTTTTCCAGTTTTACACTTCCTCAGCGACCTCCTGACCCCGTTCGGCCTTCGCCGCCGAGATGATCTTGCCCTGCAGCTGGTGCGGAACTTCCTCGTAGTGGTCGAACTCCATGTGGTACGTGCCGCGGCCGCCGGTGGCCGAGGTCAGGTGCTGCTCGTAGGTCAGCATCTCCGCCATCGGCACCTGGGCGCGGATGACCGTCATTGCGCCGCGCGTGTCCATGCCGGCGATGCGGCCGCGGCGGCCGTTCAGGTCGCCCATCAGGTCGCCGGCGAAGTCGCTGGGGGCATAGACCTCGACCTGCATGACCGGCTCGAGGATGGTCGGCCGGGCGCGCGTCATGGCGTCCTTGAACGCCAGCATGCCGGCCATCTTGAACGACAGCTCGTTCGAGTCGACCTGATGGTAGGAGCCATCGAAGACCGTCGCCTTGAAATCCACCATCGGGTATCCGGCCAGGAAGCCCCGCATCCGCGCATCCTGGATGCCCTTTTCGACCGCCGGGACGAATTGGCGCGGGATGGCGCCGCCGAAGATGTCGTCCTCGAACTGGAAGTCGCTGCCGCGCGGCAGCGGCTCGACGCGGATCTTGCAGTCGCCGAACTGCCCGTGGCCGCCGGTCTGCTTCTTGTGCCGGCCGTGTGCCTCGGTCGCCATGGTGATCGTTTCCCGGTACGGGATGCGTGGCGGCTTCAGGTTCACCTCAACGCCGAAGCGGCGTTTGAGCTTGGCCACCGTCACTTCGATGTGCAGCTGGCCCTGGCCCGAGAGGAGCAGTTCGTGCGTCTGCGGATCGCGGGCGTAGCTGATGCTCGGATCCTCTTCGCGGAGCCGTTGCATCGCGCTGCTGATCTTGTCTTCGTCGCCGCGGCTCTTGGGCTCGATGGCGTAGGCCAGCACCGGCTCCGGGAACTTCACCGCGGCGACGCGGTACTTGACGAGCTTGTCGGCGATGAGGTCGCTCGTATGGGTGTCTTTCAGTTTCGCCACGGCGCCGAGGTCGCCGGCTTTCAGCTCCGGCACGTGCGTCTGCGCCTTGCCCTGCAGCGCCAGGAGGTGACCGAAGCGCTCCGTGGTCTCGCGGGTGACGTTGGTCACCGTCGCGTCCGACTTGAGCGTGCCGTTCACCACGCGCAGCATCGTGATGCGTCCGGCAAACGGGTCGGCGATGGTCTTCCAGACGAACGCGGCATAAGGCGAGCCGTCGGCCGGCTTGACCGTGATGTCGCTGCCATCGAGATCGAGCGTGGGAAACTCGCGCTCGGCCGGCGACGGCACGTAGCTGGTGATCGCGTCGAGCAGCGGCTGGATCGCGATCATGTGCGACGCCGAGGTGCACAG
>JBOGIQ010000100.1:0-17640 GCA_050742535.1 Vicinamibacterales bacterium | reverse complement strand
CGCGGATTGAGTCCGCGCGCGATTTCGGTGATTTCCCGCGCTCCCGCGTCGCCGCTGATGATGAGATTCCCTGCATGGCGAAGCCCGGCCGTAATGAGCGAGTTCGGGTGGCGCGCGTCGCCGTAAACGGCCGAGATGCCGGTTTGCCTGAGCTGCCGGACCGTGTCCATGTTCAGCTCGACCACAGTCGGGAAGATGCCGTTCTCACGCAGAAGCCTCGTGACTGTCCGTCCAGTGGGGCCGTACCCGATCACGATCGCACGCGTCTGCGGATCGAGTGACGAGGTCGTCGCGCCATCGTCGTGGTCCACCTGCGCGCCTTCCCGGATGCGCACGAGAAATCGCTCGGCAGGTTCAATCAGCCGCGAGGCCAGCGGATTCACGACGATGGAGGTGATCGAGACCGCGACGATCACGTCCATCGCGCTCTCCGGAAGGACGCCAAGCGATCGGCCGACGCCGGCGAGGATGAATGAGAACTCGCCGATCTGGGCGAGCGCGGAGGGAACGCTCAGCACGGTCCGCAGCGGATAGCGAAGCACCGCCAGCAGCAGTGCGACGACCAATGGCTTGCCGACCACGACCACGGCAAGCGCGGCGACGACGAGCCACGGTTCCTCGAGCAGCGCCGAGGGGTCGAGCAGCATGCCGACCGAGACGAAGAACAGCACGGCGAAGGCGTCGCGCATCGGCAGCGCGTCGGTTGCCGCACGCAGGCTGTAGTCGGATCGGTTGACAACCATGCCTGCGACGAAGGCGCCCAACGCCATCGACACGCCAAACAGCGTGGCCGCCCCGACGGCGATGCCGAGCGCGATAACCAGGACCGCGAGCGTAAACAGCTCCCGTGATCGCGTGGCGGCGATGCGATCGAGCAGCACCGGGATGATTCGCTGGCCGACGATCGCGGCAAATACGGCGAGCCCGCCCATCTTGGCGAGCGTGACCACGAGATCGACCGCGATGGTTGACGCGGTGGGCTGGCCGACGGCAAGTGTCGGCAGCAGGACGAGCGCCACCACGGTCAGCACGTCCTCCATCACCAGCCAGCCCAGCGCGATATGACCGACTGGCGTGTGCAGCTTTCGCGCGTCCGACAGCACGCGGACGAGCACGACCGTGCTGGCCACGGAAAGCGCGAGTCCGAATACCACCGCAGCTGGCCACGACCAGCCGAACATCCGCGCCGCGGCGGCGCCAAGCGCGGTCGCCCAGGTCATGCCGATGATCGCGCCGGGGATGGCGATGCGTCGGACCGCCAGCAGCTCTTCCAGATGGAACTGCAGGCCGACGCCGAACATGATCAGGATGACGCCGACTTCGGCCAGCTGTTCGGCAATCGCGACATTTGCCGCGAACCCGGGCGTATTCGGCCCGACGAGCACGCCAGCGATCAGGTAGCCGACGATGGGCGACAGCCCGAGGCGTTGCGTGAAGTAGCCGAGGATGAGGGCCGCGCCGAGGCCGGCGGCCAGCATCAGAATCAGGTCTGCGCCGTGCATGCGGCTGGATCGTACTTCGTAGCGCCCGCTTTCAGGCTGTCGTCGTGTCCGCCGTCAGGCTGTCGTCGTGTCCGCCGTCAGGCTGTCGTCGTGTCCGCCTTTAGGCGGACCAGGGAGTTGTATCCGTGAGCAAGACCGGTGACGACGAGAAGACCGCGGCGCCGTTCGTGCCGAAGACGACAAGTCTGAAGGTGCTGGGCGCCGCCGCGCATGAATGCCGCGGGTGTGATCTCTATAAGACCGCCACACAGGTCGTGTTCGGGGCAGGGCCGAAGAGCGCGCAGGTGATGTTCGTTGGCGAGCAGCCGGGCGATCAGGAGGACCGGCAGGGGGAGCCGTTTGTCGGGCCGGCGGGCGCGCTGCTCGACAAGGCACTTGCCGACGCCGGTATCCCGCGCGATCAGGTGTATGTCACGAACGCCGTGAAACACTTCAAGTGGGAGCCGCGCGGCAAGCGGCGCATCCACAAGAAGCCGCGCGCGTCGGAAGTGAAGGCCTGCCGCCCGTGGCTGGAGGCGGAGCTGCGCGCCGTGAAGCCGGCGGTTGTCGTCTGTCTCGGGGCCACCGCCGCGCAATCGATGCTCGGCGCCAGCTTCAAGCTGATGCAGCAGCGTGGCCGGGTCCTCTCGAGCCCGGCGGCCGGCCGGATTGTCGCGACCATCCACCCGTCCGCCGTCCTGCGCGCCGCCGATTCGGAGGGCCGCAAGGCCGCCTACGAGATGCTCGTGGCTGACCTCAAGGTAGTCGCGAAAACTCTCCGTGGAGTCCGCCTTTAGGCGGATAACCGGGATCCGCACGGTGAGCCCGAATCCTCCTCCTTGACGCCTTACGGAGCAGGAGGAATCCACCCGTGGCGGAACAGACCCGTGATCATCGCAGTTTTCTCGCGGCGGCCGAGAAGAAGCTTCTGATTGCCATCGCCCGCCGGCTGCCCCCGGCGATCAATTCCGATCACCTGACCGCACTGGCGCTCCTGGCGATGGCAGTGGCGGGGGCCTGTTACGCCCTGGCGCGCTGGGACGTCCGGCCGCTGTGGGTGGCCGTTGCTGCCCTGGCGCTGAACTGGTTCGGCGACAGCCTCGACGGCACGCTTGCGCGCGTCCGCAAGGTCGAGCGGCCGCGCTACGGCTTCTACGTCGATCACGTCCTCGATATCGTCGGCGCGACGCTGCTCTTCGGCGGCCTGGCGGCGTCCGGGTTCATGAACCCGCTGATCGCGCTCGCGCTGCTCATCGGCTACCTGCTGGTGTCGGGGGAAGTGTTTCTGGCGACGTCGGTCCATGGGGTGTTCCGCATGTCGTTTTCCGGATTCGGACCGACGGAGCTGCGCATACTCCTTGCCGCCGGCACAATCGCGCTCTTTCGCGATCCGTACGTCGACCTGGGCGCCTTCGGTCGGATGCGGCTGTTCGATTTCGGCGGCCTGATTGGCATCGCCGGAATGGCTGTTGCGCTGACGGTGAATGTCGTCCGCAACACGACCGCGCTGTCTCGCCTCGAACCGCGGCCGAATGCGAACCGCGAAGCACGCGAAGATCGCAAAGACCGCGAAGAACTTCGATCTCTAACCGGATGGCCTTCGCGGCCTTCGCGTTCTTCGCGAGCTTCGTGGTAAGGGCCGTCGTAGGTGTCCGCCTTCAGGCGGACCTGCCGGCGTAGTGTCCGCCTTTAGGCGGACCGGGGCCGCCATGGCAATGAATCCAGAATCTCCTCGACCGAGTGAAGCGGCGATCCGGTAAATGGATAATCGCAGACACTTTTCGCGATTTCCGCTCGAACCGGGTTTTCCAGAATGTACCGGGCGACGCTTAGCACCGCTTCATCGCCGCGAAGCACGTGCTCGTATCCGTACCGTTGCCAGAGACGTCGACCAAACGCCCGCTGGTAGTAGAACCCGGAAAACTGTTTCGACCGCTTGATAAACGCGCGGCAATCCGAATTCTCCTGTTCTCCGTTGACAAGCAGATGGAGGTGATCGGGCATGTAACAGTACGCGATGAGAGCGAATCTTTCGTCCGCCGCGGCGCGCAGAATCTGCGTACTCACCACTTGGACGCGATCGGCGTCGGCGAATGCTTCGTGGCGCTGATCGGTGCAATACGTCAAGAAATACGCGTGGTGGCCGATGTAGTCGAAAGCCTTCAAACGTTCGGGTCGGGAGGTGAGCATGCCATCAGGAGGGCAATCGACGCGCCACAGGTCCGCCTGAAGGCGGACACTACGACGGCGGTGCGATCGGCAGGTCCGCCTGAAGGGGGACCATCCACGTAGTGTCCGCCTTCAGGCGGACCGGGCACGCGACGTTGACGTCCATGTAGTAACATTCCTCTCTTACGGTTCACTGGGAATTCGTCACAGAGGGATGGCAGACGCTCTTCGCGCCAAGGCTCGCGCGCCGCTCGTCGTCAAGGGCGCGCGGACGCACAATCTCAAGAACATCGACGTCTCGCTGCCGCACGGCAAGCTGATCATCATCACCGGTGTCAGCGGCTCGGGAAAATCGTCGCTGGCATTCGACACCATCTACGCGGAGGGCCAGCGCCGCTACGTCGAATCACTGTCTGCCTACGCGCGGCAGTTCCTCGAGCGGATGGAAAAGCCGGACGTCGATCGCATCGAAGGGATCTGTCCGGCGATCGCCATCCGGCAGAAGAACAGCGTCCGCAACCCGCGCTCGACGGTCGGGACGACCACCGAAATCCACGACTACATGCGGTTGCTCTTCGCCCGCGTCGGCAGGACGTACTGCCGAAAGTGCGGGCAGGAGGTGATCCGGGAAACCGCCGAAGTCGTGGCGCGCCGCCTTGGCAAGCTGACCGGCGCCCGTCTGCTGCTCGGCTTCGAGATTCCGGTGATCGCCGATGCGCCGCGCGGATTCGACCCGGCCATCGCCGACGAAGGCGACGCCCTGGATGAAGCGGATGCAGGCGCCGCGGCGGTGAAATCCTTCGACCCCGCTGCGGAAACGATCGACACGCTGCGGCGCCGCGGTTTCGGACGCCTGCTGGTGGACGGTCGCGCGGTGCCGTTCGAGGAGGTCGATTCCGCCGCGCTGAAGTCGCGCACGCGCCTCGAGGTGGTCGTCGATCGACTGCGCCTCGAGGGCGATCTGCGCAGCCGCCTGACCGACTCCGTCGAAACGTCGTACCGGGAAGGCGGCGGGGCCGCCTTTGCGGTGAACGCCGACACCGGCGAACGGCTCGACTTCTCCGAGCGCTTCGAATGCCGCACGTGCGGGATCGCCTACGAGACGCCGCAGCCGCGCCTGTTCTCGTTCAACAACCCGTTCGGCGCCTGCCCGACATGCCACGGTTTTGGCAACGTCATCGAGCTCGACATGGCGCTGGTCGTGCCGGATCCGTCGAAATCGATCAACGAAGGGGCGATCGAGCCGTGGAGCAAGCCGC
The DNA here is from genome assembly GCA_050742535.1 of Vicinamibacterales bacterium. Lineage (GTDB taxonomy): Bacteria > Acidobacteriota > Vicinamibacteria > Vicinamibacterales > UBA2999 > Gp6-AA40. The sequence continues at coordinate 12,731 of JBOGIQ010000100.1, read as the reverse complement.
ACTACCGTGCACAGCTCGCCGAGCTGAAGCGCGCCGCGCGCAAGGCGAACGTGCGCGTCGAGGTGCCGTGGACGGACCTGACGGACGAGGAACGCCGGTTCGTCGTCGAAGGCAACGATGATTACGACGGCGTGCGCGGCTTCTTCCGCTGGCTCGAACGGAAGAAATACAAGGTACACATCCGCGTCTTCCTGAGCCGCTATCGTGGATACCTCGCGTGCCCCGACTGCGACGGGGCAAGGCTGCGGCGTGAAGCGCGCGACGTGCGCGTCGGCGGCCGCACCATCGACGCGGTCTCGGCGCTGACCGTCCGCCAGGCGCAGCAGTTCTTCACCGAGCTGACGCTCACCGAGAAGGAGACGGCCGTGGCGGACAAGGTGCTGCGCGAGATTCAGCGCCGCCTGTCCTTCCTGGGCGACGTCGGGCTCGACTACCTGACGCTCGACCGGTTGTCGTCGACGCTCTCCGGCGGCGAGTCGCAGCGGATCAACCTGGCCACCTCACTCGGGTCCGCGCTCGTCGGCACCCTCTACGTGCTCGACGAGCCGTCGATCGGCCTGCACTCGCGTGACAACCAGCGCCTGATCGACATCCTGCAGAAGCTGCGGCAGCAGGGCAACACGGTCCTGGTCGTCGAACATGACGAGGAGATGATCCGTGTCGCGGATCACGTCGTGGACATCGGGCTCGGTGCGGGCGAGCAGGGCGGACGGGTCGTCTACTCCGGAGACCTGCCGGGACTGCTGCAGGAGGCACGATCGCTGACGGCGAAGTACCTGCGCCACGAGCTGGTGATTCCGGTGCCGGCGCCGCGCCGCCGCGGGCTGGCGCAGAAGATCAAGCTGCGCGGTGCCACCGAGCACAACCTCAAGGACGTGGACATCGCGATTCCGTTGAACACGCTCACGTGTGTCACCGGTGTCAGCGGATCGGGCAAGTCCACGCTCGTCCACGACGTGCTCTACGCGGCGATCAAGCGTGCAAAAGGCGACTGGGACCGCCGCGTCGGGTCCTTCCGCGGTCTCGAAGGCCTGGAATACATCAGCGACGTCGTCCTCGTCGATCAGACGCCGATCGGCCGGACGCCGCGCTCGAATCCGGTCACGTATCTGAAGGCGTTCGACCCGATTCGCGAGATCTTTTCGCTGACGCGCGACGCCAAGTCCCGGGGCCTGTCCGCCAGCCATTTCTCGTTCAACGTGCCAGGCGGGCGATGCGAGGCCTGCCAGGGGGAGGGCGAAGTCCGGGTCGAGATGCAGTTTCTCGCCGATGTGTTCGTTCCGTGCGAGCAGTGCGACGGCATGCGGTTCAAACCGCAGGTGCTCGACGTGCGATACCGCGGCAAGAACATCCATCAGGTCCTGGCGATGACCGTACGCGAGGCGCTCGCGTTCTTCAGCACCTCGCCAAAGGTGCTGCGCCGCCTCCATGTGCTCGACGAAATCGGTCTCGGCTACCTTCGGCTGGGCCAGCCGGCCACGACCTTGTCTGGAGGCGAGGCGCAGCGGATCAAGATCGCGGCGCACCTCGCGTCGTTCGGCGGCGATCGGCTGCTCTACATGCTCGACGAGCCGACCACCGGGCTCCACTTCGACGACATCGCGAAGCTGCTCACCGCGTTCAAGAAGCTCGTCGAGGCCGGCCACACGCTCGTCGTCATCGAGCACAACCTCGACGTCATCAAGACCGCGGACTACGTCATCGATCTCGGCCCCGAGGGAGGGGAGGGCGGCGGGGAAGTGATCGCCACCGGCACGCCGGAGCAGGTCGCGCAGGTCGAGGCCTCCCATACCGGTCGGGCGCTGCGGCAGGTGCTGGCCGATGGGCGATCGAATGCCTATGCGGCGAGGTAGGGTTCAAAGGGTTCAGACAGTGCAGCGGGTTCAGACAGTGCAGCGGGTTCAGAAGGTCAGGGTTCTGCCCCGCGAGTTTTACGAACGCCCCACCCTGATGGTGGCGGAGGAACTACTCGGCAAAGTGCTCGTGCACCGGACACCGGCGGGTGAGACGGCAGGGATGATCGTCGAGACCGAGGCATATATCGGCGAGGACGATCCGGCCTGCCACGCGGCGCCCGGGCCGACACGGCGGAATGCGCCGCTGTACGGTCCGCCCGGCTTTGCCTACGTCTACCTGAACTACGGCATCCACTATCTGGTCAACGCGGTGACGCAAGCCGAGGGCGATCCCGCGGCGGTATTGATTCGTGCGCTCGCACCCGTGGAGGGCGTCGCGCTCATGAAAAAGCGGCGTGTTGCGGCCGGCCGTCACATCGACGATGCGGATCTGTGTCGCGGACCAGGCAACCTCACGCGGGCGCTCGGGATCACGCTGACCGACAATCTCCTCGATCTGGTGGCGAGCCGGCTCGTCATCGAAGACCGTGGCCATGCGCCGGCCGCCGTCGCGTGGGGCCCGCGGGTCGGCATTACCGTCGGCGTGGACAAGCCCTGGCGCTGCTGGATTGACGGGCACTCGTCCGTCTCAGGTTCGCGCGTTAAGATGGGAAGTACCGCATCAGATGGGTAAGACGCTCCTCAGGAAAGTGTGGGATCTCCACACCGTCCGGCAGCTGCCGACGGGACAGACGCAGCTCTTCATCGGCCTGCACCTCGTGCACGAGGTGACCAGTCCACAGGCGTTCGACGCACTTCGCCAGCGCGGCTGGACGGTTGCGCGGCCGGACCGTACCTTCGCCACCGTGGATCACATCATCCCGACGCTGGAACGGAAGCGGCCATTCCTCGACGTCGTCGCCGAAGACATGATCGCCTCGCTCGAGCGGAACTGCCGTCAGTTCGGCGTGCGGCTGGCGGGTCTCGAGGATGACCGTCAGGGGATCGTGCACGTCATCGGGCCCGAGCTGGGGCTCACGCAGCCGGGAATGACGATCGCGTGCGGCGACAGCCACACGTCAACACACGGTGCGTTTGGATCGGTTGCATTCGGCATCGGCACCTCGCAGGTGCGGGACGTGCTCGCGTCGCAGTGTCTCGCCATCGAACCGCTCAAGGTTCGCCGCATCCGCGTTACGGGGACGCTGCAGCCGGGCGTCTACGCGAAGGACGTCATCCTCGAAATCATCCAGCGGCTGGGTGTGCGCGGCGGCACGGGCTACGCCTATGAATACGCCGGCGATACGGTCGACCGCATGACGATGGACGAGCGGATGACGATGTGCAACATGTCCATCGAGGGTGGCGCTCGTGTGGGCTACGTCAATCCCGACGAGACGACGTTCGAGTATCTGCAGGGCCGGCCATTTGCGCCGGGGGGCGAGGCGTTCGAACGGGCGAAAGAGTGGTGGCGGTCGATCGCGTCCGACGTGGACGCCGTGTTCGACGACGAGGTGGAGATTCGGGCGGCCGAGCTGAAACCGGTGGTGACCTGGGGGGTGAATCCCGGGCAATCGATCGCCATCGACGAACGCGTCCCGGCGCCCGACGAAGCCGGGGAGCCGCAGGCCATATCGGATGCTCTCGACTATATGGGGCTCGAACCCGGCCGGCCGATCGCGGGCATGAAAGTGGACGTGGCGTTCATCGGATCCTGCACGAACGCGCGGCTGTCCGATCTCCGGGAGGCGGCGCGGATCGTCAAGGGCCGTCATGTCGCCCCGCATGTGAAGGCGCTGGTCGTCCCCGGGTCCGTCGGCGTCAGCAAGGCGGCCGAGCGCGAAGGACTGGCGGATGTCTTCCGCGCCGCCGGCTTCGAATGGCGCGGCGCGGGCTGCTCGATGTGCCTCGGGATGAATCCGGACAAGCTGCAGGGCGATCAGGTGTGCGCCGCTTCGTCGAACCGGAACTTCAAGGGGCGGCAGGGAAGTCCCACCGGGCGCACGCTACTGATGAGCCCGGCGATGGTGGCTGCCGCGGCGATCGAGGGCAAGGTCGTCGACGTCCGGGAGTACGTGAACTGATGGGAGCCATCGCACGAATTCACGGACGCGCGCTGCCGCTTCGCGGTGATGACATCGACACCGATCGGATCATGCCGGCGCGGTTTCTCGTCGGCGTCAGCTTCGAAGGGCTCGAGAAGCATGTGTTCGAGGACGACCGCAAGGCGGCCGTCCGTCCGCACAACCGGCACCCGTTCGACGTCGGGCAGTACCAGGGCGCCAGGATCCTCGTGGTGAACTCCAATTTCGGGTGCGGATCGTCGCGCGAGCACGCGCCGCAGGGGTTGCACCGCTGGGGCATCGATGCGGTCGTCGGCGAATCGTTCGCGGAGATCTTCTTCGGGAACTCGGTGATGATCGGCATGCCCTGCGTGACCGCCGCGCCAGCCGACGTGCGCGCGTTGATGGAGCTGATCGAAAAGCGCCCGACGGCGGAGGTCACGATCGATCTGGTCGCCGGCAGCTGCGAGGCTGACGGTTTCCGCTGTGCGGTCTCGATGCCGCCGAACGCGCGCGACGCGTTCACCTCCGGGGCGTGGGATACGACCGGGATGCTGCTCGATCACTACGAGCAGGTCGACGCTGCCGCGGCCCGCCTGCCGTACGTCGCGGGCTTCTAGCTACGAACTACCCAACTATCTAACTAGCCAACTGATCTCTTGGGTTTCTGTTCTTCGTGATCTTCGATCTCGTCGTGCACTTCGTGACCACGCGGGTGGGCCTTCTTTTTCTCTTCCACTGACGCCAGGAACGCCGTCGCGGCGTGCGACCGTTCGCCGCCCTTGCGGAACACGAGCCGCACGTGCCGCCGCAGCCGCACTTCGGGCATGGCCAGCGCCGTGAGCTCGCCGCGCGCGATCTCGGATTCGGCGCAGCGGCGGGGCAGCATCGCGACGCCCATCTGCATCGCGACCGCGCGCTTGATGCCCTCCAGGCTCGGCAGCGAGACGAGGATGTTCGCCGGGATGTGATGCTGCTCGAAGAGCCGCAGAACGCGATCGCGCACGTGTGAGGGATCGTTATGGGCGATCACGGTCTGCCGCGCACACTCGGAGAGCGTCACCTCGCGGCTGCTGGCCAGGGGATGCGACGGATGGACCAGCATCACCAGCTCGTCCTGTCCGAGCACGATCGAGCCCAGCTGCGCTTCCGCCGGCTGAAACGTCAGCACGCCGAAATCGAGCGAGCCTTGCGCCACTTCCGCGCCCAGCTGGCGCGCCGGAATCCGCCGGACGTCCACATGGACGAGCGGATGGCCGCCGCGGAAGCGCTCGATGAGCGGGAGCACCGCGTGGACCGATGCTTCGTTGCAGCCGATCAGCACGCGGCCGCGGCGGAGATCACGCAGGTCCTTGACCGCTTCCTCGGCTTCCTCGGACAGGCGCAGCAGCCGGTCCGCGTAGTCGCGGAGGAGCCGCCCGGCCTCGGTCAGCGTGGCGTCCTTCGTGGCGCGGTCGAACAGCCGCTCGCCCACGCTCTCCTCCAGCCGCCGCACGGCCTGGCTGATTGCCGGCTGCGTGCGGTGCAGCTTCATCGCGGCCTTGGAGAAGCTCCGCTCGGCGGCAACGGTGAGAAAAACGCGTAATTCGCTAAGTTCCATATGAAAGCCGACCTGAAGGTCGGCCTCTACCGGTCAAGGGCCGAAAAACCGTGGGTAGAGGCCGGTCTTTTAGACCGGCGTTTCCAATAAGTAATTATGATTCAAATAAAATGATTATCATTTTGACAAATCTTTTCCGGTCGCGTCTACTGGGAGGTCAGTAGCCCCAGATCCCGTTCAGCCTGCCTCGCCGAAGCCTGGGTGGAGGCGGGGACGTGGAGGTTTCGACAATGGCCGAGCAGGTTCGAATTTTCGACACGACGCTGCGTGACGGCGAGCAGTCGCCCGGGTTCTCGCTCCGGGTGTCGGAGAAGCTGCTGCTGGCCCGTCAGCTCGATCTGCTCGGCGTGGACATCATCGAGGCCGGCTTCCCGATCGCCTCGCCGGCGGATGCCGAAGCGGTGCGGCGCGTTGCCGCGGAGATCCGTCGGCCGATCGTCGCCTGCCTGGCGCGCTGCCACCGCAAGGACCTCGAAAAGGCGGCGTGGGCGATTCAGCCGGCCGCGCAGGGCCGCATCCACACGTTCATCGCCACCTCCGACCTCCACCTCAAGGCGAAGCTGCGCATGACGCGCGAGCAGTGCCTCGAGGCGGCGATCGAATCGGTCCGCTACGCGCGGCACCACACGGGCGACGTCGAGTTCTCGGCCGAGGACGCGACGCGCAGCGACCTCGACTTCCTCTGCCGCATCGTCGAAGCGGTGATCAAGGTTGGCGCAACGACGATCAACCTGCCGGACACGGTTGGCTACTCGACGCCCGACGAGACACGCGAGTTCTTCCGCGCCATCCGCGAGCGGGTGCCCAATTCGGACAAGGTCATCTTCAGCGCGCACTGCCACGACGACCTCGGTCTTGCCGTCGCCAACACGCTGGCGGCCATCGAGGGCGGCGCGCGGCAGGTCGAGTGCACGATCAACGGCATCGGCGAGCGCGCGGGCAACGCGGCGCTCGAGGAGATCGTGATGGCGCTGCACGTCCGCAGCGACCGGCTGCCGCACGTGACGAACGTCGATACGAAGCAGCTCTATCCGTCGAGCGACATGCTGACGCAGCTGACCGGCCAGGGCGTGCAGGTCAACAAGGCCATCGTCGGCCGCAATGCGTTCGCCCATGAAGCCGGCATCCATCAGGACGGCATCCTCAAGGACAGGCGCACCTACGAAATCATACGTGCGGAGGACGTGGGCGCGCCGTGGAATCCGCTGGTCCTGGGCAAGCACTCCGGGCGGCACGCGGTGCAGAAGCGGTGCACCGATCTCGGGTTCGAGCTGCAGGGCGACGAGCTGATCGAGATCTACCGGGCGCTGATGGCCATCGCCGACGACCGCAAGACGATTACGGACAACGACATCCGTTCCGTGATTGCCACGGTTCGCAGCGTGCAGATCACGGCCGTCGTCGATGTCGTCGATCCGTTCGACACGCCCGCCGCGCCGGTTCACGCACACGAAGCCGGCTACGGGCACGGAGTCTAAGTGGAAAAGTGGAAAACTGGAAAAGTGGAAAAGTGGAAAAGTGGAAAAGGTAGAGGCCGACGTTTACGTCGGCCTTCTGTCTTTCTGCGCCGGCTTTTCCGGCTCGATTCTTTCGACGAACGTCACCCGTCCGACGGGTGCGTGAATCCCGCGCTCGCGCAGGAGCTTTGCCACCCGCTTCCGCAGCTCGCGCCCGACCAGCCACTGCTTCTGCGGCACGGTCTTGATGCGCGCCTTCACCAGCAGCCGATCCGCTTCGAACGCGTCGATTCCGTAGACCTCGAGCGGCGCCAGGATGTTCGGCCGGAACTCCGAGTCGCCCATCAGTGAATCGCCCGCATCCTTGAGCGCCTGCACGACGCGGTCGGGATCGTCGTCGTAGCCCGCGCCAACCGAGATCACGTAGTAGGCAAAATCCTTCGACATGTTCGCGAGCGATTTCACCTCGCCGTTGGCGAACACGTGGACCGTCCCCTGCTCGTCGCGCAGCACGATCGTCCGCAGGTTCACTTCCTCGACCAGGCCGCCCTGGCCGTTGACGACGGCGCTGTCGCCAACGCGCACCTGATCCTCGGCGATCATGAAGAAGCCGGCGATGAGATCCCGGATCAGCGTCTGCGCGCCAAAGCCGAGCGCCACGCCGACGACGCCGAGGCCGGTCACGGCGGGCCCGATCGGGAATCCGAGCTCGCCCAGCACGATGAGGGCGGCGACGATGGTCACGACGACGGTCAGCGTTTTCTGAATCAGACGGCCAAGCGTTCGCGCCCGCTTCGTCCGCTCGATGACGTCGAGCCCCGTGCCGGTGCTCATCTCGTGCTCGAAGCGGCGCGCCGCGGCCGAGCCGATGCGGATGATCAGATAGGAGGCGAGCACGACAATGCCGATGCGGAGGCCGCTGCGCAGGCCGGTCTCTCTCAGCCACTGGATCAGCGCGTCGCGATCGGTTGTGAATCCGGTGCTGTAACCAGCCAGGGTCAGTGCCGGAAAGGCCAACGCTGCAGCGAGAATCAGGAACAGAAAGACATGAATCGCACGGCCGGGGCCGCTGACGAAGCGGTCTTCGCTCTCGGCCGGCAGGATGGCGCGGAGCATCGAGCGCACCACGCGCGCGGCGAGGTTCGAGATGACGTACGCGGCGAGGAGCGCCAGCGCGAGCGCCAGCGTCAGTTCAGGCCAATTGGCCGGCATCGATCAATGGACGAGTAGTGATCTGTGATTTGTGATTGCAATTGCACCGAATCGCTCGTTCACCAATCACCAATCGCAAACGATTCACAGATCGCCGATCACCAATCGCGAATGTTATGACGTTCCGCGTTTCTGGATCGGCACGCGGACATCCACACGTTTGCCGTCGCGCAGGACGCGCAGCGTGGCCGTGCTGCCGATCGCTGCCTCGGACATCAGCTGATCCAGCTGCCGCGGATCCTGTATCTCGGTGCCGTTGAAGGCCACGACGATGTCACCCGCGTCGAGTCCGGCCCGATAGGCGGCCGAGTCGCGCTCCAACTCGTAGACCAGTGCGCCGCGGCTATCCGGAGCGCGGAAGCGTCGCTGGTAGTAGGACGTCACCGGACCGAAACGCACGGCGCTGATCGAACCGCGTCGCACCTCGCCGTACTGCCGCAATTCGTTGAAGATGCGGCGGGACAGATTGCTCGAGACCGCGAAGCCGATGCCCTGATAGCCGCCGCTGCGCGAGAAGATCACCGTGTTGATGCCGACCAGCTCGCCGCGAGCGTTGATCAGCGCGCCGCCCGAGTTGCCCGGGTTGATGGCGGCATCGGTCTGGATGAAATCCTCGAAGGTCGACACACCAAGATTCGTGCGGCCAACGGCGGACACGATCCCCAGCGTCACCGTTTCGCTCAATTGATACGGATTCCCGATGGCGAGCACCCATTCGGCGACCTTCAACTTCGACGAGTCCGCCCAGGGCATCGTCGGCAGATTGTTCGCCTCGACCTTCAGGACGGCGAGGTCGGTCGCGGGGTCGACGCCGATCAGCTTTGCCGGCAGCTCGCGCTTGTCCGACGTGGTGATCGTCAAGTCGAGCTGCTCGATGGTGACGTTGTCGCCGGCCTCGCCGGTGACGACGTGGTTGTTCGTCAGGATGTAGCCGTCGGCACTGACGATGACGCCGGAGCCGACGGCGTTGGACGGAATCCGCTGGGTGATGACCCCGCGGCGGCTATACAGGCGAAACGGATCCTGAATGTCGCGGCGAATCACCTGCATCGCCGAGATATTCACGACCGCCGGTATGGTGCGCTCGGCCACGCGGCTGAAGTCCGTGAGCGTCTGGCCCGCACCGACCGGCGCCGGTGTCGTGACGGCCGGAGGGGCCTGAGCCGCGCGATTCTGCGCGCCGGCGTCGTTCGCGTCGCGCATGCGTCCGGTCAGCACCATGCTGGCGGTGAACGCAACCGCCACCAGCATCAACACGCTGAGCAATCTGTGCTTCATCATGATTACGACACCTGGATCCGCCGCGCGGATCCGTTAGCGGCCTTCGGACACGTCACGATGAGCACGCCGTCGCGGAGGTCGGCGGTGATTCGCTCGCTGTCCATTGGCACTGGCAGGTGGAACGTGCGGCTGAAGTTGCCGTGGCCGCGCTCGACACGATGGTATTGCTCGCACTGCGGAGTCCGCTCGCGCCGCTCGCCGGAGATCGTCAGCCGCCCCTCGTGGACGCTGATGTCCAGATCGTCGCGGCTCATCCCCGGTACTTCGGCCGTCACGATGTACTGGTCGGCGGTCTCGAGGATGTCGACGGCCGGCGTCCATCCGGAGGGGCCGGGGGCAAAGCGGTCCAGGCGCTGCTGGATGGCGAGCAGGTCGCGAATCGGATCCCAGCGGGCAAAGGCCACGATAGAAATGATACGATCTTTAAGTTGTACTGACGGAAATCATGGCCACCTTACAAGCGACCCGCATGAAGAAGGGCATGCTGATCAAGATGGGCGAGGACCTCTTCCGCGTCCTCGACGTCCAGCATGTGACGCCCGGCAACCTCCGCGGTTTCGTCCGCGTCAAGATGCGCAACATCCGCAGCGGTCTGCTCGCGGACAACCGGTTCCGATCCGAGGACACGGTCGAGCGCGAGACGCTGGACGAGCGCGAGATGCAGTACCTCTATCAGGACGGTGACGACTACTACTTCATGGACACGGTGTCGTTCGACCAGGTGCATCTGTCGAGCGAGGCGCTGGGCGATTCGGTCAGCTATCTCAAGTCGGAGATGACCATCCAGGTCGAGTTCTACGGCACCGAACCGGTGGGCATCGAGCTGCCGATGACGGTGGACCTCAAGGTCGTGGATACGGCCCCCGGCATCAAGGGCGCGACGGCCAGCAATCAGATCAAGCCGGCGACCACCGAGACGGGCCTGGTCGTCAACGTGCCGCCGTTCGTCAATACCGGCGACATGATCCGGGTCAGCACGGAAACCGGCGAATATCTCGCGCGTGCGTGATGTCATTGATGATTTGTGATCTGTGATTAGTGATCCGTTGGTGATTTGTGATTGGTGAATGGCGATTGAAAGCGGGACGGTGCAGGATCGTCGGCGCCGGCGCCGGTGCAATCGCAAATAAATCACCAATCACCAATGACCAATCACCAACCAATCACAGATCGATAATCACCATTCACCAATGGACGTAGTGCGCCAGCCCAATCAGGGCTGGATCGAAGTCATCGTCGGCAGCATGTTCAGCGGCAAGAGCGAGGAGCTCATTCGCCGCCTGCGTCGGGCGCAGATTGCGCGCCAGAAGGTGCAGATCTTCAAGCCGTTGATCGACCGGCGCTACTCCGACGATCACATCGTGTCGCACAGCGAGATGCGCATCGAGTCGTGCGCCGTGCCGAGCTCGAGCGTGCTGCTCGACAACGTCGCGCCGGATACCGAAGTGGTCGGCATCGACGAAGGGCAGTTCTTCGACCAGGAGCTGCCGATGATCTGCGACACGCTCGCCAACCAGGGGAAGCGGGTCATCGTCGCGGGGCTCGACCAGGACTACCTCGGCAAGCCGTTCGAGCCGATGCCGCAGCTGCTGGCGATCGCCGAATACATCACGAAGACGCATGCGATCTGCATGGTCTGCGGCAACCCGGCGAACCACACGCAGCGGCTGGTCGCCAGCGGCGACCGCGTGCTCGTCGGCGCTCAGGGTCTGTATGAGGCGCGCTGCCGCCGATGTTTTGACCCGCTGCTCGCCGGTCCTCCCAGGTAGCCCTGATCCCTGATCCCTGATCCCTGATCCCTGATCCAAAATGTCCCCTTCGGGGTCCAATTCAGCAATGCGTGGCATTTCAATTGAAGCATTCGTGCGCTGATGGGGTCGGAGACGGTCTTGCCGTGGTTCGCGTGGGGCGCACCGCGCGTGCTGTTCGTGCTCGGGCTCGGCTTCCTCGCCGCGAATCTGAAAGTTGCCGGGGATCTGATCAAGTACCGCCGCCGGCGGCACACCGCGCTGCTGACGTGGCGGGGAGAGCGGCCCGCCTATTACCGCCTGAACATCCTGCTTGCCGTGACGCTCGGGCTCCTGCTGGCCGCGAAACTCGTCCGCAATGAACCCGACCGTGCGTTTGGCGAAGCCATGATGTTCGTGTATTACGGCTGTGCGTTTCCGCTGAGCATGCGGATCGCGCGCGGCTTCTACGGCGACGGCATCTGGTCCGACACCGGGTTCATGCGCTGGTCGCAGATCTCCGCGCTGTCGTGGAAAGAGGAACGCGGCGTCACGCTGATCCTGATCTCGCACTTCCGGAACATCGCCCGCCGGCTTCAGGTGCCGGCCCACCTGTACGGACAGGCCCGCCGGGTTCTCCGCGACAAAGTCCACGAGCACGCGCTCCGGATGGGAGGATCCGGACTGGACCTCGGCTCGCGGGATGAGGACGACGCAGTGTAAGTTCAAAGGGTTCAAAGGGTTGGACCCCTCTGAACTGTTGAACCTCTTGAACCCCTGAACTGGTTCGCGTGCAAACCCGATAAACTCCGTGCATGGCAGCACGCCCTACCTGGAAAGGCTTCCTCAAGGTCAGCCTGGTGAACATCCCGGTCAAGGTGTTTCCGGCTACTGAATCCGCGGCGACGATCGCCTTCAACCAGCTTCACGCCGAGTGCCAGACGCGCATCCAGCAGAAACGCTGGTGTCCGCAGTGCGAGCGCGAGGTGCCGCACGCCGAGGTCGTCAAGGGCTACGAATTCGAAAAAGGGCGCTACGTCGTCGTCGGCGACGAAGACATTCAGAAGGTGCGCGTCGAATCGACGCGGGTCATCGATCTCGCGCAGTTCACGGACGAAACCTCGATCGATCCGATTTACGTCGACCGCGCGTATTACCTGGCGCCGGATGGACCGGTGGCGTCGGAAGCGTTCGCCGTGATGCGTGAAGGGATGGCCGGGAAGGCCGGCATCGGGAAAGTGGCGCTCTACGGCCGCGAGTACCTGGTGGCCGTCCGGCCGCAGAAGAAGGGCCTCGTGATGTACACGCTGCATCACGACGCGGAGATCCGCAGCATCGACGAGGTCGAGGAGCTGAACTCGGTTCCCTCAAAAGTGAAGCCCGAGGAGATGAAGCTGGCCAAGCAGGTCGTGGCGACCTTCGACGGGGACCTGAATCTGAAGGACTACAAGGACGAGTACCGCGAGGGGCTGCGGAAGATCATCGACGCGAAGATCGCGGGCGAGGAGATCGTCGCGACGGAAGTGCAGGATCCGCCGAAGGTGGTCGACCTGATG
>JBOGIQ010000099.1:0-17683 GCA_050742535.1 Vicinamibacterales bacterium | reverse complement strand
CGGTCCCCTTCGTAGTGATCGACAGCATCCAGCCGCCGTCGCCGGACTGAGGTCAGACGCGGTGCGTTAGCCGAATGAACGCTGCACGGGCCGAAATGTCGATTGCTGGGAGTGGTGCCCCAACCAGCTATGCTCTGGGGGCGTCTTGTTTGGTGCGCCTTTCTGGAGGGCCATGACCGTAGCTCGATGCACGATTCCGGCGCTCGCGGTGTGCTTGGCGTGGCTCTCGGTCGGCGGGCAGGCCCAGCAGCCCACACCAGCATTCGACGTCGTATCCGTGCGGCCAAACACGAGCACGGACGGCACCATCGACATTCCGCCGACGCCGCCCGAGGGCGTGGTTCTTCACAATCGCTCAGTTGCAGATGTCATTCGCTATGCGTATCAACTGCCATCCTTCCGTGTGTTCGGACTGCCGCGTTGGACTGAAGACGAGCGATTCGACATCGTGGCAAAGGCGGCTGGAGCGATCACTGAGGATCAACGACAAGCAATGGTTCGGACGCTGCTCGCGACTCGCTTTCGGCTGAAGGCGCATTTCGAGAAACGCGACCAGACGATATACGTGATGACGCGAGCACGAGCCGATGGCTCGCTCGGAACTGGACTACGGCCGCGACCTGACTGCGTGACTACGCCCTGCCAGCGGTCAGGCAGTAGTAGCCGGGTCGCGGGTGTGATTCGACTCAGGGGCACCACCATGGCGGGTCTTGCTGACGGGCCGATGTCATCGATCCTCGGACAAGTCGTCCGTGACGAATCAGGCATCGAAGGCGTCTTCGACGTTCAAGCCTCGTGGCGTCCAGATGCCGTCGATGCAGCAATCGTTCCGAATGACGAGCGCCCCTCATTCTTCACCGCGATTCAGGAACAACTCGGCCTGCGCTTGGAGCCGAGACGCGAGGCAGTGGAAGTTCTTGTAGTGGAGTCGGTGGAGCGACCAACCCCGGATTGAGGCGCATGGTTTGGCCGCAGCCATCGGCGCTACAATCCACGCCGGAGGGTGGTATGCCTCGCCTCGCCCTACTTCTCGTTGGCCTCGCCGTCCCCGCTGTGCCGCTCCTCGCCGCGCAAGACCCGACTCCGCGCTTCGAAGTCGCGTCGGTCAAGCGAAACCCGTCTGGTCTCGGCAGGTCGATGATCGAGAACGTGCAGCCGAGTGGTCTTTGGCATCTCACCAATGTCCCAACGCGTGCGCTGATCCGCACTGCTTATCGCGTGCACGACTTTCTGATCGTCGGAGCGCCAGATTGGGTGCAGACGGAGCACTACGACGTTGTAGCCAGAGCGTCAGGTGACCTTCGGCCCGTAAGTCCGGGGGCACCTCGTGCCCACTTCCTGATGCTGCGGTCTTTTTTGATGGACCGCTTCAAGTTGAAGGCGCATTTGGAAACGAGGGATGCACCTGTCTTCGCGCTTGTCGTGGCCCGCGCTGACGGCAAACTTGAAGCAGGCTTGGTGCCCGCAAACGACGACTGCGCCGCCATCGTCGCAGCGGAGATAAAGGGCGAGCGTCCCGCCTCCCCGCCGGGTGAACGCCCCGCCTGCGGGATGATTGCCGGGCCAAACAGGATCGCTGGTGGTAATCAGTCGATGAGTCAACTCGCTACGTCGTTGACTGGCCGGATGGACCGCATGGTGCTTGACCGCACGGGGCTGTCGGGCGTTTTTAGCTTCACTCTCGACTTTGTGCCCGATGGCACCCCGATTGACGCGACCCAGAACCTGCCATCGTTGCAGACTGCACTTCAAGAGCAGCTTGGCCTCAAGCTCGAACCAGCCCGAGGCCCGGTCGAATTCCTCGTCATCGACTCAGTGGAGCGCCCCACGCCAGACTGATCGGGCCACACGCTGCGCCTTGTCGCCGTCGCATCCGGCGAGACAGTGGGCCTACCTGTTACTGCTTCGTCGCCACGAAGCTCACTTCGTTCTGCTTCGAGCCGGGGCCTACGGACAGCTTTACGATGCCTTTCATAATGCTGCCGTTTGCATCCAACGTCCCCATGAACGCGTAGGTCCACGTATTGGCGTCCGGCGTCGTGACCTTCCACGACCAACTCACCTGATCGCCGTTGACCCTTCCGTCGTTCAGATCGATGCCACCCACCTCACCTCCTTTACACGTTCCTTCGAGTTGCTGATCCTTCTGGGTGACGGTGCAAAGCAGTTCAGGCACGCCGTTCAGGTTGATGTTCAGTTTCCAGTTGCCGGTCACATCGGCTGCCCAGACGGGCACGACCAAAACGGACGACAGCAGCAACGCGATCCGAATCCTCATGGGGCGGACCTCCGACGCGTATTAGACACCGCTTGCAGCGGTCAGGTCGGGGTGAATGTTTCGCCCGCGCATTGCTCTCGAACCAACCAAGTGCGGACACCACCTTTGCGCTTTCCTTAGCGATCCGGCGACGTGTCCCGTGTGGGCCGTGTCCGGTGGCCTCGATTCGCGACGTGTACGCGCTGTTCGATCAAGCCATCGACCCGCGCGGCACGGAGGTCTACTCGAAGCTCAGAACGGTTCGGATGCGGCCCGAGTACCGTTGGCGACCGGCGAAGAGGGCACGCGCTCACCGCCCATCGAAGTGATACTCTCTTAGTCCTTCTTCGTTGGAGGGCGCGGATCGCAGATTATGAAGGCCCCCTGTTCATTGAGCGGAATGCACGGAATCGGGGCTTGGCCACCAATTTCGACCCGCTGCGTGTAGCGTTCGTTTTCTGCCTCTAGCCGCTGCAGATCCGCTGGTTCGGTGAGGCGAACGTAGTGCATGTTTTTCTCGGCCTTGATGGTGAAATTCACCCATAGGTTGTAGCCGTGCTGCCGCAGGCTGTTCAGCATTCGGAGGTGGATCTCATCCCCAGCGATTTTCAGGCAGAGGTATTCACGACCGATTGCGTCTCGATAAAACGCCCCTTCAATCCATTCGCTATCGAAGCCGATCGGCATGTCGATCGCTGAAACGGACTCCAGAGCACCCGTTAACACGTTCGCGTATTCGTATCTCCGATCGGGAATCTCCGGCGGCATCAAGGATCTAATCTTTATCCGTCGCGGGCCGAATCGAAGACGTGCCGTGATGCTCGAGATCTGAATGCGTCCACGCTCAGGATTCCGGTGAGTCTGCGAACGGCCGACGTTTTGTCGTGACCGTTTGTCTGAAATGGCGCCGGGAGAACTCGCGACCGGAACCGGTCTTCAGGTACTTTTCAAACCGGCGCGCTGGTTCCTCTTCGTCGAATTCGATCACCACCAGCGTTTTCCAAGGCCGATGCTCCGCCGTGTGCACCGAGAGGCCGGCGTTGTGCGCCGCCAGCCTTGCGAAAGGGTTGGACGTGACGCCGACGTAGTACTGGGTGGGGTCGCTGACGCTTTTCAGGATGTAAACGAATCGCTTCGGCTCGGACACGCCGTCGACCGGTGCAAAGGCGCTTCCATCCTCCGGTTTTCGGATCGCTAAGTCAATCGAGGGTTGGTGGGCCGGTCATTGCACTTTCTGCGATCTGATGGCGTTGGCCACGCTGCAGATATGTCCGCCTTCGCGCCAGTCTTCGCGCCGCGGGAATGCCTGGTTGGCTCGCCAGCCGGAGTCTCGAAGCGAGCGTTGGGGTCCGCCTACGCGTCGGCTGCGCCGACGGCTACGGCGGACAGCCTCCGCGAGGATCCAGAGCGGAGGCTGGTGAGCCGCCTCGGAATCGAACCGAGAACCCGCAGATTAAGAGTCTGCTGCTCTGCCAATTGAGCTAGCGGCCCACTCGGTGGTGCCCCTCGACTCGGGCGTCTGACGACCCTCGCTCGGGACAGGCGAACCTCCATTGTAAGTGCCGCGTTACACGAGGCGCAAGACTCGGCGGGATCCCTGTAGACTGAACCACAGCCCTCGAGTGCAGATTCTCGTTGCCGAAGACGATCGCGATATCGCGAGCCTGATCGCCCACTACATCCAGAAGGCCGGCTGGCACCCGCACGTCGCCACCTCCGGCGACGACGCCCTGGCTCATGCGCGCACACAGCCGGTGGATGTCGCCATCCTCGACGTCATGCTGCCGGGGATCAGCGGCCTCGAAGTCTGTCGCCTGCTCCGCGCCGATCGGACGACCGCCATGCTGCCCATCATCATGGTCACGGCGCGCGCGGAAGAGACCGACCGCATCATGGGCCTGGAGATCGGCGCCGACGACTACATCTCCAAACCGTTCAGCCCGAACGAGCTGTTGGCGCGCATCCGGGCGCTCGTCCGGCGGACCCGCCGTTCCGAACCCGAAGAAACCCTCCTGACCCTCGGCCCCCTCAACGTCGATCTCTCGACCCACACGATCACCGACGAGGGCAAAGAGGTGAAGCTGACGGCCAAGGAATTCATGCTCCTGCGCTACTTCCTGCAGCACCGCGGCCGCGTCCTGTCGCGGGATCTGCTGCTCGGCGACGTGTGGGGCTACCGCTACACCGGCGGCACGCGCACCGTCGACGTCCACGTCCGCCGACTGCGCGAGAAGTTGCCGGTGCTCGTGGATCGACTGGTGACGGTCAAGCAGTTCGGCTACAAGCTGGTTGCGGACGGGGCCGAGGCGGAGGCCTGACCGGACGAACGTGCGCACGAGCTTCCGCACGAAAGTGTTCGTTGCCGCCGTCGGCGCCGCCGGCGTCTCGCTGATCGTCGCTGCCCTGCTGCTGTCCTGGCAGGTCCGCGATCGGCAGCGTGCCGCGATCACCCAGCGCCTCACCGACGAAGCACGCCTGATCGCGCAGCTGATTGCGTCCGCCACATCGCTGGACGAGGGGGCACTGGACGATGAGGCCGACCGCCTCGGGCGCAACAGCGTCAGCCGGGTCACACTCGTCGCCGAAGACGGGCGGGTCGTCGGCGATTCGTCGCAAACGCCGGAGCAGCTTCGCACGCTCGACAACCATGGATCGCGCCCGGAAATAGTCGGCGCGCGCGAAACCGGGCTCGGCGTCTTCCAGCGGTTCAGCGACACCGTCGGCACCGACATGCTCTACGTCGCGACGCGTGCGCGCCATCCGGTCGTGCGCTACGTGCGCCTCGCGCTCCCGCTCACGGAGATCGATGCCCAACTCGCGGCCATTCGAAACCTGACGCTCGTCGCCCTTGCGCTGACCATACCGATAGCGCTCGCCATTGCCTGGGCATTTTCGGCACCGCTTGGGCGCCGGGTCCGCGAAATCGCCGCCGTCGCCAATCGCTATACGGCAGGTGAATCGCCCCGAGCGAGCATCGATTACGGCAACGACGAGCTGGGCACGGTGGCGCGCGTGCTGGACTCCTCGATTCAGGAGCTGGGGCGGCGCGTCGACGAGCTGTCGCGCGATCGCGCCCGCAGCGACGCCATCCTCACGGGCATGGTCGAGGGCGTGCTCGTCGTGAGCGGCGATGGACGTCTGCAGCTCGCCAACCGCGCCGCGCAGCAGATGCTGCGCGTCGATGGAACCGCCCTCGGACGGCATTACCTCGAGGTCATCCGCCATCCGGATATCTCGGCCCAGCTGACCACCGCGCTCGGCGGCGAGGACGTGGAGGCGCGCGAGATCTCGCTGACACGGGACCCCGGCCGGATGTTCGTCGCCCGCGCGGCTCCCGTTGCCGCAGGCGGCGGCGGCGGCGCGGTGCTGGTCCTGCACGACGTGACCGATTTGCGCCGCACGGACCAGATCCGCCGCGATTTCGTCGCCAACGTCTCCCATGAGCTGCGGACGCCGCTGACCGCGATTCGCGGTTACCTCGAAGCGCTGCGCGACGACCCGTCCGACACGGAGAACGCCGAACGCTTCATCGACATCATCTGGCGGCAGACGACGCGGATGGAACGGCTGGTGTCGGATCTGCTGCGGCTGGCGCGGCTGGACGCGCGGCAGGAGGTGCTGGAACGAGTGTCCTGCGACGTGCGCCAGATCTTCCAGGCGGTGCTCGCCGACCTTGCCCCGTCCATCGAAACCAAGCGGCAGCGTGTGGTCGTTGATGTGCCTGCCGAGTGCCGCGTGCCGGCGGATCCAGCCAAGCTGCACGACGTGATACGCAACCTCGCCGAGAATGCGGTGAACTACTCGCCCGATGACACCGAAATCCGGCTGCGGGCACACCGTGCCGACGGCTCCTGCCGGATCGAGGTGATCGACTCGGGCCCCGGACTTCCGGCGGGCGATTTGACGCGGGTCTTCGAGCGCTTTTACCGGGTCGATAAGTCGCGTTCGCGTCCGGGGACCGGCCTCGGGCTGGCGATCGTGAAACACCTCATCGAGCTCCACGGCGGCACGGTCGTCGCGGCCAACCGGCCGGAGGGCGGCGCCGTGTTTACGGTGACGCTTCCGGAAGGGTCCGCCTGAAGGCGGACACTACGACGACAGACGGTCCGCCTGAAGGCGGACACTACGACGACGACATCACGCCGCCGCGGCGGCGCCCATGTTCGACCAGTCGAACTCGTAGTAAATCCAGTTCGTCTTGTCGAAATCGAGCGAGATGCCGCCCGCCTTCGCCGTGAACGTCCCCTGGCCGCACTCGCCTTTCTTCCAGATGAATCCATCGGGCAGATCGAGGTTGGCAAGATGCTCGTCACCCGTCACCGGGTTGATGAACGCCTGGCCGCGGCCTTCGCCGATGCCCTCCATGGAGAACGTGCTGCGGCGTCCTTCGCCGGTGATGGCGATCTTTGCCTTCTCGAGGCCGACGACGTCGAACGTCGGGCCGAGCAGCTCCCAGGGCAGCCCGCCCAGCTTGCCGGTAAAGATCTGCGCCAGCATCTCGATCTGCGTGTCGGTGGTCGCAGGGTCCACCACGAATGCGGCCTTGCCGTTCCCCTCGTGGATCGCTTTCGGCCAGTGGACAACGGCGGCGCACTTGACGCCGGCTAAATCGACGTCGCCCGCTTTGCCTTCGAGAATGTGGCAGCCAACCAGCGCGCGGCAGCTCCCGTCCTTCGAGCTCGGAACGCCGGCAAAATTGCACCCGCACCCGAACGTGCAGTTGCAGAATTCGTAGCCCTTCCCTTTCATGTACCACTGGGTGGTCGCGGCCATGAGCGCCTCCTGAGAGAGGCCGATTATATCGTTGTGGATTTCGTGGGGCGGATCCGCGCTAGCTGAAGCGCTCGGCGTTGCGCAGCACCCCGCTGGCAACGGCGTCGGTCCTCTGCAGGAAGACGCCATCGCATTCGACGAGAAACCGCACATCGACCAGCGCAGCGAGCAGCGACTCGCACACCAGCTGATCGAGGTTCCAGAGCCGCTGCGCCTGGCGGCACGTCAAACGCAGTCCGGGCATCTCACGGAACTCACCCTGAATGCGTCGCAGAATGTGTTCCATCCCCGTTCGAGCGATCGGTAGATCCTGAGGGACGTTCTGCATACCGCGACGATACGCGCCGCGGATGACGGCCGCGTTTAGGCCATCTCACCGGAATGTAACGAGGCTAAGTCAAAAGGCAAAGGTCAAAACTGCAGGCGCACCGAGCCCGAGACGAGCCGTGGACTCGAATACTGGCCCTGCACCATCGTGCTCTCTTTCGACAACAGGTACATCTGGTTCGAGACGTTCTCGACATTGAATTGAATCGCCAGACGGACACGGCCTGCTGCGGGCGAAGCCGGAGTCCAGCCGAGCGACAGGTTTTGCGTAAAGCGCGAGGCACAACGCGCGGCACAAAGGCCAGCACCTGACGCGTGCTCGTGCGATTCGCCGTCCGCGTGCTCGTGGTCGCCGCCGCCGTGACCACCAGGGGTCCCGCTGCCATATTCCAGGGTAAGCCCGGCCCAGACTCGCGATCGACTGTGCCGGTAGGTCAACCCCGACGTGAGCGTGTGCGTCTGGTCCATCGGAGCGAGGAACCTGTCCGCTTCCGTGAGGTGCGCGGCCTCGGTCGTGAAGCCCGCCACGATCGGGTTGTAGAACCACACGCGGCCGAACGCATAGTTCACGGTGCCGGACAAACCGATGTTCGCCAACCCGGGCACGTTCAGCTTCACTTCCGTGCCGTAGGCCTTCCCCTGGTCGAAGCTGGCGTAGGTGTAGAAGCGGGAGTCGGGAAACAACGATGTGTGCGGAGGATCGTCGCTGGAACGGTAGTAGCCAGTGACGCCGACCGAGCCGATCGCCGGGATTGGATGCGTAACGCCCGCTTCGAATTGATCCTCAGTGAGCGCGCCCACCGGCGGCAGCGGCCGCCCGATTTCAGAGACCAGGCGGGTCAGCCCCGCACTGCCAGCCAGCACGTTTTCAATGGGCGGCGGCACGAAGAAATGGTTGTACGACCCGAACAGCACCGTTCCCGAGGGCAGCCGCCAGGCTGCGTTCACCCGGGGACTGAAGTGGGATTCAGAGATCGCCAGTGTGTACCGGTCGAACCGCACACCCACGTCTACGGTGAACGCCGGCGTGACCTCCAGTTTGTCCTGAACGAAGACGCTGGCCTGGCCGCCCGACCGTGCCGCCGCGAAAATCACCGGGCGAGGAACTCCCGCACCGGCGCTCGGCGCGCGAAAGTGCACGTGGCTTTCGTTGACCTCCGCCAGATGCGTGAAATCGATCCAGGGCTGACTCAGATAAAACAGATCCTCGCGCGGCCGCAGCATCACGACGTCGGCGCCCGCTTTGACCGTATGGCGGCCGGCGACGCGCGTGACGTCGCTCTTGAGGCCGAATGTATTGAGCGTCCGCTCGGCGTCGGTCTGTGCGCCGAATCGATCCGTCGTTTCGGGGAACTGACGGACGGTAGACCAGCGCTGATAGAACGCGGTCTGCATCGCCGTCTCGGCCGAGAGCGCATGCTGCCACGACAGGATCGCGCTCTGCGACCGCGCGCGCTGGAGATTCCTGAAGTCCGGGCGGAGTAGCTCGTCGCGTTCCTCCATCGGCAGCTCGAAGTTCACGCCGTCGCCGCTGACGATAAACGCCAGCCGGTGGCGGCCACCGGCGTTCAAATCGATCCGCCCGAAACGGCGAAGGCCGCGGCCGGTGTTGTGAATGGAACGCGGCGACGGCGGGCTGAGGAAACGATCCGAGGCGAAACCGCTCACATTCAGGTAATACCCCGCCCTTCGTTGCGAGCCGCCGAACTCTACGCCGGCGTTGTGCCGCCCGGCAGTGCCGGTACCCAGCGTCAGAGAACCCCGGTTCCGCATCGTCAATCCGGATTTCGTCACCACGTCGAGCACACCGCCGAAGCGGTTGCCGTATTCGGCGGAAAAGCCGCCGGTCATGCAATTGATGGAGTCGATGTAGTCCACACCGAGCCCGGGCGAGAACACTGAGTGGGCGTTCTCCCAGAACTGCACGCCGTCGATCGACGGGTTCAGCGCGACTTCGTGACCGCGGATGTGCACGAAATCATCGTGGCCGCGGACGACTCCCGGAGCGGCGCCGGCGATCGCATCCGGAAGGCTCGTCCGTTGCGCAATCGGCATATCAGCAATCTGTTCAGCCCGGAGCATCGTCGAGCTCGGCGAGTGCGTGCTCGGCAGCGCCGCGGAAGCCACGACGTCGATCGCCGCCGCGACCCGCCCGATATCCAGCCCGAGCCTGATCGACTGTGCGTCGCGCGGTTTGACGGAGAGCCGGAGTTCGCGAGGCGCAAATCCGTCGATCACGGCAGTCAGGACGTAGTCGTCCGGACGAAGGCCGCCAAACACGAACGCGCCGTCGTTGGCGGTGACCATCTGTCTTGGTCCTGCGTGCTGACGATCACCCACGTAGTGATCACCAGACGACGACGGAGCACGGCGAGCACGATTCCGGATCCTATCGCATCGTGGCGGAAGGGCCTACTTAACTCGTCGGCGGCACGGGAGTTGCGACTTCCGAATGACGAGTCTTGTCACACGACAGAGCCGTAAGCCGTTAAGGAGACACAGATGGCCGCACAGACGCTGCACGAGCTGTTCGTTGAAGAACTTCGCGACATGTACGACGCGGAGAAGCGAATCATCAAGGCGCTGCCGAAGATCGCCAAACACGCCCAGTCGGACGAACTCCGGTCCGCGCTTACCGAGCATCTTCGCCAGACCGAGAAGCAGGCGACCCGGCTCGAACAGGTCTTCAAGTCAATCGGCGAGACGCCGCGCGGCAAGAAGTGCGACGGGATCATGGGCATCCTCGAGGAAGGCAACACCGCGATGGAAGAGCTCGAGGAAGGTCCGGTTCTCGACGCCGCATTGATTGCCGGCTGTCAGAAAGTCGAACACTATGAAATTGCGTCGTACGGCACGCTTGCCTACTTCGCCGAACTGATGGGCCACGAGCGGGCACAGGAGCTGCTCGGCGCGACCCTCGACGAGGAGAAGGCGGCCGACGAGAAGCTCAACACCATCGCGAAATCCGATGTGAATCGCGAAGCGCTCATGAGTAGCGGCGAGGACGAGGACGAAATGGAGGACGAGGAGGGAAGGCCGCGGGCGCGACGTGGCGCGTCGATGGCTATGGCTGACGAACGATCATCGCGCGGCTCATCGAACCGCGGCTCCGCGCGCGGGCGGAAGAGCTCAACCAGCCGCCGCGCTCCGGGCCGAAGCCGTTAGCAGATCTTGCTCCGCAAGGGCGCGACTCGCAGGCCAGGCAGCGGCAGGACGTTCGCCATCTGGCTCAACAGCGCGCCCTTTTCCGACCCGCCTGATTGCTGCGGCGGGACCGCGGTACCTCTCCGACCCCCCAACCAACGCCCGCGGACATCCGACGGAATTTACATCTCCGAAACACAACCGTCACGTTCGTTACACATCGCCCGTCAATTGTGTGAATTCCGCGGACGGACTACGTCCTGGTCCGTGCGGCAATTTACCTGCCTGTAACGAACTTGTCGCGTCGAGATCACATCGCCTCCATACAGTTCCGTTGCTGCGGTACCGCACCACAACAGAGAAGGAATGTGTAATGAGCTTTCGAGGTAGAGCACTTACCACCCTGCTGGTCGTCGTTCTTGGCGCCCCGGCGCCGGGCGCGGCACAGGCGCCGACGGCGCGGCCGGGCGCCGCACAGACGGTCACCGTCACCGGCACCGTACGTGACGAGGTGAACGGCATCACACTCCCCGGAGTCCCTGTCGAAGCAGAGGCCGGGCAGGTCGTTTACACGGACGTCGACGGCCGCTACGTCCTGCACCTGGCGCCAGGCCCTCATCAGCTCAAGATCGCGCTCGAGGGATATGAGGCGAGGACGATCACGCTGACCGCGGGCGCTGAGCGGACGATGACAGCCGATGTCGGCATGCGCCTGGCCAGATTCTCCACTGCGATCGAGGTCACGGCGCGCGCCACTGATGTCGAAACATCGTCGGCGGAAGCGCAGCTGATTGAGCGCAAGAACGCGCCCGTCATTACGGACAACATCGGCGCGCAGGAGATGAAGCGGAACGGCGACTCGGACGCCGCAGCCGCTATGTCGCGCGTCACGGGCCTGTCGCTCGTGGACAATCAGTACGTTTTTGTGCGGGGGCTCGGCGAACGCTACAGCAACACCACGCTCGCCGGTTCGGTCATCCCGACCACCGAACCTGACAAAAAGGTCGTTCCGCTCGACCTGTTTCCAACCGGCCTCATCGACAGCGTCCAGGTGAACAAGTCGTACTCACCGGATCGGTCAGCGGAGTTTGCCGGCGGTCTGGTGCAGATCGTGCCGATGAAGCTTCCGGCGACACGGACCCTGGATTTCTCATACGGCGTGAGTCACTACTCGACCGCGACGGGTAAGTCGATTCCGTTCAGCCCGCTCGGCTCTCGCGACGTGTGGGGGTTCGACAACGGCGCGCGCGCGATTCCGTCGGGATTCCCGGACGACAAGATCGTCCGCAGCGGCATCTTCACGCCGGACGTCGGCTATTCGGCTGATGAAATCACCGCATTCGGTCGGATGCTGGAGAACCGGTGGCGCCCGGTCAGCAAGGACGCCAAGCCCGGCCAGAACTGGAGCGTCGCGATGGGCGATCGCTTCGGCAAGCTGGGCGTTGTCGCCAGTGCAACACATTCGTACAAAGAGCAGTTCGTCGGCGAGACGCGCCGTTTCTTTCGAATTGCCGGCGAGGGAGAGCTCGAAGCGACCAACGATTATCAGATGCAGACGGGCGCGCAGAAGGCGCAGCTTGGCATTGTCGGTAACTTCTCGTACCAGTTCCAGCCGACGCACCGTCTGAACATCGAAAACTTCTACACCCACAGCGGGCGTGACGAGGGACGCTTTTTTCAAGGCACGAACGCCGACAACCAGCGGCAGTATCGCAACTTCCGCCTGCAGTTCATCGAGGAAGGGCTGCTCTCGAACGCGGTCGGCGGCGAGCACTTCTTCCAGAGCCTCTCCAACAGCCGGCTCGACTGGCGTGTGAACGTCGCGCGCGCCACACGCGACGAACCGGACCTGCGCGAGACGCTGTACGAGCGGGCGCTGAACGCCGTCGATCCGACACCGTTCACATATGCCGACGAGTCGCAGAGTGGCTTCCGCATGTTCAACACGCTCGACGACGACACGGTGGACGTCGCGGCCAACTGGAGCATCACCCCGGCAACAGGCCGACGGCCGATGCAGTACAAGTTCGGCGTCAACTACGTCGACCGGAATCGCGACTTCGCGTCGCGCCGCTTCCACTTCATTCCAATCACGGTGCAGAAGGCGGACAGCGGCAACCTGCTCTTCAACAATCAGCTCACACCCGAAGAGCTGTTCGTGCCCGAGAACATCGGGGTCGCGTTCCGGTTCAACGAAGAGACGCGGCCCGTCGACGCGTACGCGGGTGATCAATCGACCACCGCGGGCTACGGCATGGTGGATCTGACGATTTCCAACCGGACGCGGCTGGTGGGAGGCGTGCGCGTCGAACGGTTCGACCAGACCGTCCTCACGCAGGATCCATTTGGACTCTTCGCGCGCGAGGTTCTCGCGACAAACAAGAACACCGACCTCTTTCCCGGCGTCAACCTGGTGCAGGCGCTGAGCGATTCGACGAACCTCCGCGTCAGCTACAGCACGACCGTCAACCGCCCGGAGTTCCGCGAGCTGGCCGAGTTCGAATTCACGGATGTGGTGGGGAACCGTGCCGTGAAGGGCAATCCAAACCTGGTTCGCGCACTGATTCAGAACGTCGATGGGCGCTGGGAGCGGTTCAACGGCGGCCGCAACGTGGTTGCCGCGAGCGTTTTCTACAAGTACTTCGACAAGCCGATCGAACGCGTCGTTATCGCCGCGGCCAACCCGATTGCGACGTTCCAGAACTCCCATCACGCGCGGAACTTCGGCATCGAACTCGAGGCGGGCCAGCAGTTCGGACCGAACGTCTTCGTGAGCGGGAACTACACATTCGTGGATTCGAAGATCACGCTGCTCCCCGAGCAGCGAACGGTGCAGACGTCGCTGGAGCGCCCGCTCGCCGGGCAGTCGCGCCACCTGTTCAACGTGAGCGGCGAGTACACGCTGAAGGGATTTTCGGGGCGCCTCCTCTACAACTACTTCGGCGATCGCATCTCGGACGTCGGTGCCAATCAGGCGCCCGACATCATCGAGGAGGGCCGCGGGCTGCTCGACGTGGTGCTGGCACAGCGCTTCCGCAATTTCGGCGTGCGACTGACGCTCGAGAATCTGACCGATGAGCGGTACCTCTTCACGCAGACGCTGCTGACGACACGGTCGGACCAGCGATTCTTCAACAACGGCCGTACCGTCTCACTGTCGTTCGGCTACAACGTTTTCTAAGGATGGCCATGATCAACAGAAGGAGCACACCGGGCATCATGTACGTCAAGCGCATTGTGTGTGGAGCGGCGTTGGCAACGGGGTTGGTCGCGGTTCTCCCCGAGGCGACATCGGCGCAGCTCTCGTCACCCGTCAACGTTCCAGGCATCGACAAGCCGGTGATCGTCGTCAGTGGCGAGATCACCGAGACGCAGAACTTTGCCAATACCAACTACTACGTGCTGCGCGGCGCGGTTTTCGTTCGCGACGGCGGTACGCTCAACATCCAGGCGGGCACCTGGGTCATCGGCGAATCGGGAAGCACCGGCACGTTGATCATCGAGCGCGGCGGCAAGCTCAACGCGGTCGGAACGCCAACCCAGCCGATCGTGTTCACCAGCGACCAGGCGCCCGGCACGCGCAGCCGCGGAGACTGGGGCGGTCTGATCATCAACGGCCGTGCCCCCGTCAATCTCGAAGGCGGCGAGGGAGCGGGCGAAGGCGACACCGGCGTGTATGGCGGCACCGACCCGAACGACAGCAGCGGCGTGCTGAAGTACGTCCGCGTCGAGTTTTCGGGCATCGAGTTCAGCCCGGACAACGAGCTGAACGGGATTGCCTTCCAGGGTGTCGGCAAGGGCACGCAGGTCGATTTCGTGCAGGCGCATATGAGCCGCGACGACGCGATCGAGTTCTTCGGCGGGACCGTGGATATGAAGCATGCGGTGATGTCGAATGCGGCGGACGACAGCCTCGACTGGACGTTCGGATGGAACGGACGCGTGCAGTTCGCGGCCATCCATCAGCGCGGTGACGATGCCGACAATGCGATCGAGGCGGATAACAACGAGTTCAACAACAACGCGCTGCCGCGCTCGAATCCGCAGGTTTACAACATCACCATCTGCGGCGACCCTGCGGGCATCGCATCCGAAGTGCAACGCGGCGCCAACCTCCGCCGCGGCACTGCGTTTACGATCCGAAACTTCCTGATGACTGGCATGCGTCAGGGATTCCAGATCGAAACAAGCAACACCGACACCACCGGCCAGGTGAACAACGGCACGTCACAGATGGGAGCAGGCGTCTCCTGGGGCAACGTCTCGAACATGCACTCGAGCGTGACGACCTTCATCAACAGCGCGCGTTTCCCGAACGTCCGCGTCGGCGTCGACGGCGGTATCTCCACGGCCGCGTGCGCGAACCACGCCAACCCGAACTTCCAGCCCAGCTCCGTCCTCACGCTCGCCGGTGGACAGTTGGCCCCGATTCAGCCACCGAACGACGGCTTCTTCGAGCAGGTGACCTTCATCGGCGCCGTGCCTCCCGCGCCGTCGCCGAACTGGATGGCCGGCTGGACCTCATTCCCGCAGAATTAGAATCGGGGTCGATGAGTCAGGCCCTTACGGGCGGGTGCTCAGGCACCCGCCTCTTTTTTTTCAGCTCGAAGATCGCGAAGACGACGAAGGTCACGAAGGTTGTGTTTGTCGCGGCGTTCGTTGGAGTACTGGCCGCGACGGGTTGCAGCTCGAAGCCGCCGCTGGCGAACACCTCCGGTTCGCCTGAGGCGCTCGCACGCGCTGTGCTCGATGCGTTCGAGGCGCGCGACCGCACGCGGCTCCAGGATCTGGCACTCAGCGAGGAAGAATTCGCGAACCACGTCTGGCCTTCCCTACCGGCGGCACGGCCCGAGCGGAACCTTCCGCTTTCTTACGTGTGGGGCGACCTGCGTCAGAAGAGCAACCTCGCGCTGACGAATACGCTGACGGCGCACGGCGGCAAGCGCTACGAGCTTCTCGACGTCAGCTTTGACGATGTCACGCCGTACGCCGGTTACCGCGTGCATCGACAGTCGACGTTTCGCGTCCGCGATACCTCCGGGGCTGAAGCGGAGATTCGCGTCTGCGGCTCAATGATGGAAAAGGACGGCCGCTGGAAGGTTTTTAGTTACGTCGTCGACTGAGCGCCGCGGCGGAAATCCGGCGGCAGGGCGGGCTCCACCAGTTAGTGGGGGGATTCGTGGAGGCGCCGCTGAATTGAGTCGGAGATTTGCTTCTTGAACGCCGCCGGCCCAGTGTTCCGGAAGGCGCCGACGGTGATTTGAGAGCCGTCGGAATCCCACCCCTCGACGTTGATCAGGATCTCGACGTAATTGGTCCCTCCATCACCGGGCATGACGCCGGCGACTGTGAGGTCAGGCGATGCTTCGCGCACGGCTTCGACCGCGATTTGCGCAACGGTCCGGACGGCCAACCGATTTTCAATCACGATGTAGATCCTTATATTCGATCGGCAGCGGAATCGGATCGGTTTGCCGAAGATTTTACGTGATGGTTACAGCTGACTCCCCTATGTACTCTCGTGCGCCAGGCTGCCGTAGTTACACAAACGTTACACCGTTGTCACGGTCTCGACATATACCTCTGAGTCAGGCACAATCGCGCCGATGGCTGGGCGGCTTGCCAAGGACGCGATCTTGCTGACCATCGCGGCATTCGCCGCGATCCTGCTGCCTCGCAGCGTCGGCGCTGCAGTCAACGCTCTGCCTGCGCCGCGTTTCTCCCTTTCCGCGCTGCTGACCGTCGCACCGGATCTGCCAGTTATTTCGCGCAGCGTGCTCGTGTCCGAGGCCGAGGGGATCTGGCGGCGCGAAGGCGTCGTGCTGCGATGGTCCAAAGCGCACGGCCATTCGGCGCCGTCGGCCGCGCTGCGGGTTCTCGTCATCAGCCGGCGTGAGGCGGTCACGACCGGCTCGGACAAGACGTGGACTGTCGGCGAACTAGTGCCGCACGGCGGACAACGTCCACTGGCGATCGCCTCGATCGCGGGCGCCGAGCGCGTCCTCGAGGCGTCCCGAAACCGTGTCCTGCTCCTCGACAAACCGGAATTCACCCATTACCACCTCGGCATCGTGCTTGGCCGCGCAGTGGCTCACGAAATCGGTCATTACCTGCTTGCAACTCCGACGCATGCCGATCGTGGTCTGATGCGTGCCTCTATTGACGCACGGGAATTCGCCGACCCCGGGGCACGAACCTTCACGCTCGACCAGGCGGCCGGCGATTGGGTGCGAAACCGGCTGGGGTCCTCGTCGCTGGATACCCCGCTGCCGTCAGCTGGCTTCACCTACGCGCCCTCTGGACGCTGACCTCGTCACAGCATCAGCAGTTACTTCGTATCCGTGGTCACGAGCTCGCCGTTAATCGACTCGTACCGGTACGTCATCTGGAACTCCGACCGGCCCGCGATCTTCACGTGTGCAACCGACGTTGTCAGAACCGGCACGCGTACGCCACCGAGCCGTGCGTATTGCCGGACGACATCGACGCGGCTGGTCCAGAATGACGGGTTTTTCGGCAGACGGCCCTCGACACGCAGCAGATCGCCGGTGCTGTCCACGGCGATGCGTCCTTCCACGAGCAGCACATCGCGGCGCAACGGCGTAATGCCGATGAGCCAGGCTGCGTCCGCGGTGTCTGGAGCCGGCGCCGTGGCAATTTCGTCCAGTCGAAAGGTGTAGTTGTCGGCCGACAGGCTGCTGCGCCGCGGATCACCCCGTTGCCACAACCGCTGCTCATCTTTAAGCACGGCGTGCAGCACTCGCGTGCGCACGGAGCCCGACCCCTCCTCGCGAACGATCTGATAACGGAACGTTCCGTCCGCCAGCAGCTCGGTGATCGCTTCGAGCGTCGCCTCGGCGCGAAATCGCGGGTTGATCGCACGAAGCGTGCGATGCGCTCGATACGCGCGGAGCGGCGGCTCCTCGCGCGTCAAAAACCGCTCGATCAGCGACGTCGTGTCGGTGTTCGGGCAGGCGGCATCCGCGTCGGGCTCCCCTTGCAGGGGTGCCTCAACCGACAGAGAAACGAGTATCGCGGCGAGGCACCAGATCGTCGACTTCATGAGGTCCTCCAAAACGCGACGCCGCCTCGTCGTAGAGCGCGAAGTACTGACGCGTGACGTGCCGCCATTGCAGATGCGCAGCGGCCCGGCGCGCAGCCGCGACCCGCCGTGGATCGCCA
>JBOGIQ010000098.1:0-17717 GCA_050742535.1 Vicinamibacterales bacterium | reverse complement strand
CGATCTCGGTCGCATGGCCAGAGGGATCGCCGCCCTGTCGGCCCGGACGCCGCTGGTGGTCGTTCACGGCGGCGGGAAGGAGATCGACGCGGCGCTGGCGGTGGCGGGCATTCCGAAACGGCAGGTGGATGGCCTGCGCGTCACGGACGAGCCGACGCTCGACGTGGTCGTGGCGGTGCTCGCCGGCGCGATTAACACACGCCTCGTCGCTGCGGTCCGGCGCGCAGGCGCAAAGCCTGTGGGGCTGACCGGGGCCGACGCCACTGTGGCGACGGTGAAGCGCGCGGCGCCGATCACGACCGTCGCCGGCGAACGTGTTGACCTCGGATTGGTAGGCGCGCCCGTCGCCAACGGCAGGCCGCAGCTGCTGACGGATCTGCTGGGGCGGGGGTACGTACCGATCGTGGCCTGCGTCGGGGCGACGCGTGACGGCCGGTTGATGAACGTCAACGCCGACACGCTCGCGTCTCATCTGGCGCAGGCGATCGGCGCACGGCGGCTGGTCATCGCCGGCGGAACATCAGGCGTGCTCGACGAGCACGGGCACACGATCGGCCGCATGACCGGCCGCGAGGCGGCCCGGCTGATCAAGGCCGGAACGGCGAACAAGGGGATGGTGGCCAAGCTGCAGGCATGCCGCGCGGCCCTGGCCGGTGGCGTTCGCGACGTCGTGATTGCCAACGGACGCGAGACGAAATTCGACGCGCTGGCGGTTGACACGGCACCCGGTGGCGGGTGCACACAGGTGGTGCGATGAAACTGACGCTGGACGACATTCTGGGGCGGGAGTCCCGCCACGTGCTGCAGACGTACAGGCGCCAGCCGGTGGCGTTCGTCCGCGGCAGCGGTCCGCGTCTCTACGACGTCGACGGCCGCGAGTACCTCGATTTCGTGTCGGGCATCGGCGTCGCCTCGCTCGGCCATGCGCATCCCGGACTCGCGGCGGCCATCGCCGATCAGGCGTCGACGCTGCTGCACACGTCGAACCTCTATTACCACCCGTATCAGGCGGAGGCGGCGTCGCGCCTCAGCGCGTTGTCCGGACTGCAGCGCGCATTCTTCTGCAACAGCGGCGCGGAAGCCAATGAAGCGTGCCTGAAGTTCGCCCGCCGCTACTGGCACACCAAAGGTGTGAAAGGGCGCGTCGGGTTCGTCGCCATCGAGGGCGCCTTTGGCGGCCGGACGATGGGCGCACTGTCGATCACCCACGACGAGCACTATCGCGCGCCCTTCCTGCCGCTCATCGAGCCGGTGACGTTCGTGCCTGATACGCGGCCCGATCTCCTGGCCAGCGCGGTGAACGAAGGGACGGCGGCGGTCATCGCCGAGCCGATCCGCGGCGAAGGCGGGATTCGGCCGCTGCCCGCCGAGTTCGCACGGGCGATCAGCGACGTCTGTAAACGAACCGGAACATTGCTGATCGCGGACGAAGTGCAGACCGGTCTCGGCCGCACGGGTTATCCGTTCTATTCGCAGGCGCTCGGTTGGCAGCCTGACCTCATCTCCGTCGGCAAGGCGCTCGGATCGGGCGTGCCGATTGGAGCGGCGCTCGTCTCGGAACACGTGGCGCAGACGATCTCCCCCGGCGACCACGGCAGCACGTATGGCGGCAACCTGCTGGCGACGCGGGCGGCGGCCTTCGTGTTGGAGCAGTTGATGGATCACG
Organism: Vicinamibacterales bacterium; assembly: GCA_050742535.1. Classification (GTDB taxonomy): domain Bacteria; phylum Acidobacteriota; class Vicinamibacteria; order Vicinamibacterales; family UBA2999; genus Gp6-AA40. The sequence continues at coordinate 16,051 of JBOGIQ010000098.1, read as the reverse complement.
GCCTGATCGAGCACGTCAGGACCGTCGGCGCGCACTTCGAGCGACGGCTTCGCACGCTCGCCTTGAAGCATCCGATGATCGTCGAGGTTCGCGGCGAAGGGGTCATGCGCGGACTGCAGTTGAGCGTCGACGCGCTGCCTGTCGTGACTCAGGCGCGCGAGCGCGGCCTGCTCGTCAACCGGACCGATGAGAAGGTGATCCGTCTTCTTCCGCCCCTCACCATCGAAGCCGCGGACATCGACCGTGCCGCCGACGTCCTCGATGAAGTGTTCGCCGCCAGTGCATCGGCGGTGCCGGCATGACGAGTGCCGTCGCCCTGCACCCGCGCCGTTCCGTCGTGGCGGCGCTGGCCGGCAGCAGCGGCCCGCTGACGCTGCGGCAGGCCACGCCCGAAGACGCGCGCGCGATCCACAACCTGATCGCGCAGCATCTGAACGAAGGACACCTGTTGCCGCGACACCTGGGTGAAGTCAGCGCGCACGCGCATCGCTTCGTCGTCGCCGTAGACGACGGGGAGATCGTTGGGTGCGCCGACCTGGCGCCGCTCAGCCGCACCGTGGCGGAGGTGCGTTCGCTGGTGGTCAGTACGGCGGCGCGATCGGGTAGGGTCGGCGGACGGCTGGTCGATGCGCTGGTTGCACGCGCTGCACTGGCCGGATTCGAGCGGCTGTGCGCGTTCACCCATGCGCCTGCCTACTTCGTGCAGCTTGGATTCTCGATCGTTCCGCACGCATGGATACCGGAGAAGATTTCAGCGGATTGCGGTAGCTGCGCCCAGTTCCGGCGGTGCGGGCAGTACGCGGTCATGTTCCCGCTCGATGCTTCCGGTCCGCCTAAAGGCGGACCCGACGTACGGGTGTCGCGTCATGGCTGACACATCGACTCTTCGTGCGACGGTTACCCGTATCGACGGCGGAATCACGGCTCCGCTCGGATTCACCTCCGCCGCCCTGCACTGCGGGATCAAGGCGAAGGCGGGCGCGCTCGATCTGACACTTGTCGCGGCGGAGCAGCGAGCCTCGGCGGCGGGGCTGTTCACCCTGAACCTGGCACAGGCGGCGCCGGTCCTCCTGTCGAAGCGACACCTGCAACAGACGTCGGGGCTGGCGCGGGCAATCGTCGTGAACAGCGGATGCGCCAACGCGTGTACCGGCAGCCAGGGACTGGCGGACGCCGAGACGATGGCGCGTGAGGCTGCCGCGGCGATCGGCTGCGCGGTCGAGGACGTGCTCGTCGCCTCCACCGGCGTGATTGGCGTCAATCTCCCGATGGGCAAGGTCGGGCCAGGAATCCGGGCTGCCGGCGCGCAGCTGGCCCGCGGACGCGGCAGCGACACGGCGCGCGCGATCATGACGACCGACCCGTTTCCCAAGGAAGACGCGGTCCGTGTCGAAACGGCCGCGGGCGCCTTCTCGATCGGTGGCACGGCCAAAGGCAGCGGCATGATCGAGCCGAACATGGCGACGATGATCGGCCTGCTCACCACCGACGCGCGCGTACCGCCCGCGCTCCTCCGTCGTGCCCTCGAGGAATCCGCGCGCGACACGTTCAACGCGATTACCGTGGACGGCGAGTGCTCCACGAACGACACGCTGTTTGCCATGGCGTCTGGCGCCAGCGGCGTCGCGATCGACGAGGAGAGTTACCCCGCGCTGCTCGAGGGGCTTCTTGTCGTATCGCGGAGGCTCGCGGTAGACATCGTGCGCGGCGGCGAGGGAGCGACCAAGGTCATCCGCGTCACGGTGCAGGACGCCCGCAGCAGTGACGACGCCCGGCGCATCGCCCGCACGATCGCCAACTCACCGCTCGTGAAGACGGCGGTTCACGGTGCCGATCCGAACTGGGGCCGCATCGTCGCCGCGGCCGGCCGCTCGGGCGTGCAGTTCGATATCGATCGCGCGACGGTGCACGTGGGAGGCGTCCGCCTGTTCGAAAACGGTCTTCCCCACGACGACGCCGCACCGCTCGCCGCGGAGCACATGAAGGGCTCGGACATCGACATCCACGTGCATGTGGGAACGGGCGGGGGCGGGGACGCCACCATCTGGACGTGCGATCTGAGTGCGGAGTACGTCCGCATCAACGGCGAATACCGGACGTAGCCGTGGACACCATTCCTCCGCCCCCTGGGCTGGCAAAAGACTTCCTTTCGATTCTCGATCTGGGTCATGCCGACCTCGAACGGCTGCTGTCGCTCGCTGCGGAGGTCAAGGCGGATCGATGTCTCGGCTCGAGGGCGCCGACGGCGGCGGCACTGGGCGGACGGCACGTCGGCCTCCTGTTCGAGAAGCCGTCGCTGCGCACGCGCTCGACCTTCGAGGTCGCGATCCGGGAGCTTGGCGGTCATGCGCTCGATGTGCCGGCGGAGTTCGCGGGCGGGTCGCGTGAGCCGATCGAGGACGTCGCGCGCAATCTCGAACGCTGGGTGCATGCCCTCGTCGTCCGCACGTTTGCCCAGGACAAGGTCGAAACGTTTGCACGCTCGGCCACGCACATGCCGGTGATCAACGCGCTCACCGACGATCACCATCCGCTGCAGGCGATCGCGGACGTGATGACCATGCGCGAGCAGTGGGGGCGCTCGGCAGGACGAACGGTGGCGTATGTCGGCGACGGCAACAACGTCGCCACGTCGCTGGCCCACGCCGCGTCCATGGCCGGAATCAGCGTGCACGTCGCCACTCCGTCAGGATACGAGCTGCCCGAGTCGGTCATCGGCGAAGCGGCCGGGCTCGCGCGGGGCGGGGCGGCCATTCGCTGCTTTGCCGACCCGAATGAGGCGGTCGCCGGCGTCGACGCTATCTATACCGACGTCTGGGCGTCGATGGGTGAGGAAGACGAAACGGACACGCGCCGCGTCATCTTCGCGCCATATCAGGTGAACGCCGCGCTCATGTCGCGCGCGGCGCCTGACGCGCTGTTCATGCATTGCCTGCCGGCGCACCGCGGCGACGAAGTGACCGCGGACGTCATCGAATCGCCCGCGTCCGTCGTCTTCGACCAGGCAGAGAACAGGCTGCACACGCAGAAGGCGCTGCTGTTGATGTTGCTGGGCTCCTGAGCTATGGTCGAGAAACCAGGACGAAGGACCACGGACCAAGCACGGACTAAGAACGAAGGACCAAGAACAAAGGACTAGAATTTCGCCAGTGAAACCCTGGCTCCAGCACTACGACTCGGACGTCCGGCCCAGTCTCGCGCCCTACCCTGACAAGACGCTGATCGACTACCTGGATCAGCTGGCCGCCAAGCATTCATCGAATACGGCGCTGCTGTTCAAGGGCGCGAAGACGACCTACGGCGAGCTCGACGCGCTCAGCAACGCGTTCGCCGCGTCGCTGGCAGCGCTGGGTGTACGCAAGGGCGACCGCGTGGCGCTGATCCTTCCCAACTGCCCGCAGTTCTTCATCGCGGAATTCGGCGTCTGGAAAGCAGGCGCGGTCGTCGTCGCGATCAATCCGACCTACACGGATCGCGAGCTCGAACTGGCGCTTGCGGCGACCGGCGCGGAGACGGTTGTCGTCCTCACACCGTTTTACGCCCGTGCGAAGGCAGTCCAGGCGAACACCGCCGTCCGGCGTCTGGTAGCAACGTCGATCAAGGAGTATCTGCCGCCGGTTCTGCGGATCCTCTTCACCCTGGTCAAGGAAAAGAAGGAAGGCCACCGCATCCAGGTGACACCGGGCGACTTCTGGCTGCAGGACCTGCTCGAAAAACATCGTGGCGCGCGACGCCCGTCCATTCCGGTCGGGCCCGACGATCGCGCCGTCGTGCTGTCGAGCGGAGGGACTACCGGCACGCCAAAGGGAGTCGTCGGACTGCATCGCCACTACGTGGCGGCCGGGATGCAGTTGTATGAGTGGACGAAATCGGCGAAAGAGCCGTGGACGGACGTGATCATGCTGCCGTTGCCGCTCTTTCACGTTTATGCCAACGTCGGGGTACAGCCGCTGGCGTTTGTCGGACCCAACCCGCTGTCGATCGTGCCGAACCCGCGCGACATCAACGATCTCCTGAAAACGATCAAGCAGGTGAAGCCCGCGTTCTTCAACGGCATCCCGACGCTCTACAACGCGATCCTCAACCATCCGGAGGTACGGGCGGGACGCGTCGATCTGAGCTCGATCAAGTTGTGCTTCTCCGGCGCCGCCGCGCTGATGGCGGAAACGAAGCGGCAGTTCGAAGAGAAGACCGGCGCGGTGATCGTCGAAGGGTACTCGCTGACCGAAGGGATGATGGCGTGCTGCGTCAACCCTGTACGCGGAACGAAGAAGATCGGGTCAATCGGACTGCCGCTGCCCGACGTCGACGTCCGCATCGTCGACGCCGAGGACGCGTCGCGGGTGCTGGGAGCGAACGAGGTCGGAGAGATGCTGCTGCGGGCGCCGCAGCACCTGGCCGAGTACTGGAACAACCCGGCGGAGACCGCGCTGGCGCTGCAGCAGCACGGCGAAGGCGGACCGTGGGTGCACACGGGCGATCTCGCCTATATGGACGACGAGGGATACATCTTCCTGGTCGATCGCAAGAAGGACATGATCAAGACGAGCGGCTTCCAGGTGTGGCCGCGCGAGATCGAGGAAGTGCTCGCCACGCATCCCGCCGTGCACGAAGTGGCTGTGGCAGGGGTGCCGCATCCGGCGAAAGGAGAAATCGCCAAAGCGTGGGTGGTGCTGAAGCCGGCCGCTGAGGCATCGGAAGAAGATCTGCGCGCGTTCTGCCGCGAGCGGCTTGCACCCTACAAAGTCCCGGGTTCCGTCGAATTCCGCACGGATCTGCCGAAGTCCATGGTCGGGAAAGTGCTGCGGCGGATGCTCACCGCCCGGCAGGGCTAAGGCGCCGCGACCGCAATCCCTGCAGACGCCAGAGAGTCGCGGATCCTCCCGGCGAGCGCCGGCGCTCCCGGCGTGTCGCCGTGAATGCAGATCGTGTCGGCCTGAACGCGGATTCGGCTTCCATCGACGGCGACGACGGAGCCGTCTCGAGCCATGGCCACAGCGCGCGCGGCGACCTCGGTCGCGTCGCGCAGGACGCTACCCGGCTGATCGCGCGGCAGCAGACTGCCGTCCGCACGGTACGCGCGGTCGGCGAAGGCTTCGCTCACGCTGTGCAATCCCATCCGCGATGCCGCCCCTACGAGTGCCGAACCGGCCAGGCCGAAGATGGCCAGCGACGGGTCGACGCTGCGTATCGCGTCCACCACTGCCGCGGCAAGTTCCTCATCGCGAGCGGCCATGTTGTAGAGCGCGCCGTGTGGCTTGACATGACGCAACCGGACGCCGGCCGACGCGGCGACGACCGCGAGCGATCGCACCTGCGCAACGATGCATTCGTGCAGGTCTTCGGCGGAAAGCCGCATCTCCCGCCGTCCGAAGTGTTCGCGATCGGGGAAGGACGGATGCGCACCGATGACGACGTTGTGCGCCCGCGCGAGAGCCACCGCCTCGTGCATGGTGTCGGCGTCTCCCGCGTGGAGACCGCAGGCAATGTTCGCCGACGAAATCAGCGGCATTAATGAGACGTCCTGTCCGCACCCTTCGCCGACGTCGGCGTTCAAATCAACCGAGGTCCGAACAGGCATAAACACACTTGTAACCGGCCGCACATTCCTGACGGTGCAGCAGGCTCGAACCGTGCGATTTTCTCAGCAAATTGCGCGGCACAATGGTTGAACTAAGAGGTGCGTCGGTCTGTGGTTCGCGGCAAGGTGCCGCGAATATTGGGGGGAGCCAGGCCGGCAATTCAGGATGGGATGCCTCACGGTGTCCCATCCTTTCTTTTACACGCCCGCGCCTTCCGGGTATTCCAGCGCCAGTTTCAGCTCCCGGGCCAGCGAGTCCACCGTCGTGCCCTGACGTTTCCACGCGCCTTCACTCTCGAAACGCAGGTCACCGATACGGCGGCCCCACGGGGCGATGACCCGGCCAATCGCGCGGAAGTCGCTGCGGTCGGCGTGTTCCTGATCGAGACGCCGGACGACGTCGGGGGCCACACGGACAAAGGCGCGCAGCGCGGCTGCCGACTTGATGCTGTACTTCCGGCCGTTCCAGGCCGCCCCAAACACCACCGAGACCTGCTTGAAGTAGTTCACGAAGAACCGCTTGGAGTCCTCGCGGAAATCCGCGGACTTGCGCGGACCGCCGAACGCATCGCTTGCAAACAGCTTCTTGAGCTCCTGCGCGAGCGGTGCCTGCGCCACGCGACCACGGCCGACGCCAAGCAGCTTGATCTCGCCGTGCAGCGGTGAATCCTCGCGATCGTTCAAGGCGCGAACCACATCGTGCGCGGCTGCGAGCGCGTCGTCACGGTAGAGCTGACGGCCGGACAGACTGACCAGGTGCGAGGCGTTCAGCCGCGTGTGCTTGGCGTTGATGGTGACGAACATCTGGACGATGTGGTCCTCGGGCAGCCGGTCGAAGATGATGGCCGGCACCTGAAAGTCCTCGTCCTTCATGTTGTCGATGTCCGCGTGCAGCGCCAGCAGGCGGTGCTGTCCGTCGATCGCCCGAAGGATGCCCTCGCGCTCGGGGACCTTCAGCTGCCCGACGTTCGAGCCGCTTTCAACCGGATGGAAGGTCAGCTTCTCGTCGCACGAGATGATCACTGCGCCGGGGATGGACGGCAGATCGTGGGCCTGGCGGCATTGCTCGTAATACTGGACGAGTTCGTCGATCTTTCGCCTGATGATGTGGCGCTGGTAGGCCTTTTCGCTCGACGCGATGCGACGTTCCAGCAGGTCCCAGTTGACCTTGGATGGCGATTTCTTGCTGCCGCCCCTGACCGGCTGACCTGACTCGCCGTAGTTCAGCACCTCGAAGCGGACCAGCTTGTCGATGTCGCCCGCAGTCAGCGAAGCCTGGTAGAACTGCACGCCAAACTGCTGCATTCGGATGGCAGCGACATTAATCATGCGGTGTGTGTCCCCCGGGCGGCGCCCTGCCGCCTCATGAAAGACGCGAATTGTATCGGGCTGATGGCCGCAAACTCAACTCGATTTTGGCGCAAATCAACGCGCCAGTCGTCCTTGCTGCCGGAATCGTCGTCCGTAACGCGCTAGCCCGTAACGATTTATATGGAATTGCGCGAAACAGGACGATTTGCAGACAACGACGACGGTTGGACGTCTCCTCCCGATTCGGTCGGACGCCCTCGCCATCGTTGAATGGAATCCCTGAGGCGAACCAGCCCGAACATGGCGGCCGTGAAAGCCACAAAGGCGCCGAGTGCGACCGGAAACGCGAGACGCCGATGAATCGGAGCCGACAGCACGCCGTACACGAGCTCGACGTGAACCCAGTACACGAAAAGCGAAGCGCGTCCGAACTGCTGTAGCGCGTCCCATCGCCAGAAGTGACTCAGCTGATAGGCGGCCGCAACAAGGATCAGCAGCACGCCGAGCCGCAGGAAGAAGAAGGTCGGTGACGAAGTCCAGAAGCTGGTTTCTGAGTAAATGGGCGGGAGAAAGGACGCGCCGTACCCTCCAGCGGCCAGGACGAGACCGGCCACCGTTACCCAACGCATGAGGGGTCGGTCGTCCGCCGGCTGGCGGCCGTCGAGCCAGACGCCGGCAACGCATCCTGCGGTGAAGAAGGCCGCCCAGGGAAACAGGGTGAAGTTCGTCAGGCCCGGCCGCGGCCGCAGATAAGCCTCCAGCCAGTCCGGGAGAGGGTCCAGGGCCGACCAGCTCCGGATCAACGGAGTGGCCATCGCCACAGCAATCGTGACCGCAGCGAACACAAGAGCCCGCCGCTTCAAGGTGGCCGCAGCTCCCCAGCCGAGCGCTGCGGCGAGCATCGACACGCCCATGATGTTGAGGATGTCTACCTTCAGCAGCGCCTGAGGAAACCGCCCGCCGCTGATGAGAAACGACTGCAGACGGAAAAGAAACGCCAGCGCCAGTATCCAGGCGCCGCGCCAGACCGCGGCGCGCGTCACCTGCTGGAGGCTCAGTCCCTTCCGCAGGCGTCCGCCCGCGGTGAGCATCAGCGTGATACCGGCGAGAAACAGAAAGATCGGCGCCCCGTATCCGGCGATCAGAATCGCCCACTGGTACGCGGAGGACTTCTTGTCGGCAACCCGCGTCCACGAATCGAGGGTGTGCGCCTCGATCATGATCAGCACGGCGATGCCGCGCAGCCAGTCGAGGTACGGGCGCCTCACGGGACGATGGTATGCGCGGTTTCGAGCGCGATGTCTTCGCGGAGGGAATGCCAGACCGAGCAGTACTTGTCGCGCGACAGCGCGATCGCCCGCTCGACGACGGCGACGGGGACATCCCCGTGGACGTGGAAGTGGAGCGACACCGTCGTGAGCCGGTGAGGAACCTGCTGCTGCCGCTCGGCGACGATCGACGTGCGGAAGGCGGTCAGTGTGTGGCGGCCTTTGCGGATGATGTCAACGACATCCATCCCCATGCACGCCGCCAGTCCGATGACGAGCATTTGCACCGGTGACGCACCGGCCGTGCTCTGCCCGTCGACGACGGTGGCAATCCTGGCGCTGGTGACGCCGAAGCGCAGATCCTCCGCCCAGACGAGCTCGGCGGTGACTGGCGGCTTCGGCTGCGCCACGAATCACCGCGCGGCGACTTCCGGCGGCAGCTGTTGCGTCCGCTTGTTGCCTCCGACGAACGCGGCGAATGCGAGCCAGCCAAGCGGCAGCAGCACGAGCAGGTAGGTGAGGAACTGGCCGTACCGCCCGTCCGGCCCGTACGGCTCGGTGGCCCAATGCAGCCTCTCGCTGCCCGGGAAGAGGTTCGCCTCGGTCAATTCATGCAGGCCATAGATGACCAGTTGAACGACGAAGACGGCAAGAAAGACCGCCGTGACCTGAAAGAAGAGCGCCAGATTCACACGGTGGCCGTACTTCGACCACAGCCAGGCGACGAATGCGGCGCACAGCACGCCACCGGCAGCGCCGGCAGTGATCTCCACCGAACTGTTCTGAAATATCAGCGTGCCCATCAGCAGCGCGGTCTCCATCCCCTCGCGCGTGATCATCAGTACCGTGAACAGAAACACGCCGGCGAAGGCCTTCGCGCCGAGTTGCAGCGCGGACGCTTCGAGACGCGTTTCAATCTCGCGCTTCAGGCGCTTGCCGTGCCGCCACATATGGACGATCAGCGTCGCCACCAGCGCCGCTGCGACCAGAGCGAGCACTCCTTCCCACAGCGCCTGGTTGCTGGCGCGCGAGAAGAGGAACGCGGCGCCGATGCTGATGAGAATCGACAGGCCGATGCCCCAATGAACGGCAGGCACGAGCCGGGTGCGGCCGGTCTTGCGCAGGTATGTCAGCGAAATCGCGACGATGAGGAAGGCTTCGAGCCCCTCGCGGAGCGTGATCAGAAATGCTGGAAACATGGACAGCCCCGTAAACTGAGATTAAGTCTCAAGACTATACGCGACCGTCCCCGGAAGGCAAACGGTGATGCAGCTTCCGCCTTAAGGCGGAAGCCACAAGGGGACCCTACTGAATGGGAACCGTGTAGTAGTAAACCGTCCGTCCGTTCACGTTGACCGGATCCATCTTCGGCTTGATGTCCGGGCCCATGTCGAACGCGTGAGAGACCACGCGCGTACCCGACTTCAGTTCCTTGTTCAGCTTCGGAATCAGCTTCAGGTTCAGCGAAGGCAGCAGGTACAGCGTGACCACGGTAGCCTCGCTGATGTTGGTGGTGAAGAGGTCCTGGTTCAGGAACTGCACGCGCTGCAGGATCGTCCGGTCGCTCGCCGCCGCGGACTTCAGGTTTTCGTTGGCGTCGCGGATCCGCTCGGGGTCGATATCGATGCCGACGGCGCGCGCGCCGTAGACCCTGGCGGCGGTGATCGGAATACGGCCGTCGCCGGACCCGAGGTCGTAGACGACGTCGTTCTTCGTGACCTTGGCGATTTTCAGCATGACGTCGACGACTTCCTGCGGCGTCGGGACAAAAATCACGTCGGGCGTGCGCAGCGGCGCCGGCGCCTGCTGGGCCAGGGTTGACCAGGTCAATCCGACGATCAGTGCAAGCGCGGTAAGAAGCGTTCGAACGGCCATCTGTGCCCTCTCCAATTCAAAGTCGCGATTATATCGGGAACCACCAACCACCAACCACCGACCACCAACCACCAACCACCAACTAGTATTCTGGTCGCTATGCCGGTGATCGTCCAGAAGTACGGCGGCAGCAGCGTCGCCGACGTGCAGAAACTGAAGGCCGTCGCCTCGCGCGTGATGCGGACCCGCGAGCAGGGCCACGATGTGGTGGTCGTTGTCTCGGCGATGGGCGATACCACCGACGAGCTGCTGGAGCTGGCCAGGCAGGTGTCGGCCAACCCCGATCGGCGGGAACTCGACATGCTGCTGTCCGCGGGCGAGCGGATCTCGATGGCCCTGCTGTCGATGGCCATCCGCGAGCTCGGAGGGAACGCGATCAGCTTTACGGGCAGCCAGTCCGGGATCATCACGAACGACCGCCACGTCGACGCGCGGATCATCGAGGTGCGGCCGTTCCGCATCCAGGACGAGCTGGCGCGCGGAAGGATCGTCGTCGTCGCGGGCTACCAGGGCGTTTCCTACAAGAAGGAGATCACCACGCTCGGCCGCGGCGGGAGCGATACCACCGCCGTCGCTATTGCCGCCGCGCTCGACGCGGAGTTCTGCGAGATCTGCTCAGACGTGGACGGCGTGTACTCGGCCGATCCGCGCGTCGTGCCGGCAGCGCGCCGCATCGGCTCGCTGTCGTACGAGGAGACGCAGGAGATGGCGGAGGCCGGCGCCAGGGTTCTCAACGCGCAGGCAGTCGAGTTCGCCAAGGAGAAAGGCATCGCGATCTACGCGCGCGCGGCCGCCGGACCACTACCGGGACCCGACCCGTCGAGCGATGGCACGGTCGTCCGCAGAACGCCGCCGCGGATGCCCGGCACTGTCGTCGGCGTCGCCAGCGAGCGGGACGTCGTGATCCTCGAGAGCAGCGGCAATGCGGCGGACGTCCTCGCACTGCTCGACGAACGCGGGGTTCCGGGCAAACAACTGCATGTCTTCGACGATCGCACGACAGTGGTGATTTCGCGCGAGAACTTGCACGACGAGCGCCGCCTGCGCGAGGCCATCGACACGCACGCGGCCGCCGGCACCCGATTTGTCGACGGCCTGGCGGCCGTCAGCGTCGTCGGGGCAGGCATCAACGCCACCTACGCGAACGTCCGCGCCGGCAGCGACACCCTTCGTGCAGGCGGCATCGAGCCGCGTGGAACGGCGACGTCATCTTTCCGGATTACGTGGATGGTGGCGCGTGAACGGATGGAGGATGCGGTCCGAGCGCTGCACGGACGATTCATCGAATCGCAGCAGCCTTTGTTGCCTTAGTTACCCAGGCCACCCAGGCCACCCAGGCCACCCAGCCAACCTAATTACAGCGTCGTTCGCGGCGCGCGCCGCGCGCGAAGGTAAGGACCGGCCGCGTTCGCCACGCGACTCCACACGGAGCGAATGCCCTGCGTCATCGGCGAATGCCATGTCTCCGGTGGTGGTGCTGGCTGCTGCTGCGACGGCACACCGCGTCGTTCCGGGTGGGCGATCTCGTCGCGATATTCGGACGGGGACGAAACGATGGCAGCAATCCCGCGGATGGTGTTGTTGGCGCGCCGATCACCGTGCGGGAACAGGCGGCAGAACTCGTCGACGGTCTCGTCCGGGTCCATCCCGACGACCCAGGCGTAGCTGCGAATCCACGCCCGCGCGTAAAGTCCCCGCGGCCACTGGGACAGATCGTTGTTCTCGAGCGCCTCGAGCAGTTCTTTCTTGACCCTGGTGTCCTCCGCCAACTCCTCGAGCGAGATTCGGCATTTCTGCCGGTGGCGGCGCAGCCGGGTGACGAACGTCTCCTGGGGGCTCATGGTGTCCACGCCCCCCCGACCACAGCAATTCCCGCGCCTGCACTCGCTTTTAGGGATGGAAACCGGTAGTCGCTGATTCTGCGTGAGTTGCCTGAACGTCCCTGATCCGGCAGTGGAAACCGGCGTTCACAAATGACGCATCCCGATCACAGAACACGCCATCGGCGTGGACATGTTATTCCAGCGCGGGGATCGCGCCTCGAAGGTAGGCAGCCAGCTGGGCCGGAGCGAACTGGAGGCCGGTGTAGAACGGTCCGAACTCCGCAAACCGTGCGCTCGCTTCGTCGAAGCGCATCTCGTAAATCAGCTTCTTGAACACCAGCGGATCCTGCGCGAAGAGATCCACACCCCATTCCCAGTCGTCGAATCCGATGGAGCCGGAAATCACCTGAGTCACCTTGCCGGAGTACGTGCGGCCGATCATGCCGTGTTCGCGCATCATCGCCGCGCGACGTTCGAACGTCTCGGAGTACCAGTTGTTCGCTTCCCCGCGCCGCTTGTTCATCGGGTAGAAGCAGACGTAGCGTGCCTTCGGCAGCTCGATGAACAACCGGTTCATCACGCGCTGCCGCTGCGTTTCCATCTCGGCGTCGAACGCGGATTCGAAGTCATCGCTGCCGGGTTTGTGCCTGGCGCCCAGCTGCTGGTGCAGCTTGCCGGTCATCTCGTACATGCCGAGCTCGACAACGGACACGTACGACGTGGTCGGCTGAAGAATCGTGTGCAGCTCGGTGCGCGACAGCGCCACTTGCGCCTGCGCCAGCTGCTCGAAGTCGCGGCGGAAGCAGATGAACATCAGGTCGGCCTTGTGTCCGAGCATCTGCACGAACGCCGTCGCGCCGGCATCGGGAACCGCAAGCGCGCGTACCGCCTCATCGGACATCCGCTGCAGGTCGTCGTCGCCGAGACGGCGGATGCTGTCCCACCCCACCCGGTACATCAGGTGCAGCAGGCTCCAGCCTTCCAGCGTTTCAGGGACGAGCGGATTGTGCATGGCCCGTTTGTACTACGCTTTCGCGTGTTCGTGCTCGCTGAGCCCATGCGGGCGCGCGACGCCGACCTTCGCGCCCAGCCAGTCGCGGGCATCGGCAAGTGTTTCGTAGACGGTCGGAATGACGAGCAGCGTCAGCAGCGTGGACGTGATGACGCCGCCGATGACCGCGATTCCGAGCGGGGCGCGGAAGTCTCCACCCTCGCCGCCCCCGAGCGCCACCGGCACCATCCCGGCAATGAGCGCGAATGTCGTCATCAGAATCGGCCGCAGCCGGACGCGTCCGGCCTGAATCAGCGCCTCGCGCCGGTCCATGCCCTTTTCCTCGGACCACTTCGCAAAGTCGATCAGCAGAATGGCGTTCTTGGCGACGATGCCCATCAGCAGGATGACGCCGATCATGCTCATGATGTTGAGCGTCTCGCCGGTCACCGCCAGCCCGAGCATCACACCGATCAGCGACAAGGGCAGCGAGAGCAGGATCGAGAACGGCTCGAGGAACGAGCCGAACTGGATCACCAGGACGAAGTACATCAGCATCACCGCAACGCCGAGCGCGATGATCATCTGCGTGAAGATCTCCTGCTGCGACTCGGTCTCGCCGCCCTGCCTGATCGCGTAGCCGGCAGGAAGCGGCACCGCCTCCTGGATCCGCGACATGATGGCGGTCGAGACGTCGTTGAGCGACCGGCCCTCGGTATTCGCCTCGATAGTGATGACCCGCTCCCGATCGAGATGGTCGATGCGCGCGGGACCGATCGACGGCGCCACCCGGGCAATCTGCCCGAGCGGAATCGTCCGCGGGCCGTCCTCGCTGTTGACGACCAGCGGCAGCGACTCGAGATCGGCAACCACCGTGCGCGATTGGGGCGCCAATCGCACCGTGACATCACGGGTTTCCCCGGACGGGTCGACCCAGTCGCCAACATCGATGCCGGCGAACGCCGGCCGCAGCGCCTGGGCCACCTGACCGACGGTGACGCCGATCGAGCCGGCCAGCGCGCGGTCGATCTGCACGTTGAGCTCCGGCTTCTGACCTTTCGTTGACAGGCCGACGTCAACGGCACCAGGCACCTTCTTGACCTCCACCGAGATGGCATCCGCCAGCCGCGCCAGCGTTGCGGCATCGTCGCCCTGCAGCTGGAGCTGAATCTGCTTTTCGTCGTTCCAGCCGACGGTCATCGACGTGTCGACACCGGCGAGCTGCGAGAGGTCGCGGCGAATCGCCGTCACGATTTCAGCCTGGCTGCGCGACCGATCGCTCTTGGGCGAGAGCTTGACGAACACGGTGCCCTCATCAACCGCCTCGCCCTGGCCGCCGACGGAGGCGTAGGCGTAGAGCACCTCGGACTGGGAACGGGCGACGCGCGACACCTCGGCGGCCTTCAACTTCGTGTAGGCGAGGTTGGAACCGGGTGGCGTCTCGAGAATGATCGAGAATTCCGACTCGTCGGTTTCCGGCACCAGCCCGCCGCCGATGACCCCCATCGCCGGCAGCGCGAGCGCACCAACGAACGTCGCCAGCGCCAGGACGATCATCGCCGCGCGATGGTCGAGCGCCCAGGCGACAACGCCCTTGTACGCGTCGGCCTGCCGATCGAACCAGCGATTGAAACGACCGAGCGTGCGGGAGACCCACGACCGTTTCTCCATCGGAGTGTCCGGATCAGGCCAGTACGCCGAGAGCATCGGGTCGAGCGAGAACGACACGAACAGCGACACCAGTACCGAGCAGGCGATCGTCAGCGCGAACGGCTTGAACCATTGCCCGGCAATTCCGGTGATGAACGCGACCGGCAGGAACACGACGACGATCGACATCGTTGTTGCGGTGACGGCGAGGCCGATCTCGTCGGTGCCCTCGAACGCGGCGCGGTAGTGCCCCTTCCCCATCTCGACGTGCCGTACGATGTTCTCGCGCACGACGATCGCGTCGTCGATGAGCACGCCGATCGCCAGCGACAGTCCAAGCAGCGACATCGTGTTCAGCGTGAAACCGAACATCCAGACCACGATGAACGACGCCAGAACGGAGACGGGCAGCGCCAGACCGGTGATGACCGTCGATCGCCACGAATTGAGGAACAGGAACACGACGAGGACGGTCAGCCCGGCGCCTTCGAGCAGCGTTTCCTGCACGCCGCGAACCGAGTTGTCGACGCGGATGCCCGAGTCGCGGACCACGCGCAGCGTCACGCCAGCCGGAAGCGTTTTCTGAATCTCCTCGACCGCCGCCCTGATGTCCGCGGCCACCGCCGTCGTGCTGAAGCCGCTGGACTTGATGATGTTGATGCCGACGGCTTCCTCATCGTCGTACAGCGCGAAGGAGCGCGGTTCCTCGGTTGAGTCGCGGACATCGGCGACGTCGCCCAGGCGCACGACGCGGCCGCCCGACTGCGAGACGATGAGGTCCTTGAACTCCGTGGGAGCGTCGAGACGGCCGCGCAGGCGGATCGTTCGCTCCTCCAGCTCGCTTTCGAGGCGGCCAACCGGCGCGGCCAGGTTCTGCGACTGCAGACTCAACACCAGCTGCGCCACGCTGACGCCGGCTGACTGCAGGTCGCGCGGCCTGATCGCGACGACCAGCTCGCGTTCGACTGCTCCGGCGAGATCGACCGATGCCACCCCCGGGATGCCGCGGAACTGCCTGGTAATCCCCGGGTCGGCCATTCTCGTCAGCTCGGCGCCGGTCAGGCCGGGCGACGACAACGTCAGCGAGACGATCGGCTGATCCTGCGGATCGAACCGCGTGAGGATCGGCTCCTCCATCTCCGGCGGCAGCTCGTTCCGGATGCCCGAGATCTCGTCGCGAATCTCCTGCGTGGCGACGCGCGGGTCCTTCTCGAACACGAACTCGACGATGATGTTGCCGAAACCATCGAGCGAGCTCGAGCGCATGCGATCGACGCCGCTGATGCCGGAGATGACCTCCTCGATCGGCTCGATCACCTCGCGCTCGACGTTGTCGGGCGACGCGCCGGGGTACGGAATCGCGATCACGACAATCGGAGCGTCGATCTCGGGGAATTCGTCGGTATCGAGCTGCGTCAGCGCGACGATCCCGAACACCACAAGGATCAGCATCGCCACGACGGTGAGAACCGGACGTTTGATTGCGGTATCAGAAATAAACATTCGAGTAATTCTGAATTAATGTGCTCCGTTAAGACTCACCGGCGTCCCG
>JBOGIQ010000097.1:0-17857 GCA_050742535.1 Vicinamibacterales bacterium | reverse complement strand
ACTTCGACCTGACGGAGCCGAACGTTGTCATGGCGCTCAGCCGTCAGGAGTGGGCATGCCTGGACACTGGCAAGACCGCGAAGCCGTTCCTTGCCCACGTCACGATGTACTTTCGATGCGTGTTTTGACACGTTGGAATCGCACGGCAGAGCTTAGAGTTCCGCGGAGGTTGTCCGTTGTCTGCTCGACGCAGGACTCCCATTCGATACGCCATCGTGGGGCTCGGTCACATTGCCCAGGTGGCGGTGCTGCCAGCATTCGCGCACGCACGCCGGAACTCGCGCCTCACGGCATTGGTCAGCGACGATGCGACCAAGCGGCGGCTGCTGTCGAATCGATACCGTGTGCCGGCGGTGTTCTCGTACGCCGAGTACGAGAAGTGCCTCGAGCAGGTGGACGCCGTGTATATCGCGCTGCCGAATCATCTCCATGCCGAGTACACCATCAGGGCCGCACGGGCCGGCGTCCACGTCCTGTGCGAGAAGCCGATGGCGGTGACGGCGGGTGAGTGCCGGCGCATGATCGATGCGTGCCGCAGGAATCGCGTCAAGCTGATGGTTGCCTACCGACTGCACTTCGAGGAGATCAATCTGAAGGCTGTCGATCTCGTACGGCGCGGCCGGATCGGCGAACCGAAGTTCTTCAATTCCTCGTTCGCGATGACCGTCCGGGCCAACGACATCAGGACGAAGAAGGACATGGGCGGCGGAACGCTGTATGACATCGGCGTGTATTGCATCAACGCCGCGCGGTATCTCTTCAGAGCCGAACCCACTGACGTCGTCGCCATCACCGTCAACAGCGGAACCGCGAAGCTGCGCGAGATCGACGAAACGACCGGTGCGCTGATGCGCTTCGACGGTGAGCGCGTCGCGGCGTTCGTGACGAGCTTCAACTCGTCGGACGTGGCCTCCTACCGGATCGTCGGCACCAAGGGCCAGCTGGTCGTCGACCCCGCATACGAATACGCGGAAGGCCTCTCCTACGAGCTGACGGTCAACGGCAGGACGACCCGCAAACGCCTGGGGAAGCGCGACCAGTTTGCTCCGGAGCTGCTCTACTTCTCCGACTGCATCCAGCGGAATCGTGAGCCGGAACCGTCGGGCCACGAGGGGCTGCAGGACGTCCGCGTGGTCGAGGCCCTGTATCGATCGACGCGAACCGGCAAGGCGGTACGGCTCCCGCCGTTCGAGCACACGAAGCGGCCGACAGGCAGGCAGCGCATCCGCAGGCCCGGCGTGCGGAAGCCTGCGCTCGTCAAAGTGCAGAGCGCGAGCGTCGACTGATTCGATCGCGATGGACGCTTCGGATTCCATCCTGATGGCCGATCGGCGGACCGCCTCGAAACGGCGGGGTCAGCCGGGGGAGCCATTTCCGCTCGGCGCGACACCCGACGCGCGCGGCACAAACTTTTCCATCTTCTCGGAGGTCGCCGAACGCGTGGAGCTGTGTCTGTTCGACGCCGACGGAGACGAGACGCGCGTGGACCTGCCGGAACGGACGGCGTACTGCTGGCACGGGTACATCCGCGGGGTCGGGCCGGGCCAACAATACGGGTTCCGGGTCCACGGTCCCTGGGATCCGTCGCAAGGGCACCGGTGCAATCCGGCAAAGCTCCTCGTCGATCCCTACGCCCGTGCGATCGCCGGCGACATCAAGTGGGACTCCTCGGTCTTTCCCTATCCGCCCGGCGCGGACGATCGCGAGCGGCACGACGCCGACAGCGGTCCGTTCATGCCGAAATCCGTCGTCGTCAACAACGAGTTCGACTGGGAAGGCGATCGACCGTTGCGCCGGAAGCTGCACGAGACCGTCGTGTACGAGGTGCACCTGAAAGGGTTCACGATGCGGCATCCGGCCATACCCGAAGCGATCCGTGGCACCTACGCGGGCCTCGCCCATCCGGCGGCGCTCGAGTATCTGCTGGCGCTCGGGGTCACCGCCGTGGAGTTACTGCCCGTTCACCAGTTCATCCACGAGCAGCACCTGCTGGCCAAAGGCCTGCGGAACTACTGGGGGTATCACTCCTACGGGTACTTCGCGCCGCACGGCGAGTACTCGTCCTCTGGTGACACGGGCGGTCAGGTGCGGGAGTTCAAGCAGATGGTCAAGGCCCTCCATGCCGCGGGGCTGGAGGTGATCCTCGACGTCGTCTACAACCACACCGGCGAAGGGAATCATCTCGGCCCGGTGCTCTGCCTGAAAGGGATCGACAACCGCGCGTACTACCGCACGGTCGAATCCGATCCGCGGTACTACATGGACTACACCGGCACCGGCAATAGCCTGAACATGCGGCACCCGCATGCCCTGATGCTGGTGATGGATTCACTGCGCTACTGGGTCCAGGAGATGCACGTCGACGGCTTCCGTTTCGACCTCGCCTCGACGCTCGCGCGCGAGCTGTTCGACGTTGACCGGCTGTCGGCGTTCTTCGACATCATTCACCAGGATCCGACGCTGAGCGGCGTCAAGCTGATCGCCGAACCGTGGGACATCGGGCCGGGCGGCTATCAGGTCGGCAATTTTCCGGTTCGCTGGTGCGAGTGGAACGGCCGCTATCGCGACACCGTACGCGACTACTGGCGTGGGGAGGGCGGCACGCTCGGCGAATTCGCCAGCCGCTTCACCGGCAGCTCGGATCTCTATGAAGACGACGGCCGGCGGCCATACGCGAGCGTGAATTTCGTGACCGCGCACGACGGATTCACCCTGCGCGATCTGGTCTCCTACAACGACAAGCACAACGACGCCAACGGCGAAGACAACAACGACGGCGAATCGCACAATCGATCGTGGAACGGCGGGGCGGAGGGGCCGACGGACGACGAATTCGTGAATGCCATCCGCAGCCGCCAGCAGCGAAATGCCCTGGCGACGCTGTTTTTCTCGCAGGGCATTCCGATGCTGCTGGGCGGCGACGAGATCGGCCGCACGCAGCAGGGCAACAACAACGCGTACTGTCAGGACAACGAGATCTCGTGGTTCGACTGGCAGGCGATTGACGAGAATCTCCTGGCGTTCACCCGCCGCGTCATTGCGATCCACGCGGCGCATCCGGTCTTTCGCCGGCGCCGATGGTTCAAGGGGCGTCCCGTACGCGGCGCCGGCGTCACCGACATTGCGTGGTTCCGTCCCGACGGCGCGGAGATGAGCGACAACGACTGGCATCAGGATCATGCCCGGTCGTTTGCCGTCTTCCTGAACGGCGATGCACTCCGCGATGTCGACGACAGCGGCGATCCGATTCGTGACGACAGTTTTCTGCTGTTCTTCAACGCCCATCATGAGCCGGTGTCGTTTACGGCGCCGGCGGAGGAATATGGCGCCGCCTGGCATGCGCTGCTCGACACGTCGTCCGCGACCGGAGAGGGAGCGGGCGATCTGGTTGCCGCGCACACCCTCAAGCTTCCCGGACGCACGGTCGTCGTCCTGACGCGTGCCAGTCGCGTTGTCGCGGGTCGCGTCCGCTGACGTCCGACCACCGGTCGGGGAACCGACCAGTCGCATGCCCGCCGCGGATCACCGCTTTACGGCACTCCTTGCATTGCGCAGCCCCATTGCACGGGCGCATGCTTCCGCCGCCCGACACGGCAAGGAGGCGTCTCATGAAACAGTCTTTCGTCATCGTCGCGTTGCTCACCGTACTCGTGGCTTCGAGGAGCACTTCGGCTCGTCAGACGGACGGTGCTTCGTTGACCGACCGGGCGGCGCCGAACTTCAGCGGCACCTACGTCGATAGTGTGCGGCCGGCCTCGTGTGCGGTGGCGTTGAAGATCAGCGCCGGTCGTGCGCTGGCGCTGTATGTCGCCCACGTGAGGAACAAGATATCGCTCCGCGTCGCGCCGAGCGGAGCGTTCCGCGTCGTCCCGATTGAAAAACGCGATTCCTCTCCGCGTCATTCCACGAGACGGAACGGACTGGCGCGATGGGAAGGTGACGCGCTCGTCGTGGAAACCCCGGGGCCGGCGTTCCCGCTGTGGGGCGATCCGCAGGCGGCGGTGCCGGGAAGCAGGTTGACCGAGTCCTTCGCCCGCATCGCGAACGGCGGCTTGATTTATCGCGCGTGGTACGCGCTCCCGGATGACGAAGGTCCCCGCGAGCCGTTCGAGATCCGCCTGGCGAAGTGCGGTGGTCGGCGGGCGTTCTAGGCACCGTTCACGCGGGTCGCGAGGTCCGCAGGATCGCGATGCTCGGGCTGCGAACGCGAGGATCGTATGGAATTGGCGCTGGCGTTCAATCAGGAACGGCATCTGGTCGCGGAAGAGCTGAGGGCGCTCTTCGGAGTTGTTCCGTCGGGTGCGAGAACGCCTCTCGTGTTTCGGATCAACGCCCCCATCGCGCACGACCGGATCGAGCGGGCGCTGAACGCGGTCATCCGGCGGCATAGCGCCCTCAGAACCGCCTACGGACCGAGTGAACGCTACACCCCGACGATCGGCTGCTGCAGATCCTGGCATTTGCTCGCAGTGGAGCCTTTGTTCCCGGCCTGTACGTGCAGCGAGTACTGTCCGATGTGCAGCTCGCCATTCCGGTGCGGACGGTGGGAGACGCCGACGAGCTGACCGAATTGCTGCGGCAGGAACTCGCCCTGCCGCTCGACACGATAGCCGGGCCTCCGATTCGTGCCACCCTTGTACACGCGGGATCCGCCGGCACCTATCTTCTGATCGTGCTGACGCATCACACGATGGACGGCTGGTCGCTGGGTGTGTTCGCGCGCGAGTGTGCGGCGATCGTCGAGGCCGGGGACGACGGAACACAGCTGCCTCCTGTTCCGATGCAGTATCACGACTTCGCGGCGTGGCAACTCCAGCAGTTCCGGGACGGCCACTTCTTCCGCGAAGAACGGTTCTGGCATGAACAGTGGAAGTGCTCGGTGACGCACGGATCGCCTTCACGGACCTGCCGTTCCGCAGGCGATCGGATGTACCGGCGGCGACGATCGGCGCTGCTTATGAGCGTCTGTTTTTCACGAGGGAAGAGAGCACGCAGGTGCGCCGACTCGTGTCGCAGTTGAAACTGACATCGTACGCATTGTTCCGAACGGCGATGACGATCGCGCTGCACTATCACACCAGCAAGCAGCGCGTGGCCATCTGGGCGAACTTCGCCAATCGGCGGCATCCAGAGTTCGTGCCGACGCTGGGCTGGTATGCGAACACGCATATTGTCTCCGTGGGGCTCGAGCCGGACATGTCGTGTGCGTCATTGTGGCTACATGTTGCCGCGGTCGTCGCCGAGGCGCAGATGTACGAGGCGCTGCCGCTGTCTGCGCTTTGGCAAAGGCTCGGATGCTCACTGGACACCCACGACACCAGAGTGAATTTCGACGTACTGCCCAGGGGGCCACAGCGGACGAGCCCGCCGGCGGTCGAAGTGACCGTCCTTCCCGTCGCGCCGCGAAACATGGACTTCGACATTCGGGTGTGGGAGAACGGCGGACTGTTCCGCCTGGTCGCGATGTTCAGCGTCGGACGGTACCAGTCAGCCGCCGTTCAGGCGTTTCTCGACAGCATGCGCCGGATCGTGACCACGCTGGCTGAGACGCCGGATTTACGGGTATCAGACTGCAGGCGGCTCGTGGCGCTGGACGGCGACCCCGCAGTGATCAGCGAATGCGCGTCGACGTGCGCGGATCCGCCCGATGACCTCGCGAAGAGTATCGCGGCTGAGCCGTCTTTTCTCGGCTGACGACGCGGATTGATCGCGTCAATGCCGTTCGCTGATTGCCGCAGTCAGTTCAGCGGCTGACGGAGCGCCGAGCAGGTGAGTTCCAGGGGGCCCAAATCACCACGCCGCGCCGTCCGTCTCTTCTTGAAACTCGATTCTCCCTGTTCGCACGTCGATAACACGTACCCGTCGGACGGCAATTCCTGACGAGGCGATCGCATCACGGGTTTGCCTTCGTGGGCACAAGTCGAGCGTTTTGATGTCGGCGCAAAAGCAGATTAATCGGCCGAGGCACCCCTAATTTCAGAAGTTGCGGCTAGAGTTTGTCTCTTCGATACGCGAGGGTTTCGCTCGTCGCCCGGTCGCGGCCTTGCCGGTCCGTTACAGTGATGACCAGCCGTCCCAGGTCGTCTAATCTCCACGCCTCCGTGCGCTCGGGGACGATCGCGCCAGCCGTCGAGACACTCTGCCGCTCGACCCAGAGAAAGCTGCCGCGCCATTCCACCGCGACTCGGTTCCGGCCCACCAATGTCATCCCTATGCTGTACGTCTCTTCTTGAACCCTCTCACCGAAGCGGCGATTCACGATCAAGACCGGGTAGGGAGCTGGTTGAGATGTCCCGGAGTCCGTAAATGCGACTAGCTGTCGAACAACGAGACGGTCCGGAATATGCTGAGCAGGATGCACCTGGTCCTCGTCAAGCACCCATCGGCCAGAGAAGTCGCTTCCCTGCGCCGTCAAGCGAACCACACAGAGGACGATGATGCATGAGGCAAGCAGCGGCTTCGGCATGAAGGTATTGACGCTCGCTCCGACCTTCCGGCCTTTTTCTCTGTAACCGTCTCCTTGCACGGTACGGACTGGTCGCGAACGGCGGCGCGTGCTGCTTCGCTTGCAGAGTTCAGTCGGTCGAAGGACGTTCGAGTCTATTCACGATTACGAAGTCGACTGGGGTTTCCTTCGGCTCCAGCTTCAAACCGAGTTCATTGAGTACGCGGGGCATCGAAATCCCCGAAGGAGTCCGATCGAGCCGTTCTCCGAGCAACGCCTGCATAGCCGGAGACAGACGGGCGGGCGGAAGCAGAGCTTTGATCTCGTAGATGCCCGTCAAGCCAGTCTTGTCCACGACAGGACGGTCAACGCTTGGATTCAGGTGGCCGGCGAACTGCGGCATCGTTATACGTGCGGCCTCGATCTCTCGAATACCGCCGGATCGAGTTCGGATAACGTACGAAGTCCGCGACGTAATATAGTGCACGCCTGCCGGGTTATCCGGCCCAGCAGGCGCACCAATCGTCCGAAGCTCGTCGCCAGGTAATCCACCGGTCACGTCGTAAATCGCGGGTCCTGCCGGACTCGAGAATGGCCTCTTCAGATCGTCCGCCACTGCGGCTTCTCGGAACTTGAATCCCGTGGGTAGCACGACCAGCTCGTATACGGGATACGCGCGCTGCTCGATGCGGACCCTCATACCGAAGCGATCCTCGAGCAGCGTTCTCAGCATGGCCGGAACGTCGCGCTCGGTTGCCCCGGGCGGCATGATTGCTCGGATAGTAAAGCGGTCACGCTTGGCCCAATCCGGAACTTCAATCCGGAGCAGTTGGTCGATTCCAAACGCGCGTGCAATCAGCTCCCAGGGGCGGACGGCTACAATTTCAAAGCGCCCCGCACCAACACGAGACGACGGGCGGCTCGAGCCGCGGGGATCTTCTGGCCGAATGGAGACCCCCTCGAACGCTTTCCGTTGCTGCGCCGCGGTCAATGTGCCGCAGCCGACAAGCAACAGTACTATTGCAAGCCTGAAGACACATTCCTTCGGTTTCATTACGAGGTTTTGCAGTTCGATTGCTGACCGCCAGCGATACATGAATTTATACATGGAAAGTCATCGTCGCCCCATTGCGTACACATATAGTTGACGCATTCAGCGCACCCTGAATAGCCGCCCGGATTGCCATTCGCGAATTCATATCCACAACCTGGGCCGAACATCGATTGACCGTCCTCAAAGCAGTCGTCAGCTCTGAGAGTCGTCGTCGCGTTCATCACGAACAATCGCTCCGCGTCGCGCCGAGCGGAGCGTTCCGCGTCGTCCCGATTGAAAAACGCGATTCCGCTCTGCGTCATTCCACGAGACGGAACGGACTGGCGCGCTGGGAAGGCGACGCGCTCGTTGTCGAAACGTCCGCTCCATCGTTCCCGCTCTTAGGCCACGACGGCGAGGTCCATGGAGGCACACTGACCGAGTCATTCGCACGCACCGGTGACGGCTTGGTCTATCGCGCCGCGTACGTTTCCGCGGATGACGAGGGACGGCATGAACCGTTCGAGCTTCGCCTGGCGAAATGCGACGGTCGCGCATCGTTGTAGGGGGGCATCCTTCACCCGGTTCGCCAGGTCTGCCGTATCGCGAGCCTCGGGCTGCGAATGAGCATTCTTGCTGACTCGAAAGGACTCCAACGACAACCGCGGCACCGGCGGCTGCAGAAGTCGCGCTCAGCATTTACATCGCGAGCACGAATTGCCGTACCGTCGCCCGCGTGTTTGTCTGACCGCACTTTGCGCGCACAGCCGTTGAAAAACGAGGTTAGACTCACGCACCTTTTTACAGCGCGGGGGCCGGAAGGTGTCTGTCACGAGAAAGGAGAGCGATTGTGGCGCGCATCCTGCTCATCGACGACGACGAGATTTGCCTCGACATCACAGGTCGGCTGCTGCAACTGCACGGATACGAATTCACCGGCGCCCGGACGGGTGGCGATGGTGTCCGCCTCGCGCGGGAATGGAAACCGGACGTCGCGCTGGTCGACCTTCGGCTGCCAGATCGATCCGGCATCGACGTCCTCGCACAGTTGAAGGCGGAGTGCCCGGACACGTCGCGCGTCATGTTCAGCGGCTTCGCCACGCTCGACGTCGCCGTCGATGCGATGCGCCTCGGCGTGTGCGACTGTCTGACGAAGCCGGCCTTCGAGGAGGACATCGTGGCGGCGGTGGAGCGTGCGCTCGCGCAGCACCCGCACGTGGACGACTGCGATCGGGCGGAGTCGGCGCTGAGCCCCTCCGAGGCCCACGCGGCGGCACGGTGGGCGCAGCCGATCGTGCGCGTCATCGACGTGCGTCAGGATCCGCGCACGCTGCGCGAGTTCGGCCGGGCGGTGTTCGTCTCGGTCGGCTGCTTCAGAAACTGGTGCCGCACGACCCGAGTCAGCTCGCGCGCGTCGTTGTCGTTCGCCCGCGCCCTGCGCGCGGTCTACCGCTTCGAGCACGATCGCTCGACCAGGCCGGAAAACCTGCTCAGCATCGTCGACCAGCGGACGATTGCGAAGTTCGTGAGGAAATGCGGCGGCGCGGGAGATCACCTGCCGGATTCGGTCGCCGAGTTCTTCGAACGTCAGCAGTTCATCTCCAACCCCGAGGCGCTCGAGGCCGTACGCAACGCGCTCCGCAGCCGCCAGGCGCGCGCGGTCAAAGGATTCACGGCGGCGGCGGCACGCACAGCGGCCGCGGATCGTTCCGGCTCGACCCGCGACCAGCCGTGACGCAACGGTTCCTCGACTGATTTCTCTTCGTCACACCGTGCGCCGGTATTTACGGCAGTCCGTGCGTTGCACGATCGCTACGCCTCGGCGCATCCTTCCCGCGGCGTTGACGTGAGGAGGGCATCATGAAGTACGCGTGTGTTGCGGTTGTCCTGCTGTCGGCTCTGATCACACTTCCGAGCGCGCTGTCGGCCACGACAGTCAATGACACCGACGCGGCAGGCTGGCGGCCACCGGATCTCGGCGGCACCTACGTGCTCGCCCGTTCGGCCGCGCCGTGCTCGACAGCCTCGCGGGCTGCCAGCGCGCTGCAGGTCGTCCAGTCGAGCGCCAACCTGAAACTGCGGGTGCTGGCCACGCAGTCGATCCGCGTGCTGCCAATCGAGCGGTTCGAGTCGGCGATCCGGAATCCGCACAAACGCAATGGCCTTGCTCGCTGGCAGGGTGAGGAGCTGGTGGTCGAAACGATCGCGCCGGCGTTCTCTCTGTGGGGCCGCCCGCACGCCGTGGTGCAGGGCAGCACGCTGACGGAATCGTTCTCACGAATGGCGGACGACGCGCTGCTGTACCGCACGTGGCACAGGCTGCCAGGAAGCGACGTCGCGCAAGGCCCGCACGAGGTGCGGCTGACGAAATGCCGGAGCGGTCTGTAGCCGGACTGCGGCCGCGCGTTACGCGCGTCTACCGGAGCCATTCGATCGACAGCACCCGTTGGGAGCGGTTTCACGTCCGCGAGGGTGATGTCGTCGTCGCCAGCGGCTACAAGGCCGGGACGACCTGGGTGCAGATGATCGTGCTGCAGCTGCTGTTCCCGGTCGAACCGCTGCCGCCGATCGACCAGCGCTCGCCGTGGCTCGACTCGCCGTTGCTGCCGCTGGACGATGTGCTCGCCATGCTTGCGGCTCATCCGGGACGACGAGTCATCAAGACTCATCTCCCACTGGATGGGCTGCCCTACGACGCAGGCGCCCGCTACGTGGTCGTCTGCCGCGACGCACGCGATGTCGCCATGTCGCTCTGGAACCATTATCAGAAGCTGGTGCGGTACCCCTTTCTGCGCGATCCGCAGCATGCCGGCCGAGTGGGCGGCCCGCTGCCGCGCTGCCCGGGCGATCTGCGCGAGTTCTGGCGGAACTGGATCACACGCGGCTGGTTCCGGTGGGAGCGCGAAGGGTACCCGTTCTGGGCGAATTTGCGGCACACGCAGACGTGGTGGGCGTGGAAGCATCTGCCGAATCTGTTGTTCGTCCACTACGGCGATTTGCTTGCCGATCTCCCTGGCCAGGTGCGCCGCATCGCCTCACACATCGGCGTGACGGTCACGCCGCCTGGTATCGAGCGTGTCGCCGGCGCCGCCACGTTCGGCCGCATGCGCGCCAACGCCGACGTGCTGGTGCCGATGGCGCGAACGGCGTTTCGCGGGGGAGGCGGGAGCTTCATTCACGCGGGAACCAACGGACGCTGGCGCGGCGCGCTGACCGACGAGGACCTGGCGTTGTACGACACGGCGGCCGGTCGCGAGCTGTCCATCGACTGCCGGCACTGGCTTGAAGGAGGTCGTTGATGCGCCGCGCACCATCTGCCGTACGTTGTGCGCGGCAGCCATCTTGCCGTTGCAGCCGTCGATGGCTCGTGTAATCTCCCGTTCCGCTCGCGTCCGACGCGACGTGTGAACGCTTCGCACGTCGAGGAGATACCTCGATGACACCAGCATCGTCCTCCGAGCAGCTCGCCGATTCGATCGCCGCCAAAGTCAACCGCCGTGTGCTCCCGCTCCTGATGGCCGGGTGGTTCATGGCGTACATCGACCGGTTCAACGTGAGCTACGCCGCGCTGCAGATGAATCAGGCGCTGGGACTGTCCGCGGCGGCCTTCGGACTCGGCGGCGGCCTGTTCTTTCTGGGTTATGCGCTGTTCGAAGTGCCCAGCAACATCGCGCTCGTCCGTGTCGGCGCGCGCCGCTGGCTGGGCCGCATCATGGTCACGTGGGGTCTGGTGACCGTGGCGACGATGTTCACGCAGGGGCCAGCGAGCTTCTATGGGCTGCGGCTGCTGCTCGGGATTGCGGAAGCGGGATGCTTTCCCGGGATGGCGTACTGCCTGAGCCGGTGGCTTGCGCCGCGCCATCGCGCCGCGGCCCTGGGCGCGCTCGCGGGTGTGGCGATGCTGTCTGGAATTGCCGCCGGGCCGCTCGCCGCAGGGCTCCTCGCCCTCGACGGCGTCCGGGGCCTTGCCGGCTGGCAATGGCTGTTTCTCATCGAAGGCATTCCGGCGGTGCTGGTTGGCGTTTGTCTGTGGCGGTTTCTGCCCGAGGATCCGGCATCCGTAACGTGGCTGACCTCCGACGAGCGTGCGTTCCTGCAGCGTGAGGTCGTCGCCGACGTTCGGCCGCACACGCGCGACAGTCTGCTCGTCGTGGTGCGCGACCGCCGCTACTGGACGTGGGGTCTCGCCTTCTTCTGCGCCGCGGCTGCCGGTTCCGCGATCGTCCTCTTCCGCCCGGTGATGATGCGTCAGATGGCCGGTCTGAGCGATACGGCGACCGCATTGCTCACCGCCATTCCAGCCGTCGTCGGCGCGGCGGCCGCCATCTGGGTCGGGCGGCGTTCGACGCGGCGCGACGAGCGTCGCTGGCATTCCGCAGTGCCGATGCTCATCGGATCAATTGGCGTCGGCCTCGCCGGCGTTGTCTATGGAGTGACTGGCGTCCTGCTGGTTGCCGCCGTGTCGGCGATCGCCGCCGCCGGGCAGCCGGCGCTGTTTGCGTCGGTCAGCAGCGCCGCCAAGGGCGAGGTGAATGCGGTTGGCATCGCCTTCGTCAACTCCATCGCGTCGCTTGGCGGCTTCGCCGGCCCGTACGTCCTGGGGTCGATGATTGACGCCGGAGGCCTGGCCGTCGCGTGCGCGGTCGCCGCAGCCGTCATCGTGCTCGGCGCGTGTCTGGTGCTCTCGGTCCGAACGAGGAGGGAAGCCGCTCCGATGACGGCAACGGTCGCGGCAGCCTATAGCCATGGTTCCAATTGATTACTTCGACGTTGCGGCCGAACGGGCCACCTCGCGGATTGCCATCATCGATGGCGATCGGCAGGTCACCTACGGGGAACTGACGCGCATCAGCCATCACATCGGCGGGCTGGTGTCGTCGCTGGCGGAGGGCGGCGAGGCAGTACCCGCCGTGCTCTTTTCGCCGAACGACTGGCGTGTCCTTGCCGCGATGGTGGGCATCATGCGGGCGGGTGGAGCGATCGTTCCGCTTCACGCCGAGAGCAACGTCGAGACGGCCGTTGACTTTCTCAATCAGGTCGCCGCGCGATGCCTGTTCTATCACGGCAGCTTGTCGCCGCAGGTCCGACAGCTGCGGGATGCGGTGCCGACGCTGCGCACGTGCGTTCGACTCGATGGCGGTGCGCAAGACGCGCTCTCATTCGACACCCTGCTCGACGGGCCTCCCGCGCCGATCGCCGACTGGATCGAGCCATCCGGGAATCGATCACGACCGGTGTTCTACTGGTCCACCAGCGGCAGCACCGGCCGGCCGAAAGTGGTCATCGAAGACTGTGGCTGCTTCGACGCGGTCCTGAAGGTGACACGCGGGATCGACCTCTCCGCGTCGAGCCACGTATCGCTCGGACTCGCGCCGCTGTCGCACGGTGCCGGCCCTGCCGCATTCGGGACCCTCACCTTCGGTGGCACCGTCGTCGTCATGCGCTCGTTCGATGCGCGCGACGTGCTGCAGAAGATCCAGCAACACCGTGTCTCGGAAGTCTGGTTGTCTCCCACCGCACTGTATCTGCTGCTCGATTGCCCGGACCGGGCCACATACGACGTCTCGAGCCTGCGGCGAGTCCGCCTGGGAATGGCGGGCGTGTCGGCGGAGCGTGTGAAGGAGGCGGTCGAGGCCTTTGGGCCGTGCCTGCATCACAGCTACGGCCAGATCGAGACCAGTTTCGTCACGATGCTCGACGCGCAGACGATTGCGGAGGCGGTTCGCGGGCAGCACCCCGAGCGGCTGTCCAGCAGCGGCGTGGCGGTCGGCGTCAACCGGTTCGCCGTGATGGACGAGAACGATCATCTCGTGCCGATCGGCTCGTCGGGCGAGATCGTCGTCCGCGGCGCATGCGTCAAGAGGTACCTGGATCCCTCCTTGACGGCGGACGCCCAGCGCTCCGGCTGGCACCGCACCGGCGACGTCGGCTACGTCGACCGCGACGGCTTTCTCTATGTCACCGGCCGGGTCAAGGACGTCGTCAACATCAGCGGCTTCAAGGTCAGCGCGGCGGAAGTCGAACGCGTCATCCGCGAGCTCGAGGCCATTCACGATTGTGCCGTGGTGGCCGCGCCGGATCGCCTCCGCGGCGAGTCGGTGAAGGCGGTGGTCACGCTCCGTCCGGGCCGGACGATCACTGACGACGCGATTCTTGCCCATTGCCGGGAGCGGCTGGGCAACCGGAAAGCGCCCACATCCGTCGAGCAATGGCCCGAGCTGCCGCGTTCGCCGGCGGGGAAGATCGACAAGGTTCGGATTCGCGCGATGTTTTGGACGAGTGCGCCGGTTCATCCGCAGCCGGTTCAACACCCGTAGGAGCGTCTATGTCACCCACCGATCGCGTCACACGTCTGCGTGCGCTCTGGGCAGAGGTTCTGAACGTGAAGACCGTTCCGGACGGCCGCCACTTCCTCGAACTCGGCGGCGATTCGATTGCCGCGACGTTGTGCCTGAATGCGGTTGCCGACGAATTCGACATCGTCCTGCCGATGGGACTGCTCCTCGAGGACAACGTCAGCTTCGGGGCGTTTGCCGCCGCCGTCGACGAGGCGCTGCAGCCGGCTGAACCGGAAGCCTCGGCTGTGTAAGCGAGTGCCCCGACCGTTCACGTACAGCGATCGATGCGTTGATCGTCTTTGAACGCATTCGCTACGCTCGTCGGCGCGTCTGGGCATGACGCCCACATGCTTGCCGGGAGGATGAAATGAGTCTGATGAAGTACGCGTATGCGGCGTTTGCCGGCACCGTGATGGTGACGAGCGGAGCCGCGCTCCGCGCTGGCAACGAGTGTTGTTCGGACTCCGCCGGGTGTTGGGAGCTCCACAACTGGAACACGGACTACATGTGCTGCTATCCGCCGGAGACTACGGCGCCCTGCCTCAAGGACACGGCGGAAGGGTACTGCAAGGACACGGGCGGGGAATGGTGCACGTAGTCGCACCCGCCGGCTAGGCGCGCGCCGCTGCCGTCCGGGTTCGCAGTCCATGTCGCGCTAGCGGAGGACTCTATGAGTCTCATGAAGTATGCATACGCAGTGTTCGCCGGTGGAGTCATGATGACCAGCCAGGCCGCTCTTCGCGCTGGCAACGAGTGCTGCTCGGATACGTGGCGCTGTTGGGATCTGCATGACTACGACCCGAACTACTGGTGCTGCGCACCACCGCCGACGACTGCGCCGTGCTCGAAGGACGATCCGTTCTATTGCAAGGACACGAGCGGCAGCGGCGGCGCGTGCTCGTAAGGTGAACGGCCGGCCGCCCACTGTAGCGGCCGTCTTCACCATTCGAAGGAGCCTGCCATGTCCATCAAATCGTCGCTCCGCGCAGCCGTCGTCCTCGGTGCGCTGGTGTATTCGTTGTGGCTGAACGTGGCATTGGCGCAGCAGGTGGGCTTCACATGGTCGCCGCGCCCGCGCCCGTACCAGTTCATGGCGCCCGGGTTCATCGTCAGCGGCCTGAACGCCACGACACTGGACGGTGAGCGTGCCGCCCTGACGTTCAACGACCGCCAGCGCGAGACGGTTCTGTACTTCCTCTCTCCGCATTGCCCATGGTCGGCGCTCAACGTGGAGAGCATCAATGCGTTGGCGTCGCAAGGGGGCAACCAGTTCGAGGTCGTGGGATTGATCGCCGATACCGAGGTCGATGCCATGAACACGCTGCCCGCGGCGCAGCGCCCCACGTTTCCGGTCTATGCGCTCGACGCGGCGGCGCGCGAGAAGTACCGGCTGGGGACGACGCCGAGCACGTTCGTCGTGACCAAGGCGGGAATGGTCGAGCGCGGCTGGCCTGGCGCGTACAACGGTGACAGGCAGGCGGAAATCGAGAGCTATTTCGGAGTCGCCCTGCCGAAATTGGAAATCCCGCAACGGCCGTCGGACGGCACGACCAGCGCAGCGGCGCTCGTCGAGCAGGCGAAGTAGCCATGCAGCTGATACGCGCCGGCCAGCTCGCACGAATTCTGATGCATGCCGCCCTGGCGGCCTCGTTGTGCGCGAACGCCGCGCTGGCCTACCGGTCGTCCCATCCGCCGGCGGCGCCGCCGCTTCCCTTGAGCGTTGGACAACGCGTCCCCGCCGTCGTTCTGGAAAACGTCGGACGCGGCACCGAGGAGTCGATCGATTTCAGCGGTTCGAGCACCGGAACAGTCCTCTACTTTTTCGCGCCGGACTGCCGGCGCTGTCAGGAGAATCTCGCCGCCGCCCTGGCGCTGCAGCAGCGGGTGCACCAGGAGTTCCGTTTCCTGCCGATTTCCGTCAGTGCAGCACGGCTCGGGGAGTACCTCACCGGCAGCCAACTGACGTGGCGGCCGCTTTTCATGCCCGAGGCGACCCGTCAGCGGTATGCGCTGTCAGGACTGCCGCAAACCATCGTCATCGACGGTTCGGGGATGGTGCGGGCCAACTGGGTCGGTGAATACAAAGGATCGCTCGCGGAGAAGATCGGGGCGTTCTTCTCCGTCCGATCGTGATTCGCGAGAGGGTTCCATGCCGTCACCGCAATCGCTCAAGCGCCTTCTCGACGTCGTTGGCACCGCGCTCATTTTGCTGGCGACCGCAGGGGTGATCTGGGCGATCGGTCCGAATCGTGGCAATTCAGGCGAAGGCCGGCCGGACATCGAGGACGTGAGCGGTCTTCGCATCGACGCGGACAAGCTGACGAACGTCAAAGGGCGCGGTTCTGTGGCGATCGTCGAATTCGCGGACTATCAGTGTCCGTTCTGCGGCCGCCACGCGCGCGAGACGGCTCCCGAGCTCGAGCGGCGATTCGTCGCCTCCGGAAGGATTCGGTATCTCTATTTCCACTATCCCATCCAACGACTCCATCCATATGCCATGAAGGCAGGTGAAGCGGCGGAATGCGCCGGTGAACAGGGAGCGTTCTGGCAGATGCACGAGCGCCTCTTCAAGAACTCCCAGTCGCTGTCTCGCCCCGACCTGGTCACGCACGCCCGGGCGTTGTCGCTCGACGATGCGGCGTTTCAGGCGTGCCTCGGCGAAGATAAAGCGGCGGCAGTGCTCGCCGACAAGGAAGAAGGCGTACGGCTGGGTGTCAACTCGACCCCGACGTTCTTTGTCGGGACGGTGCAGGCGGACGGATCGATCGAGCTGGTCAAGCGGATCAACGGTGCGGTGTCGCTCGATCGGTTCGAGTCGGCCATCGACGACGTTCAGAAGGCGCGTTGACGGCTGCGCTGGCCTTTCCGCCCGTCCTGGCCGGGTTCGTTGACGCGTAAACGTTCGGGGAGTATGGTCGATTGCTGTCCGGGCTGCGGCGCAGAGGAGGTCCACAATGACTGCGTTTCGACGGCTGTGGTGCATTGTCGTTGCTGTCGGGATTGTCACCGCCGCGTCGGCGCAGACGACCCGGCCGGCGTTCGACGTGGCGTCGGTGAAACGCGCGGGTACGAGCCTCGGGGGCGGACGCGTCCAGTTTCTGCCGGGCGGGCGTTTCGTCGCCGAGAATGCACCGCTCGAGTTCGTCCTGCAGCAGGTCTACGACGTGCGGCCGTTCCAGGTAGTCGTCGATCCGAAGTGGAAGGACGTTGCGGTCAATGCCCGTTACCGCATCGAGGCAACCGCGCCCGCGTCGGCGTCCGGCGAACTGCAGAAAGAAATGGCCAAAACGCTGCTCGCCGAGCGTTTCGGCCTCAAGCTGCATATGGATCGCAGGGAATTTCCCGTCTACGTCCTCGCCACGAGCCGCCGCGGCGTCAAGGGCGCGCGTCCTGCCAACGGCCGCGGCGGCGGCGTGGCGGTCGTCGTTCGGGGATGGCTGCGCGGACAAGGTGTGGCGCCGGACCGCCTCGCTCAAATCCTTTCCACGTTCGTCGATCGCCCGGTCATCGACCGGACGAAGCTGGATCAGGTGCTCGACTTCGATCTGACCTTCACGCCGCCGGATGCCGCCGGCGCCGCCGCGTTCAACGGGCCCGGCTGTCCGCCAAATTTCCGCGAGATGGCCGAGCGGCTCAAGGTGCCAACGACCCAGAATTGCCCCTCGATCTTTTCTGCAGTCGACGAACAGCTCGGGTTGACGCTGACGCCTCAGAATGCGTTACTCGAGGTGCTGGTCATCGACTCTGTCCACGCACCGACGGAGAACTGATCGCGTTCTGCGTCAGCACCCACTCGCCCAGCTCCGCCGCTGTCTGCGCACCGAGCCTGACATCGACCAGCACCCCGTCCCGAAACAGAAGCGTCGTCGGCATCTGGTTCGCTGCTTTGCTACGCATGAAGGCGTGAACATCGAGCGGGATCTGCGGCAGCGAAATCGCGTACTTCGAGAGCATGGCGGTAGCGTCACGGCGCCGCGTGGCCGGCTCGGTCGCCGTCATCACGTCGACATCCACGGACCTGTGCGCTAGGTTGTCGCGCGC
>JBOGIQ010000096.1:0-17919 GCA_050742535.1 Vicinamibacterales bacterium | reverse complement strand
CTCGCGGAGTCCGCCTCGTTGACGAGCAGCCGCGGCCCGGCGCCGAGGGCTCGATGGTCGCGTTCATTCATCCCTCCGCCGCTCATGGCGTACTCGTCGAACTGAAGCAGGGCGCCGCGCCGGTGGTGCGCCTCGACGTCCAGACGATCCCCTTCGGCGATTTCCAGCTCACCACGCTTCACGACGGCCCGTTCCGCCTGGACGGGGGAGCGATGTTCGGGGTCGTGCCGCGTCCGCTGTGGGAGAAGAAGGCACCGCCGGACGATCGACACCGGATTCAGCTGGCGATGCGGCCGCTGCTCGTCGAAGCGTCGTGGGGGCGCATGCTGGTGGATTGCGGCGTCGGCGAGAAGATGAGCGCCAAGGATCGCGACATTTACGCACTCGACCGGGCACGGACCCTGGACGACGCGCTCGCCGCGGTCACGCTGTCGAGCGAGTCGATCGAGATCGCGCTGGCCAGTCACCTCCACTGGGATCACTTTGGCGGTGCGACTGCCCGGGTGGACGGCGGTTTGCGGCCGCGCTTTCCGAAGGCGGAGTACGTCATCCGTGCCGCGGAGTGGGAAGATGCCACTCATCCGCACGAACGCAACCGCGCGAGCTACCTGCAGGACGACTTCGTTCCGCTGAGGGAGGCCGAAGTCGTCACGTTCTTCGACGGCGACCAGGCGATTCGGCCGGGGGTGCGCGTGGTCCGGACGGGCGGCCACACCGGTCAGCATCAGATTGTGTTCATCGAGTCCGGCGGCCGCACGGCAGTGTTCGTCGCGGACCTGATTCCGACGGCGGCCCATCTCGAGAACGCCTGGGTGATGGGCTACGACCTCTTTCCGATGGACACCCTCGCGTTCAAGCGTCGGTTCATTCGCGAGGCGATCGACCGCGAGTACCTCATCTTCTTTGAACACGACCCGCGGATTTCGGCCGGCTATATCCGTGAAAAGGATAGCCGCCGTTACGTCGAGCAGCTTCTCTAGACTGCCGCGGTTCGTCCGGACCGGGATGACGTCCTAGGGGGTAAGAGCACCCATATGATGGCTATTCAGCAGCCTCAACCGCGATTACCAGGGCTCTGGGAACGAATCGAGACTATCTCGTTCGACGCGGGGCCGACCACCTACCCCTTCTGGGCACGTCTCGCGTCGGAGAACGGGTGGTCGACATCCTTTACCGCCCGGGTCATCACCGAATACCGCCGATTTGTCTACCTGGCCGTTGTTGCCGGCCATCAGGTGTCGCCGCCCGACCAGGTCGATCAGGTCTGGCACCTCCACCTGCTCTACACCGAGTCGTACTGGAAGTTCCGAACTGAATCCGCGCATCGACCGGACGCTTGAAACGATCTGCCTCACGTGCCTGAAGAAGGACCCTGAGCTGCGCTATCGATCCGCCGAGGGTCTGGCGAAGGACCTCGATCGCTGGCTCGCGCATCGGCCCACGGACGCGCGCCGTCTCGGTGTCGTCGCGCGATCGGCCTTGTGGTGCCGCCGGAATCGGCTGGGGGCAGGGCTGCTGGCCGCGCTGGTGGCGCTCACCGTCCTGTCCGGACTGGAACTCGCGGACCGCCTGGCAGCGCCGCGGCGGGCGAGACTCGCCGTCGCGGAACAGACCGCTGCGCTTCTGGTTTCGCGGTTGGCGGACATCAAACGTGCGGTCGAGGCCACGGCGACGCGCCCCGAGCTGGCGTCGCTGCTGGCGCAGCGTGACTACGGTGCGCTGCAGGCCCGGATCGAGGACGCCGGGCGCCAGCACGACGACCTCGATGGCACGTCCCCCTTTGCCAGCCTCTTCGTGATCGACGGGCGTGACGGGTCGATGCCCGTGCGATGGCCGGTGACGGACCCGGAAGCCGACGGAGTGGACTTCCGACGGCGTAACTACTACGAGGGTCTGCTTGCCTCGACAGCGCCTGGTGCTTACGTGTCGCAGGTCTTCAGAGGTGTGACCGATCAGCTGTTCCGGTTCGGCGTGTCTGCACGTTTGGTGCGCAACGGTGAGATCATCGGAATCGTCGTGGCAACGGTGACCACGGACGATCGGATGGGGCTGCCTGACGTGCGCCACGAATCGCTGGTGACGGCAGTGCTCGCACGCCGAGACCCGAATCCGCTGCCGGGTGAGCAGGGCCCGTCGCAGGAGGATGCGTCACCGTACGCGATCCTGCTGCATCCCGCGTATGTCTCGGGCATCGAGCCCAGATGGCTTCCGCGAAGGTACCTGGATGACCTGCAGCGGGGGGAAGTCGCTTCCTACCGCGATCCTGTCGCGGAGCTGCCGGGAGACGCCGCGCGTGCGTACGGCGGGACGTGGGTGGTCACGTTCGCGCCTATCGCCGGGACCGACTTCATCGTGGCGGTCCAGCAACGTTAGTCCGTTTCGCGACTCCTACTCGATGATCGTCCGCCTGACGATCGAGTACAGGTAGTGGACCTCCGCATCGTCCAGCCCCTCGCCGAACCTCGTCAGGCCTGTGCGGGTCTTGATGACGACTCCCTTGCCCCTGGCGAAGCGGGCGTGCTTTACGACGATACGTTCGACGCCGGCTTTGATCGCCGGAGCCTCTGAGGGGTGCGCCTGCAGGACCTGCTGTTCGGTCGCGCGTTTCGCCGCGGCAAGGCTGGATTCGCCGCTGCTGTAGTCCATATCGAGGATGTCCGCCACATCGGCTGACATGATCGTTCGAGTTGTCCACGCCCCGCGCTCTTGGATGCGGAGGCCCCGTTTCGAGACCTCGACGATCGTGCCACCCCTGCGCGATCGGAGGAAGGCACCGACGATCGTCGTCAATGGAAGGAACCCGAAGAACAGGCCCAGGAATCCGAGAAACGCCCAGCCGAGGACATCTGGCGTGTTGGATTCCCTGAAGAACGTCGCGAGCGGCGGCCCGAACGCGAGGAGGATGCCGATCGGAATCAGCGTCGTTGCAAGCACCAGCGGATTCTGGCGACGGAACGGAATGAGAATCCTGACCTTGCCCATTTCACGCGTCACCTCGCTCCGGGCATCGGGAGGACGCGGCGCATCGCTGTGCATTGTCGGGTCCTGCCGCGCACGCTGACGCAGTGCGAGGTCGATCTCGCTGGGGGTCAGTGTGATCGTACGGTCCGTTGAGGCATCTTCGATCTGCAGGTGCAGATGCTCGCCGATCGCCCTGGCGTACTCGCGTGCTTTCGCGTAGTCGGAAAGGCTGTACAACCGCAGGTCGGGTCCGCTTCGCGCCTTCAACGTCAGTGGAAACGAGTCGGCCGTGTCCGAGTCGCCCTGGACGAACCCGAGTGTGACCGCGGTATATCCCTCGAGCGGTACGCTGTGCCCGCGTAGCGGAACCAGCAAGCCCCACTGCTTGACGACTTCTCGCTGTGCGCGATCGATGGTCATCCAGCTGCGGCCGAACACCAGTGCTCCGCCGACAGTCGTAAAGGCGATCGCCATCAGGACCAGCGCCGGCCAGCCCCACCATGACATCACTTCCGGGTTGTTGACCGGGACGATGCGGAGAAGTATCAGGAAAAGGAACACGCCCGCGCCGAAGAACGGGAGTCCGAAGACGGACCAGCCGCCACCGCCTTCTTGAATCTGGAGACGGTCCGGCGTCACGAGCTGGAACGGCCGCTTCATTGCCACCTGTATCGGATGAGTTCGCGCCGGCTTGCAGGAGGTCCCCGATTGCACTGAATTTGCAACGACCGCCGGCAGCGATGCTGGAGACGCTGGCGCGGCTCGGATATGCCTCTAAAGCTGTAATCTACGCCATTGTCGGCGTGCTCGCCGTTCTCACGGTTGCCAACCGCGGCGGTGCGATCACCGACACGACGGGTGCCCTTTACGTCGTCCTGACAAAACCCTTCGGCCGCGGACTGCTGCTCATCCTGGCAGTGGGCCTGTGTGGCTACGGCGCCTGGCGGCTGCTCGACAAGGTCGACTGGTCGCCGATACCGCCGGACACGCGCACAGCGATCCGTCGAGTCAGCCGCTTCGGCGTGGCTACGCGTGGAGGTCTGCTGATCACTCTCGGTCTGTTTCTGGTTCGGGCAGGCGTGACACACGATCCGAACCAGGCTGCAGGTGCCCGCGAGTCGCTGCTGCGCCTTGGCGGGTTGTTCGACGGCCGGTGGTTCCTGGCCGTCGTCGCGGTCGGTGTGATGGCATACGCCGTCGACCAGGCGGTCCACGCGGCGTGCCGCCGGATTCGCCCCGTCGCGTAGCCCGTAGCTTCCGCCTTCAGGCGGAAGGCACTAGTATTAGAAGCTCCTCATGGAACAAGTTCAGATTGGGATCATCGGTGGCAGTGGTCTGTACGACATGGCCGAAGTCACCGACCGCAAGGAAGTCGCCGTCAACACCCCGTTTGGTGAACCGTCGGGCCCTTATGTGATCGGCACGCTCCGCGGCAAGCGCGTGGCGTTTCTGTCGCGGCACGGCGCAGGTCATCGCATATCGCCCTCGGAGCTGAATTTCCGCGCCAACATCTTCGGCATGAAGCTGCTCGGCGTCGAGTACATCCTCTCCGCCAGCGCCGTTGGCAGTCTCAAGCAGGAATATCAACCGCTCGACATCGTCATCCCGGACCAGTTCATCGATCGCACGCGCGGCCGCGTGAGCACGTTCTTCGGCCGGGGCCTGGTGGGGCACGTCGCGTTCGCCCATCCGTTCTGCAAGATCCTCAGCGACGTCGCATTCGGGAGCGGAAAAGCGACAGACGCGACGATTCACAAGGGCGGCACCTACGTCTGCATGGAGGGGCCGCAGTTCTCGACGCTGGCGGAATCGAACCTCTATCGATCGTGGGGCGCCGACCTCATCGGCATGACCAACCTGCAGGAGGCGAAGCTCGCGCGCGAGGCCGAGATCTGCTACACGACGATCGCGCTGGTCACCGACTACGACTGCTGGCATCCGGACCACGACTCGGTGACGGTCGAGATGATCATCGCCAACCTGACCCGGAACGCGCAGACCGCGCAGCAGATCATCGCCGGGGCCGTGGATCGTCTGCCGTTCGATCGCACCTGTGAGTGCGCGTCGGCGCTGACGTACGCGTTAATTACGCGGCCCGACGTCATTCCGCCGGAAACCGCCCGCGATCTGGCCCCGATCGTCGGCAAGTATCTCGCACGCGTGTAAAGGACCTGATGACGACCCCACACAAGTTCGACGTAACCGCGATTGGCAACGCCATTGTCGACGTGATTGCCCAGGCAGACGATGCGCTGCTGGCGGCGCACAGCCTGCCGAAGGGCGCGATGAACCTGATCGATGCCGCGATGGCAGAAACGTTGTACGGCGTCATGGGCGCCGGCAAGGAAGCGTCGGGCGGATCGGCGGGAAACACGATTGCGGGCATTGCGATGCTCGGTGGCAAGGCCGCATACATTGGCAAGGTCGCGGACGATCAGCTCGGCAAGATCTTCACGCACGACATTCGTGCCGTCGGCGTCACCTACGACACGGCGCCGCTGCAGGGCGGCCTGCCGACGGCACGCAGCCTGATTTTCGTGACGCCCGACGCACAGCGGACGATGCAGACGTTCCTTGGCGCCTGCACGCAGCTGGGCCCCGAAGACATCAACATGGGCCACATCACCAGCTCCAAGGTCGTCTACATGGAGGGCTACCTCTGGGACCTGCCGCGCGCCAAGCAGGCGATGCTCTCCGCGGCAATGCAGGCCAAGGAGTCCGGCGTCAAAGTGTCGCTCACGCTTTCAGACGCCTTCTGCGTCGGTCGCTTCCGCGATGAGTTCCTCGAGTTGGCCGAAAAGTACGTGGACATCCTGTTCGCGAACGAGAGCGAGATCCTGTCGCTGTATCAGACGGACGACTTTGATACGGCTTTGCAGCAGGTCAGAAATCATTGCGAGATCGCTGCGCTCACCCGCAGCGAGAAGGGCTCCGTCGTGGTCAACGGCGACGAGGTGCACGTCATCGACGCGGTCAAAGGCGTCAAGGTGGTGGACACCACGGGCGCCGGGGACGCGTATGCGGCGGGATTTCTCTACGCCTACACGCAGGACCTCGACCTGAAGACCGCGGGCCGGCTCGGTGGTGCGATGGCCGCCCAGGTGATCAGCCAGTACGGTCCGCGCGCCGAAGCCAAGGACGTAACGGCGCTGGCCGCGAAAGTACTGAACACCGCCGTGTAGAGGTTGCCTGGGTTGCCTGGGTTGCCTGGGTTGCCTGGGTTGCCTGGGTTGCCTGGGTGGCCTGAGTGGCCTGCGTCCTTACCCAGGCTACCCAGTCTACCCAGCTACCTAGGCTACCCAGTCTACCGATCGAACGATTCGCGGCGGCTGGATTCGGTCAGCCGGATCACGAAGCGCTCGGGGTTCTCACGGAACTTCTGCTGCAGCTCCGCCAGGCTCGTGGCGCCGCCGTAGCTGATCGCCGAGCACAGGTGCTTCAGCATGTCGCGGATCACCGGCCGCACGGAGCCGCGCGCCGGCACACTGATCTCCATTCCCTCCGCCCCAAGCGCCTCCACGTCCGCGACGGAGGAATCCTCGACGTCGAGCCGGTCGACGATCGCCTGCAGTGACGCCATTCCGCGAAACACCTTGAACGGCACCGTGACCGTCTTGTGCGACTCGGGAATCACCACCGGCTTCTGGACGGTATCTCCCGGCGTCTCGATCGTTCCTGCCAGCGCCCCGCCCAGCATGACGGTATCGCCGCCGAAGAGCAGCGCCTGCACGAGCGCTCCATCCCGCTTCACCCCGCCATCGGCGATGAGCGGCACCTCGTCGCCGGCCGCCCTGCGGCATTCGACCAGCGCGGCCACCTGCGGCACGCCGAAGTTCGTGTTCAGCCGCGTCGTGCAGCCGCCGCCTGGACCGATGCCGACCTTGACGCCGTTGACGCCGCGATCGATCAGAAACCTGACCCCATCGGCGGTCGCGACGTTGCCGGCGATCAGCTCGGCGTCGCCGAACTGCGTGCGGAAGGTCTCGACCGCGCGTGACATCACGACGGAGTGACCATGCGCGATGTCGATGACGATCACGTCCGCGCCGGCGCGCAGCAGCTCCGCGGCACGTTCCAGGTAGTCGCCTTTCGCGCCAATCGCGGCGCCCACCATCAGACGCCCATGCGAATCGCGCGTGGCGGCCGGCAGCTGCTTCTGCTTGATCAGATCTTTCGCCGTGACCAGACCGAGGAGCCGCCCGGCCCCGTCAACCAGCGGCAGCTTCTTGATCTTGTGCTCGCGCATCACGGCTTCGGCGGCGGCGCTCTCGAGGCTGCCGTCGCGGACGATGAGCCGATCGCGCGGCGTCATGCGCTCGCTGACGCGCCCGCTTCCGCCGCTGAAGCGGAGATCACGCGCCGTCAGCAGGCCGATCACGCGGCGGGCCTCGTCCACCACGACGAGCGTGCCGACACCGGTGCGCCGCATCATCTCGGCCGCTTCGTTGAGATCCGCATCGGGCCGGATGGTGTACGGGTCGATGATGATGCCGTGCTGGCGGCGCTTGACGCGCTCGACTTCGCGCACCTGCGGCTCGATATCGCCGGATCGAAATCCGCGGTCGATGATGCCGATGCCGCCCTCTTCGGCCACGGCGATCGCCATCTCGGCGCGCGTGATGGTGTCCATGTTCGCCGAAACGATCGGCCGCTTCAGCGTCAGATGCTGCGACAGCTTCGACGAGAGATCGATGGCGGCGGGATCCCGCCGCTCGAGCACGCTGTACTGCGGCGTCAACAGGAAGTCGTCGAACGTGGCGCCGCGAACGAGGTCGAGGAGCGCGCTCATTGTGGAAACACCGCGGCGGCCACGGCGTACACGGCAGCGGCGGACATGAACGTCGTCGAGAAGCCCCAGTTCATTGCGATAAAGACGGCAAGCGTGGCGCCGACGACCGAGAATGCGCCGTTCATGCCCCAGCCCCACGGCGCAATTTCCGGCCGCCTCGCTGCCAGCATCCGCATGCCTCCGGGAAGTGCCATGCCGAGGAGGATTCCGGCGGGGACCAGAATCGTCACGGCAACGGCGATGCGTACGCCGAGCGGCCACGGAATGGCAGCGTCGACGAGCCAGGGAACGGCGAACCTCGCTGCCAGCGCCAACACCACGATCGCGATTAACGCGGACATGGTGACACGGCGGATCCGCAGGTCGTCAACGGACCGGGTCAGGAAGCTGCCCAGCCCGGTGCCGAGCAGCAGCGAGAACAGCGTCACCGTCAGGGAATAGACCGGGTGACCCAGCAGCAGCACGAACCGCTGCAGCATCGCCACTTCGAGCAGCATGAACCCCGCGCCGAGCGCGCCGAAGTAGGCAAGCCATCGGGCCCAGCCGGCCCCGGGCAGGCCGCCGCCGATGAGAAGCGGTCCGACAACGAACAGCACGACGAGCGCCGCCGAGATGCCGAACAGCGTGAGCAGGGCGCTCAGGCCGTTTCCAAACAGCATCGAGCGGCCAAACGCCACGTCGAACTGGTCGGCCAGCCGCGTGGTGTGGAAGAAAAACGGCCGGTCGTCCGTGGTCGCCCGGATATCGACCGGATAGGTGTCGATGAATCGCTGACGATCCGGAGCCCGGATGAGCCGTGCGTAATCGTCGGCGCTCGTCCGCGACTGGAGCATCTCTGGCGGATCGGCAGTGCGTGTGTCCGCCCTGGACGGTGCCGGTGCGTCTTCGCCGTCGGCCGCCTCGCCGGTCCGCGGTGCATACAGCACCACGAACCCCATCGCGTCGGCGTGCGACGTGAGACGCTCGACCTGCTCCCGTGTGAACGGTCTTTTCGACAGGAGAAAGGTCGCGACACGGTCGTGCCGGACGATCGCAATGTGCCGCGCCGGGTCGAGACCGCGCGCGGCGCACGCCTCCTGCGCCAGCGAGACCAGCCGCAGACCGTCGAAGACCCAGCGTGTGATCGTCAGAAATCCGTCGTCCGTGAGGTGATCGAGATACTCACCGAACGCTTCGGACGTGTAGAGCGAGTTCTCGGTCAGGGTATAGGCACCTGCCGCCGTCGCCGCCCAGGTGTCCACGAGCGAGGCCTGGATGACGTCGTATCGCTTCGGGCTGCGCCGCACGAAGCTCCGTCCGTCGTCGACATGGATGGCCACGCGCGGATCGCCGTACAGGTTCCCGGAGTAGTCGCGGAAGCGTCCCAGCATCACGTCGCGAACGATGATCGGATTGATCTCGACGCCCTCCACGTGCGTGGCGCCGAACACCAGCGCCGAGAGCAGATCGCGCCCGCCTCCGGGGCCAATGACCAGCGCGGTGAATCCGTCTGGACGTTCGACCAGCTGGTAGGCAATTGCGGTCAGCTCGTAGCGAAGATACGCCGCGTCAGCCGGACGGCCGCTGCCCTTGAGGATCGGCGTCGACGCAGCGGAGTCGATGTCCATGAAGCGCGACTCGCCCGGGGTACCGGTGAACTTCGGGCTCAGCGACCAGTCGCCGTGGGCGCGGTCGTAGACGCCGATACGCGAGAACGAATTCCACTTGCTGAAGAGCACCCGGTCCCCCTCGTGTCCCTTCGTGTCGAGCACGTCGAACGGTTGCAGACCTGCCAGCTGTGCTCCCAGCGGAGCCGCGAGCAGGGCGACGCCGGCCGCGGCAAATGCCCGGCGCGAGCCGGCTCGTGCAAAGGAAACCGCCGCAATCAGGGAGAGCGCGGCCGCAACGAGGACGACGCCCGGGGCCCCCAGTGTGTTCAATAACGGGATCAGCGCCAGGCACCCGGCTGCCGCACCGATCAGGTCGGCGGCGTATAGAAGATTTATCCGCGGTGTCAGCCTGGCGAACGCGGCAGATATCACCGTGCCCCCCGTCAGAAAGGGCAGCGCAGCCAGGAGATAGATGGTCAGCATCAGCACGAGATTGCGCGGTGAGTAACTGAGCCCGACGCGGATGCGGACCAGGCAGGCCAGCGCGACGAGCGTGGCTGCGGCG
Organism: Vicinamibacterales bacterium; assembly: GCA_050742535.1. GTDB lineage: Bacteria > Acidobacteriota > Vicinamibacteria > Vicinamibacterales > UBA2999 > Gp6-AA40. The sequence continues at coordinate 8,015 of JBOGIQ010000096.1, read as the reverse complement.
TGAACGATCGCGCCAACGGCCAGCAGGCGGTCCGTGGGGACATTCGCCAGCCGGCGACGGAGCACGTAAACCAGCACGCCGCTGGCGCTCAAGCCGAACAGCGCAATTGAGATGGCAAGAAAGGCGAAGTGGTAATACATGGTGACGGAAAAGATCCGAGTCAGCGCCAATTCCGTCATCAATAGCGCGCCTGAGACGGCGCCGATTCCCGACAGGATCGTCCGATTCATTCCGGGTAGGCCCCCACGAGCGTCGTTCATCGTCTGCCGAGTCTACAGGAACACCCTTTGCACACGACCGCGTCGTTGAGTCCGCGGCGGCGGGCGGCCGCGGCGAGAGGTCGTTGGAATGAAGACGCTCGTGTTCGTGATTCTGTGTGCCGCCGGGACGACGGGAGTGTTCGGCCAGGACAACCCGGCGACCTTCAAGGGCGGCATCGACCTGGTCGCGTTGAACGTCGTCGTGGTCGACCCGCGGCAGCAGTTCGTCGGTGGTCTGACTGCCGGGAACTTCGCCGTCTTCGAAGACGGCGTTCAGCAGGACGTGTCCTTCTTCGCGGCGGCGGAGCTCCCGCTCGACCTGGCCATCCTCCTGGACACGTCGTCGAGCATGCACGCCAAGATTGCCACCGCACAGGAGGCGGCCGTGGGCCTCGTGTCCGCCCTGCGGCCCGTGGACCGACTCCTCGTCATGGACATCAAGGATTCAGCGCGCGTCCTGAGCCCCCTGTCGCACGATCTGGACACGGCGAAAAGCGCTATTCGCGGAACGTCGGCGGCGGGGAACACCGCGATCTACAACGGTCTCTATCTCACGTTGAAGGAGATGGCGCGGCAGAAGCAACCGGGTCGAAACGTTCGCCGCCAGGCGGTGGTGCTGCTGTCGGACGGCGACGACACGACCAGCCTGGTCACCTACGACGACGTGATGGAACTGGCCCGGCAGACGGGCATTTCCATTTACACGATCATGCTGCGCTCATCGCAGTACGAAAGCGATATCGCCCGCCGGAACGCGCAGGCATCGAAGTCCGAATACGGAATGAAAGCGCTGGCGCAGGAGACTGGCGGCCGCTCGTTCCTTGCGCTGCAGATCAACGATCTGGCGGGCGTCTATAGGGCGATCGGCGAGGAGCTGGCGAGCCAATACGCGATCGGCTACATGCCGACGAATCAACTGCGTGACGGGGCGTACCGGCGTGTAAACGTCCGTATCGTCGATCGCGCCAACGCGCAGCCGCGCACCCGCGCGGGGTATCTCGCACCTCGCGGATAGCGTTCCGAGGTCCGTGGAGTCCGGCTTCAGCCGGATTACGATCCAATCGTGTCGCGCTGGACCGCGCCCTCGGTGGCCGCCGTGGCTGCCGCCTGGCTGCTGCTGCTCATCACCGCACCTTTTCTGACGACACCCGTTGCCGGCGTCCTCTACGCCGGCGGCGCGTTGATTTGCCATCAGCTGCCCGAACGATCCTTCCATCTGCAGGGGATCCAGCTTCCCGTCTGTGGACGATGCTTCGGCCTCTACGGCGGTGCGGCCCTGGGGAGTGCGATTGGCGCGGCAGGTTTCGCCCGGCGGTGGCTGGCGCGGCGCCCGCGGTTGTGGACGCGATCGGCGAAGTTGGTCGCCACTGGAGTCGCAGCCGGACCAACCCTTGCCACCTTCGCGCTCGAATGGGGACTCGGCTGGCCGATCTCTAACGCGATCCGAGCCATCGCCGCGCTGCCCTTCGGATTTGCCGTGGCTCTCGTGGTGGTGAGCGCGCTGGCTACAGTACACTCTAGTGGTGGGTATCAACTGGAAGAGTACCCCCAGCAACCAGCGTCGACGCCGAGTAGCCGGCCGCGACATCGGCGCGGCCGGTCGTAAATTGGGAAGGGCATACCATTAAATGCGTGCCGCCGCGGCCGATCAGGTCGAGCCAGCTGCCAACAAGTACCTGATCGCCGCGCTCGCGTGGGCCATACCGGGCGCCGGCCATCTCGTGCTTCGGCGCCGGCAGAAGGGCCTCACGTTTCTCATCGCGCTCACGATGATGTTTGCGACCGGCTTGTGGCTCGAGGGCCGCATCTTCCCGCTCGGCTTCGACCTGTATCAACCGCTCGTCGGTCTAGCGGCAATCGCGGATCTCGGAATCGGACTGCCGTACTTCATCGCCAAGTTCATGGGACAGGGCGCCGGACGTGTCGTCGCCATCACCTACGAGTACGGAAACGCGTTCGTGATCGTCGCAGGTCTGCTGAACCTGCTGGTCGTCCTCGACGCCTGGGATGTGGCGGAGGGCCGGAAGTGACCACGCATGTCGGGTTAATGGCGCTGTTTTCGGTCTTCGTCTCGATTGTCTTTGCGACGTTGATGCGTGACGAACCGCGCGATCAGCTGTGGTTTGGAATACGGCTGTTCGCCGGGTTCATCGGCGCCGGAATCGGGATCGGCTGGCTGCTGTATCCACTGCCGCTTTGACGACGGTTGGACGGCGGGCGCTTCTGTGGGGGCCCGTCGTCGCATACATGGCGGCGATCTTCTATCTCTCGGCTCAGTCTTCGCCGCCGAGGCCCGGCGGACTCCCGGACACGCTCGCGCACGCGATCGAATACTTCGGGCTCGGGGTGGTTGTCTTCCGCGCTGTTACCGGAGGGCTCGGCGCGCAGGTGACCGGGAGCCGGGCGATGGCGACGATGATCATCAGCATCGCCTATGCCGTCAGCGATGAGGTGCATCAGGTCTTCGTGCCCGACAGAACGGCAGACGCCGGCGACCTGCTGGCCGATGCCGCGGGCGCCTCGGTCGCGCTGTTCGCCTGCTGGGCGTGGAATATAATCGCTCCTTCGAAGCCCCTACTGGGGCACAAAAGCTGACGCTGCCAGACCCGGCTCCGGACATTGACAACACCGCGCATCCTGCCGCAGATGGACATACGGGGCTCAGTCGTCGCGACGGGTTGCCGGTTCGCCATCGTTGTCTCGCGATTCAACGAAGACATCACCTCCGGGTTGCTGAGCGGAGCACGCACGACGCTGCTGGACGCCGGCGTCCGCGATGACGACGTCACGCTCGTCCACGTCCCGGGGGCATTCGAGATACCGGTGGCTGCTCTGCACCTGGCCGAGACCGGCCGGTTCGACGCGGTGATCTGTCTTGGCTGCCTGATCAAGGGCGACACGATGCACTTCGAGTACATCGCCGAGGCGGCGTCGCACGGGATGATGAACGTCAGCGTTACCACCGGCGTCCCCGTGGCATTCGGCCTGCTGACGGCGTTGACGGAGGAACAGGCTGTGGTGCGCTCCGAACCAGGCGAGGGCAACAAGGGGCGCGAGGCAGCGCTGGCTGCGATTGAGATGGCCACGCTGTTCAAGAAACTCGGCGCCCTCCATGCGCCGCCCGGAGGGGGCTTGTGACAGCAAAGGCGGAACGGCGCACGGCGCCGCGGGCGCCGAAAGAGGCGCGCCATCGCGCCCGGCAGGCCGCCCTCCAGATGCTCTACCAATGGGAGGTGGGCCGGCTCTCGATGGTCGAGGTGCGGCAGACGTTCTGGTCGCATGACGACGAGATGGAGGAGCCTCTTGGAGCCGAGCTGCGGGAGTTTGCGCTGGCGCTGGCCGACGGCGTGGCGTCGAACGTTGCCGCGCTCGATCCGATGATCGCGGAGGCCGCCGAGCACTGGCGTCTCGAGCGCATGAACGTGATGGATCGGCTGATCCTGCGGCTGGCCGTCTACGAGTTCCTGCACTGGCCCGACACCCACGCGAAAGTCATCATCAACGAGGCATTGGAGCTGGCGAGGAGCTTCAGCGGCGACGACGCGGTGCGGTTCATCAACGGCATCCTCGACGGCATCCGGCGGAAGCTCGAACGCGAATGAGCACAGGCGAAGAATCCGATCAGGTCGCGCAGCGGCGCGCCAATCTGGAAGAGCTGAAGAGGCTCGGCGTCGATCCCTACCCTCATCGCTTCGACACGCAGGCGACGGTCGCGGCCATCGTCGGCGAGCACGGCGCGAAGAGCGGCGAAGAGCTGGACGCCGCCCGCATCGAAGTCCGGACGGCCGGGCGGGTCCTGGCGATTCGCAGCTTCGGCAAAGCGAACTTCCTGGTGTTGTCCGACGGCACCGCACGCGTGCAGGTGTACCTGCGGCAGGATTCGCTGCCGGAGCGCGATTTTCAGATCTTCAAGCTGCTCGACTTCGGCGACTGGGTCGGCGTATCCGGCCGCTTGTTCCGGACGCGGACGCAGGAATTCACGATTCACGCCTCGTCCGTGCACTTCCTGTCGAAGTGCCTGTTGCCGTTGCCGGAAAAGTGGCACGGCCTCCAGGACGTCGAAATCCGATACCGCCAGCGCTATCTGGACCTGATCGTCAATCCCGAATCGCGGCGTGTGTTCGAGATCCGCAGCCGCGTCATGACGGCGATGCGCGAGTTCCTGATCGGGCGCGGATTCCTCGAAGTCGAGACGCCGATGATGCAGCCGATTGCCGGCGGCGCGCTCGCGCGTCCGTTCGTGACGCATCACAACACGCTCGATATGCGGCTCTACATGCGCATTGCGCCGGAGCTGTATCTGAAGCGGTTGACCGTTGGCGGCGTCGAGCGTGTCTTCGAGATCAACCGCAACTTCCGCAACGAGGGGATCTCGACTCAGCACAATCCCGAGTTCACGATGCTCGAGTTCTACTGGAGCTACGCGGACTACAACGATCTGATGCTGCTGACGGAACGGATGTTTCAGGAGGTCGCGCGGAAGGCGACCGGCAGCGATCAGATCGTCTTCGGCGATCACACCATTTCGCTGGCCTCCCCCTTCCGGCGCCTCTCGCTCCGCGAGGCTGCACGCGCCGCCGCCGCCAGGCAGCTTGGAACGGATGTTCCGGCCGCGGCGCTGCGCTCGCGCGAATCAGCGGCAGACCTGGCGCGCCGCCTGGGTATCGAGGCGGACCCGGCTGCGGGTCCCGGAAAGATCACCGCCGAGATCTTTGAAAAGCTCTGCGAGGACGAGCTCATCCAGCCGACCTTCGTCTACGACTTCCCGACCGAGCTGTCGCCGCTGGCCAAGCAGAACCCCGAGGACCCGGAAACCGTCGAAAGATTCGAGCTGTACATCGGCGGCTTCGAGGTCGCGAACGCGTTCAGCGAGCTGAACGACCCCGGTGAACAGCGGCGCCGCTTCGAACAACAACTGCGCAGCCGGGCGGGCGGCGACGAGGAAGCTCACGCGATGGACGAGGACTACATCCGGGCGCTCGAATACGGGATGCCGCCGGCGGCGGGCGAAGGGGTCGGCATCGATCGCCTTGTCATGCTGCTCACCAACAGTCCGTCGATTCGCGACGTCATTCTGTTTCCCTTGATGCGGCCACGGTAAGCAGGCGTGCGTTTCGAGCTGTTTATCGCCCTCCGTTACCTGCTCGCGCGGCGCAAGCAAGCGTTCATCTCGGTCATCTCCCTCATTTCGACGATCGGCGTCGCCGTCGGCGTGATTGCCCTGATCGTAGCGCTCGCGCTCATGACGGGCATTCAGGGCGAGCTGCGCGACCGCATCCTCGGTTCGACGGCGCACATTTACGTCTGGAAGACCGGCGGCATCGAGGACTACCACGCCGAGGTGAAAACGATGCTCGCGGTGCCGCGCGTCCGTGGCGCCGCGCCCGGCATCATGGGGAAGGCGCTGATCAGCAGCCCGGGCGGCAAGAGCTTCATTACGGTCAAGGGCATCGATCCTGCGCTCGAGCCGAACGTCACCGACATCAGGACCGCGATGCAGAGCGGGCGCGTCGAAGATCTCACGACCGGCGAGCCTCCGGGAATACTGATCGGGCGCCTGCTGGCAGAGGCCTTGGCGGTGAAGGTCGGCGACACGGTGACGCTGCTGACGGACCAGGGCACGCTCTCGCCCGGCGGGATGCTGCCGCGCAGCCGGCCGGCGCGGGTCGCCGGAATCTTCAACCTCGGCCTGCAGGAGTTCGACGCGGAATGGGGGTTTGTCTCCCTCGATTTTGCCGGACGCCTGGTCGGTGTCGATCAGGTGGAGATGATCCAGCTGCGCGTGGACGACATCAACGCGTCGCCGGAAATCGCCGACAGCGTCGAGGCTCTTGGCGCCGCGTATCGGGCGCAGGACTGGAGCGACCTCAACGCGCCGCTCTTCTCGGCGCTTGGCCTGGAGAAGCTCGGGATGTCGATCGCCATCGGCCTGATCATGATGGTGGCGGCGCTGCAGATCGTCGCGTCTCTGGTCCTGCTGGTGATGGAGAAAAGCCGCGACATCGGCATCCTGAAGACGATGGGAACGTCGCCGCGGCGGATCTCGGTCGTGTTCATGATGCAGGGGACGATCATCGGGCTCGTCGGGACGGTCACCGGCGCCATCGTCGCGGTGGTGTTGTGCTGGGTGCTGACCGAGTACAGGCTCGTGACGATCCCGCAGGACATCTACCAGGTGGCCTATGTGCCGTTCATCGTGAAACCGCAGGACTTTGCCACGGTGGTGGTGTCCGCCATCGTCATCTGCTTCCTGGCGACGATCTATCCGTCGCGGCAGGCAGCGAAGCTCGATCCCGTGCAGGCGCTGCGCTTTGAGTGACAACGGCGCGTTCGTTGCCGTGAACGGCCTCAACAAGTTCTATGAGGCAGGCTCCGGCCGTCTGCACGTCCTTCGGGACGTGGACCTCGAGGTGCGCCGCGGCGAAATGGTGGCCATCGTCGGTGCCTCGGGGGTGGGGAAGAGCACGCTGCTGCACCTGCTGGGCGGCCTCGACCGCGCGGACTCGGGATCGATTCGCGTCGGGGGCACCGAGCTGCTGTCGCTGTCGGACCTGTCGCTGGTCGAGTTCCGCAACCGCAATGTCGGCTTCGTGTTTCAGTTCCACCATCTGCTGCCGGAGTTCGACGCGCGCGAGAACGTCGAGATGCCGATGCGGATTGCGCGGATGCCGCTCGACGAAGCGCGCCGACGCGCCAGTGAGCTGCTGACGCGCGTCGGACTCGCCGAGCGGCTCACCCATCGCCCGAACATGCTGTCGGGAGGCGAGCAGCAGCGGGTCGCCGTTTCGCGCGCGCTGGTGATGCGACCGGCGCTGCTGCTGGCCGACGAGCCCACCGGCGATCTCGATGAAGTCACGGCCGATGCGCTGCACGGGCTGCTCCGCGACATGCACACCGAGCACGGCCTGACCTCCGTCATCGCCACCCACAACCCGCGCCTCGCCGCCGCCTGCGACCGGGTGCTGCGGCTCGAACGAGGTCAGCTGCACCCGGCATAGCGCAACCTGTATCGGCAGGTCCGCCTTCGATGGACTCTGCGTTTTGGCAGGTCCACCTTCGATGGCTTCAGACTCCGGTGGGACCTGCCCCACAAGAGTCCTTCACCATCGAGAGATCGGCCGGTGAGCAGTTGTGGGCCGGGTGCCGCGCCGGACTGTATCCACCGGCGCGGACCCGGCGACGATCATCACCGCGCACCCGGCACTACTGTCACCGCCGAACCAACTCTTCGAGGGGCCAGACCGTCGACCCAACAAACGGGTACTCGAGTGGCGATTTAACGAGGCCCGCTCGGACGGGATTCTCGATGATGTACCTTGCAATCCCGCTCAAGTCCTCTTCAGGGCGCACGACGTGGTCGTAGTAGCTGTCCTGCCATAACGATCTGTTCGCCGCTGCGGCATATGTCTGTCCGCTGCTCTGTTTCGCGCGTTTGATGAAGCGTCGGAGATCCGAGCGTTCGGATCGTCCTTGCATCAGTAGATGCACGTGATCCGGCATCAGGCAGTACGCGGGAACTGCGAACTCGAAACGCGCGGCCGCTCGCAGAATCTGCATTACGACCATTGAAGCCACCGACTGGTCGAGAAGCGTTGCGTGGCGCTTGTGCGTGCAGAACGTCAGGAAATAGCAATGCCGGCCGCGGTAATTGAATCCTTGTAGTCGGGGCAGGCGGGACACGGTCGACATTCGGGAGCAATGGCCGTTCCGGCAGGTCCACCTTCGATGGCTTCAGGCTCCGGTGGGACCTGCCCC
>JBOGIQ010000095.1:0-17941 GCA_050742535.1 Vicinamibacterales bacterium | reverse complement strand
GGCTGGACCTCGACTACTTCGACTACTGCACCGGCCTGCGGATGACCAATGAGCGCTTTGCGCGGCTGTTCGGCCGCGCGCCGCGGCAGGCGGACGAGCGGCTGGAGCCGTTTCACATGGATGTCGCCGCATCGGTGCAGGCGGTGACAGACGAGATCATGCTGCGCTTGACGCGTGCGCTGGCGGCGGAATTCCGGATGCCGAATCTCTGTCTGGCCGGCGGCGTGGCGCTCAACTGCGTCGCGAACGGCAAGATCCTGCGCGACGGACGATTCGAGCGAATCTGGGTCCAGCCGGCGGCCGGCGACGCGGGCGGCGCCGTCGGCGCGGCGCTCGCCGCGTATCATGCCCATCACGGCCGCGATCGAGTGCCCGCCGGGTTGTCGGACGGGATGTCCGGCAGCTATCTCGGTCCGGAGTATGCGCAGGCGGACATCGAGAGCCGGCTGCGATCGGCGGGAGGGCGTTTCGAGGTTGCCTCCGACGACTGCGCGATGATCGAGCGGACAGCGGCCGCGCTGGCGTCGGGCCAGGCGGTCGGATGGTTTCAGGGGCGAATGGAATTCGGTCCGCGCGCGCTGGGTGCGCGTTCGATCCTCGGCGATGCCCGCTCGCCGTCGATGCAGAAGACGCTCAACCTGAAGGTCAAATATCGTGAAAGCTTCCGGCCGTTCGCGCCGGCGGTTCTGCGCGAGGACGTCGGCGACTGGTTCGACTTGGACGACGACAGCCCGTATATGCTCCTCGTTGCCGATGTGAAGGAGCGTCACCGGCGTGCGATGACCGACAATGAGCAGCGTCTGTTCGGTATCGACAAGCTGAATGTCGTCCGATCGACGATCCCCGCCGTCACGCACGTCGACTACTCGGCACGCGTCCAGACGGTTCATCGCCAGACGAACCCGCTCTTTTACCAGCTTCTCGAGGCGTTCAAGTCGCGCACCGGCTGCCCGGTACTGGTCAATACCAGCTTCAACGTTCGCGGCGAGCCGATCGTGTGTACGCCGGAGGATGCGTTCCGCTGTTTCATGGGGACCGATCTGGATCTTCTGGTGGTCGGCCGGGCGGTCTTGCGCAAGGATCAGCAGGACGCGGGCCGGAAACAGGATTACGCCAACAGTTTCACGCCAGATTAGCGGATGCCGAAGGGCCGCCTCTCGCTCGTTGCGATCAACGTACTGATATTCGTCGTCCTGGCCGAGATTGCCGCCGTTGGCTTCTACTACGTGCAGCACGGCGCGTTCTTCTACACCGCCGCCAGGGAGAGCCCTCCGGCGCTCCCTGAAACACGCCGCGGGGAGCTGAGCGCCGACGTCCTGCACCCGTACTTCGGGCCGATTCACCGGCCCGGCGTTCGCCCGCAAACGAACAACGTCGGGTTCGGATCGACGCGGGCGTTTCCGTATACGCGTGCCAACGACCGGCAGTATCTCGTCGGTATTTTTGGCGGGTCGGTGGCCCAGGCCTTCTGCGATCGCGGCACGGCACGCCTCATTGCCGCGCTGCAGCGCGATGCTGACTTCGCGACGCGTGAAATCGTGCCGCTGTGTTTCAGCCACGAGGGGTACAAGCAGCCGCAGCAGCTGATCGTGCTGGCCTACTTCCTTTCGCTGGGCCAGCAGTACGACCTGGTGATCAACATCGACGGGTTCAACGAAGTGGCGCTCGGTTCCCGGAGCCACGAGCGCGGACGCGACATCTCGATGCCGAGCCCGATTCATGTGGATCCGCTGCTCAATCTGATCGATCAGGCGACGCTCACGCCTGCGCGCGTGCAGGCGCTGGCGCGTATCAGTGCATACAAGGAACGGCTGAACAGGCTCGGCGAGCGTCTGCGGCGCAGCCCTGTCGCGACTGTTCACTTTGCCCTGGACCGCTATTACGTGTTTACGATGAAGCGGTATCAGGCCGAGGTGGCCGCGTACGACGCGCTTCCGTCGAACCCGCCAGCTTCCTCCGTCCTGGTCCTGACACCACCAATGAAGACTCGCGATACGGAGACGGTTGTGTACGAGGACATTGCCGCAGGCTGGGCGTCGGCCTCGCTCCTGATGCGTGACATGCTGGCGTCACGTGGCGTGCGGTACCTGCACGTGCTGCAGCCAAATCAATACTTCACCCGCCGCGTCTTCGGCGAGGAAGAGGCGCGGATCGCGCTGAACGACGAACAGCCTTTCAAGCAGCCGGCCGCGCAGGGCTATCCCGTGCTGGCGCGCGCTGCGGCGGCGTTCGCGGGGAAGGAAGAGTTTGTCGACGGCACCACGGCGTTCGACAGCGAAACCGCCGCGGTGTACGAGGACGACTGCTGCCACTACACCGATCGCGGCTATGAGATTCTGGCCGAGTTGATCGCGTCGAAGGTACGGCACCCTTGAAAGGGTGCCCTACGTAGGGCGCCCATGCGGGGTGCGGGATTACGTAGGGCGCCCATGCGGGGTGCGGGATTACGTAGGGCGCCCCTTTAGGGGTGCCGAGGTTGGAGGAGCTCGCATCGTGTCAGTCATCAATATCACCGACCTGGAATTGCATCGTGCCGCGCTGACCGGTCATTGCTATCGGATGCTGGGCTCCGCCTTCGATGCCGAGGACGCGGTCCAGGAGGCCATGGTCCGCGCCTGGAAGAGTCTGAATCGGTTCGACGGCCACGCCTCGCTGCGCACCTGGCTCTATCGCATCGCCACGAACGTCTGCCTTGACGCGCTGTCCGCGCGGTCACGCCGCGCCCGGCCGATCGAGGAAAGCCCGGTCGGCACGGTGGACGACGAGTTGCAGACGCGCCCGCGGACGCACTGGCTCGAGCCGATCCCCGACGAGCGATTCCTGTCGTCGGACGCCGACCCGTTCGAGAAGGCGGCTCTCCGCCAGAGCACACGGCTGGCGTTCGTCGCTGCGTTGCAGCATTTGCCACCGCGCCAGCGGGCGGCGCTGCTGCTGTCCGAGGTGCTCGGCTGGTCCGCCCAGGAGGTAGCCGGATCGCTCGACATGTCGGTCGCTGCCGTCAACAGTGCGTTACAGAGGGCGCGCGCGACGCTCGCGGCGAAGAACGTCTCCGCCGAGAGTGAACCGCTCTCTGACTCACAGGCCGAGCTCCTGCAGAAATACGTTGACGCATTTCACGAGTACGACGTCGATGCGCTGGTCGCGCTGATGCGCGCGGACGCGACGCTGTCGATGCCGCCCTACACGCTCTGGCTCCAGGGCCCGGAGGCTATCCGGGCGTGGCTGCTGGGTCGAGGCAATGGATGCCGCGGCTCTCGGCTTGTCCAGACGCACGCGAGCGGATCCCCGGCATTTGCCCAATATCGCCGCTCCGCTGATGGCAGCTACCGGGGCTGGTCGCTGACCGTTCTCGAGCTCGACGGCAACCGTATCAAGGCCTGGAACGCCTTCTTGGACACTGAACGGCTGTTTCCGCTCTTCGGCCTGCCATTGACGTTGGCGGACCGATGATTTTCAGGGCGCCCGGCAGTCTATGCCTGCAAACGCTTTGAACAGAGGGCATATGGCAGACAAGACGTCCCGGAAGATGTTCGTGAACATGGCGGTTCGCGACCTCAAGAAATCGATGACGTTCTTTTCATCGCTGGGCTTCGGGTTCAACCCGACGTTCACCGACGATAACGCCGCCTGCATGGTTGTCAGCGACGAAGGGTTCGTCATGCTGCTGACCGAGCCGTTCTTCCGTAACTTCACGAAACGCGAGCTGTGTGACACGAGCCGCCAGACCGAGACGCTGGTCGCGCTGTCGTGCGCGAGCCGGCCGGACGTGGACGAAACAGTGAAGAAAGCCGTGGCGGCCGGCGGACGGCCCGCAATGGATCCGCAGGATCACGGCTTCATGTACGCATCGAGCTTCTACGATCTCGATGGGCACCACTGGGAGGTCGTCTGGATGGATCCGGCGGCGACGCAGCAGGAGGCGCGATGAGCAGCGTTCGAGTTCTCGTGGGTACCCGCAAAGGCGGTTTCATTCTCACGTCCGACGGCACCCGCGATCGCTGGAACGTGAGCGGACCGCATTTCGGCGGATGGGAGATCTACCACATCAAGGGATCTCCGGCGGACCCGAACCGTCTCTACGCGTCGCAGTCGAGCGGCTGGTTCGGGCAGGTCATTCAGCGTTCGAACGACGGTGGCCAGACGTGGGAGCCGGCGGGCAATCAATTCGCCTACGAAGGCGTTCCCGGAACGCATCAGTGGTACGACGGGACGCCGCATCCGTGGGAATTCAAGCGCGTCTGGCACCTCGAGCCCTCACTGACGGATCCCGACGTTGTCTATGCGGGCGTGGAGGACGCCGCCCTGTTCCGCAGCACCGACGGCGCGAACACGTGGCAGGAAATGCCGGGCCTGCGCGGCCACGGCTCGGGTTCGAAGTGGACGCCCGGTGCCGGCGGTCTCTGCCTGCACACGATCCTGCTGGACCCGACGAACGCCAACCGGATGTTCATCGCCATCTCCGCCGCCGGCGCGTTCCGCAGCGACGATGGCGGGCAGAGCTGGACGGCGATTAACCAGGGCCTGCGCTCGCAATACATTCCTGACCCGACAGCGGAGGTTGGCCACTGCGTCCATCGCATCGGCATGCACCGGTCGCGTCCGAACGTGCTGTTCATGCAGAAGCATTGGGACGTGATGCGGAGCGACAACGCCGGCGACCTCTGGACGGAAATCAGCGGCAACCTGCCGACCGACTTCGGCTTCGTGCTCGACGTGCATGCACACGAGCCGGAAACGATCTATGTGGTGCCGATCAAGAGCGACTCGGAGCACTATCCGCCCGACGGCAAGCTGCGCGTCTATCGCAGCCGCAGCGGTGGAAACGAATGGGAGCCGTTGTCGAAGGGTCTGCCGCAGGAGAACTGCTACGTGAACATCCTGCGCGACGCGATGTCCGTCGACGCGCTCGATCCGTGCGGCATCTATTTCGGGACCACCGGTGGCCAGGTGTACGGATCGGCAAACGCGGGCGACAGCTGGAACGCGATCGTTCGCGATCTGCCGCCGGTGCTGTCGGTGGAGGTTCAGACGCTGAAATGATTCGCGTCGCCCTGCCTCAGCACCTGCAGACGCTCGCGCGTGTCGGCGCGGAGGTCGAACTCCAGGTGTCCGGCGCGGTGACGCAGCGCGCCGTGCTCGACGCGCTCGAATCGCGCTATCCGGTGCTGCGCGGCACCATTCGTGATCAGATGACGTTCAGGCGCCGCGCGTTCGTCCGTTTCTATGCCTGCGAGGAGGATCTCTCGCACGATCCTCCCGACACCCCATTGCCCGACCCTGTCGTCAGCGGCGTCGAGCCGTTCCTGATCATCGGCGCGCTGGCGGGAGGATAACGCAAAGCGGCCGATCGGTAACTTGGGTGCTACGCTAGCGAGCCAAATGCCTCGTCCCTACGCTCCGTGGCTGCTCGTCGTCATGCTTTTCCACATCACGCCGGCGGGTGCGGCAGCGCAGGATCTCGCCGCACGAATCGATCGGTATCTGGACAGCGAAGTCAACAAACGCGGCATTCCAGGCTTGACCGCTGCGGTCGTCCGCGATGGGAAGGTGATCTACACGGGCGCGCACGGCGTGCCCAAACTCGGTGCGGGCGACCGGCTCACACCGCGGCACGTATTCCACTTCGCGTCGGTGTCGAAACCGTTCGTCGCGACAGCCATCATGCAGCTTGTCGAACGCGGGAGACTGAATCTTCAGGATCCCGTCGCGAAGGTCCTTCCGTACTTCACGCTTGCGGACGAGCGTTCCCGGGCGATCACGATTCGACAAATATTGACCCACACGTCGGGCATGCCGGACGTCGAAGACTACGAGTGGAACAAGCCGCAGTTCGATGACGGTGCGGCCGAGCGCTACGTTCGCGCGATGGCGTCCGAACGCCTCGTCTGGGCTCCGGGCTCCCGCTGGGCGTACAGCAACATGGCGTTCGACGCGATGGCTGCCGTCATCGCGAAAGTGTCCGGCCTCAATTTCGAACGGTACGTCCGGGCGAACATTCTCGAACCGCTCGGGATGAAGAGCAGTTCGTTCATTCATCCGGAGATCGATCCCGCGATTCGGACCACCGGCCACGTGGACAGTCCCGCCCGGGTAAGCAATGTGTATCCGTACAACCGGCGGCACGCGCCCAGCTCGACGCTAAACTCGAACGTCGTTGACATGACACGCTGGATGCTTGCCAATCTCAATCGAGGTCAACTCGATGGCCAACGCATCCTGCGGGCCGCGACCTACGAAGCACTTTGGGAACCAACGGTCGAGACATCGATGCAGGGCGCGCGAATGGGTCTGAGCTGGTTCGTCGGAAAGCGAGCGGGGCGCCGAACCATCTTTCACGCAGGAGGGGACACCGGCTTCCGCAGCTATCTGCTGCTGCTGCCGGACGATGCGATCGGCGTTGTCCTCGTGAGCAACTGGGAAGGGACTCCGAGGGAAACACTCGTCAACGGGATCGTGGATCTCGTATTGCCATCGGCCAAATAGCGGTTCTTGTGGGCCCTCTCGTTCAGACCGCTGCCGCCTGGGTGGACGCGGCGACCTCGATTGTGGCGCTGACCGGCGCCGGCATCTCGACCGAATCCGGGATCCCGGACTTTCGCGGCCCGCAGGGAGTATGGACTCGCGATCCGAACGCTGAACGCTTGTCCAACATTCACGAATACATGAACGATCCCGATATTCGGCGGTTGTCATGGCAGGGACGGGTGAACCATCCCGCCTGGCACGCGAGGCCGAACCCCGGGCATCGGGCGCTGGTCGCGCTCGAGCGCCGCGGCAAGCTGCGCGCGCTGGTGACGCAGAACATCGACGGACTGCACCAGGCGGCGGGCCACGAACCCGCCCGCGTCATCGAGGTGCACGGCACGATGCGCGACGTCGTCTGCATGGCCTGCGGCTGGCGCGGGCCGGCCGGTCCGGTGCTCGACCGCGTGCGCGCCGGAGAAGCCGATCCGCCGTGCCGGAGCTGTGGAGGCATTCTCAAGAGC
This sequence comes from Vicinamibacterales bacterium, assembly GCA_050742535.1. Taxonomy (GTDB): domain Bacteria; phylum Acidobacteriota; class Vicinamibacteria; order Vicinamibacterales; family UBA2999; genus Gp6-AA40. The sequence goes on along the minus strand of JBOGIQ010000095.1, from coordinate 10,955 downwards.
GCGACCATTTCGTTCGGCCAGGCGCTCGTGCCCGAGGTGATCGACGCTGCCTCGCACGCGGCACGGGAAGCCGACCTCCTGCTCGCCGTCGGGACCAGCCTCCAGGTATCCCCGGTGGCAGGCCTCGTTCCGCTCGCGAAATCGTGCGGCGCGCGTGTGGTCATCGTGAATGCGGAGCCGACGCCGTTCGACGACCTTGCCGACGCCGTGATTCGTGCGCCGATCGGCGACGTCCTGCCGCAGATCTGTGCCGGCCGGGCCCCGGCGTCGGGTCGCTGACCTGCGGGCGCGCGAGGTCCGGCTGAAGCCGGACACTACGTACAATCGCGACGTCCGGCTGAAGCCGGACACTACGTACAATCCGTCCGATGGCCACGGGATCGGAGTGCTACCACTGCAAGCAATGGGTGGAGAAAGGCGCGCCGCACGACTGCTGGACGACGACGGAAGCCGCGTTGACGGCGGAACTGTCCGAGGACCTGCGCGAGGCCTGGGAGCGGCTGCGCGAGACGGCGGTCGAGTTCGGCGAACAGCGCATCTACGCGTCCCACCATTCGATCATGTTCTCGCGCAAGGCGTGCTACTTCTTCGTCCGTCCCAAGCGGAACTTCCTCGAGGTCTGCGTGTTTCTTCCGCGCACGCTCAAGGCTCCCCAGGTTCGCCGGATCGTCGGGGCCTCGACATCAAAAGTCGCGCACCTGATTCAGGTCCGCCACCGGGACGAGGTCGAAGCGCCGATGACCGACTGGCTGCACGAAGCCTACGAGTTCGCGGCGCCGGCGAAGGCCGTCCCGGCAAAGAAAAAGAAGGCCGCGCGGAAAACCGCCAAAAAGAGGTAGGCTCACCACTCGTCAGCAATACATCTGGAGGCATCACATGAGGAATCGATTCCTGGGCGTGTTCTGCGTCGCTGTGGCCATCATCGCCGCGGGCGTCGCAGCAGGAGCGCAGGCACCCGCCGCAGGCGCGCCGGCACCGGCACAGAGCGTCGCGGTCGCCAACCCGACCTACACGAGCATCGTGCTGGAGATTGCGATAAATCGCCCGGCAGCAGAGGTCTGGAAACGTGTCGGCAAGTACTGCGACATTGGCGAGTGGATGCGCATCCCGTGCACCATCACCGCTGGCAAGGACGGAGAAGTTGGCGCCGTCCGATCGGTCGTCAACGAAGTGCTCGTTGGAAAGACCGAGCTGTCGTACACCTACACGCAGCCAGTACGCGAAGGGCGGCCATACGATCTGTACCACGGCACGCTCGAAGCACGCCCGGTGACCGCGACGACGTCGAAGCTGATTTATACGCTGATGTTCGACAACTCGATGCTGGCGGATGACGCCGCCCGCGAGCGCAACAAGGCGCAGCGGACAGCGACGTTCACGACGGCGCTCGAGAACATGAAGACCCTCGCCGAGGGCGGCACGCTGGCACCGGCGCCACCCCGCGGCGGCGGCGGCGGACGCGGACGAGGAAACTGAGATTTCACCAACGGATCTGTAATCGCGTCACATATCGACACACTTAGGCCGCGGTGCCGCGGCGTGAATTCCGTGGCATTGCCGCGCACCGCCGTGCAGAACGGCCGGTGGTGACTTCGGGTACGGAAGTGGCACTCGGCTGCACTGCTATGAGTGCAGTCGGAACGGCTTTTCAGGACGGTTTGGGAGAGCGCCGTCAGACGACGGGCGCGGGCAATCAGCTCCTCGATCTGGTGGTCGTCCACGAATCGCTGGGTGGAGTCGCCGGGTTCGAGGCAGCGCTACGCCAACGGGCGGGAGAGGTCGCATCGTTCCAGCATGCGGCGTTCCCGCGCCTCAAGGGCGTGGGTCGTCTCTCCAAACCCCCCTCACGAATCGTTGTCGCCACTGACCACGTGTCAGGCGTCCGGTTATCGGACCTGCTGGCCATCGCCGAGCGCCGCCTGATTCCGCTCGAATACGACGGTGCGATCGGCTTGATTCGGCAGCTCCTCGATGCCGCCGCCGCGCTGCACCAATCGGTGCCGCAGGCGAGCCACGGCGCCCTCGCCCCCGAGCGTCTGATGGTCGCGACCGACTCGCGGCTGATCGTTGCCGATTACGTGTTCGGCTCCGCGATCGAACGCCTTGGATACGACCAGGAGCGCTGCTGGAGAGAGCTGCGCGTTGCCCTCCCGCTGGTTGACGGGAAGACCACGAGCGATCGCCGCGCAGACGTCGTGCAGGTCGGCGTCGTCGCGCTGTCGCTGCTGCTCGGCCGGCTGCTGAACGAGGACGAGTACCCCGGCGGCATCGGCGACATGATCGAAGGACTCAATGCGGTTTCGCCGAACGGCCTCGAGATGCTGCCGTCGGAAACGAAGTCGTGGCTCCGCCGCGCGCTGCGGGTGGACAGCGATCGCAGCTTCGCCACCGCCATCGAGGCCAAGGCCGAATTCGACAAGACCATCAAGGTCAACGACGTTCGCGCCAGAACGGTCCTGGCCGCGTTTCTGACCGAGTGCCAGACGTTTGGAAAGGGCACGGCGTCCGCCGGTGCCTCCGCGACGGCGCCAGCCGCACAGACGGCGCCGGCCTCGTTTGCGCCGAAGAAAACCGAAAACCCGCTCGATTCGTTCGCGCCGTCCAGGCCGGCGGCCGCCACGTCGGCGCCGAAGGCGCCCGTGTTCACTCCCGTCGCGCCGGCGGCGCCGTCCGTCACGTCCCAGAAGCGGGACGGCGAGCCGGCACTGCAGGTGCGGCGGCGGATTCCATTCTGGAATTCCCAATGGCGGAACCGGGTTGCGATCGCGGCCGCCGTCCTCGTGGCAGTCGCCACTGCGGGGGTCTTCGCCATAAAGAGTTATGCGCGCGTGCCGCCGACCGGCATGCTCGTGGTGAACACCAATCCCGATGGCGTTCAGGTGTTCATCGACGGCAGGAAGCGCGGAATGACGCCGCTCACGCTGGAACTTCCAACCGGCGATCACAAGCTCGAGCTGACGCTGGGCGATCAGACGCGCGCCATTCCGGTGAAGATCACGCAAGGCGGGCAGGTCGCGCAGTTCGTCGAGCTGCCGGCCGTCACCGCGGCGGACGGAAAGCTGAACGTCCGCACCGATCCACCGGGAGCAACCGTGACCATCGACGGCCAGCGCCGTGGCGTCTCGCCGCTCCTGATTGAAGGACTGACGCCAGGCACGCACGTCGTCGGTCTGCAGAACACGCTCAGCTCGGTCACCGAGCAGGTCACGATCCAGGCCGGCGCAACGGCATCCCTCGTCGTTCCGTTGTCGGCGCCGCAGGGCGTCCCGGTCTCCGGATGGGTGTCCGTGAACTCGCCTGTCGAGATGCAGTTGTTCGAGGACGGCCGCCTGGTCGGCACCAGCCGCAGCGACCGCATCATGATGTCGGTCGGCGACCACAATCTTCAGCTGATCAACGAGACGCTTGGCTATCGCGTGAGCCGGAACCTGCAGGTGGCGCCCGGCCGCGTGACGCCGATTCGTATCGATCCGCCCAAGGGAACGCTGGCGCTGAACGCCTCGCCCTGGGCAGAGGTCTGGGTCGACGGCGACCGCGTCGGCGATACGCCGATGGGCAACATCTCGCTCCAGATTGGCAGCCACGATGTGCTCTTCCGGCATCCGGAACTCGGTGAGCAACGGCACACCGTCACCGTCACGATGAACGGTCCCGCGCGCCTCAGCGTGGACATGAGGAAACGGCAGTGAAACGCAGACTTGCGCTCTCCGTGATGTTTGGATTCGTGGCGCTCGTGTGCCCGGCCGCACCCGCGCAGGCGCAGCCGTCGCTCGGCAAGGCGAAGGAGCTCTACGCGTCGGCCAATTACGACGAAGCGTTGACGATGTTCACCACGCTCGGGTCGGGACTGTCCGGCGACAGCGCGCATACCGAGGACGCTGCCACGATTGCGATGTACCGGGTGCTCTGCCTGGTGGCTGTCGGGCGCAACGCCGAAGTTGACGCGGCGATCGATCGGCTCGTGTCACAGCATCCGCTCTATCGGCCGCCGTCAGACGAGCTCTCTCCGAAGATCAGGACGGCGGTCAGCACCGCCCGCGTCCGTGTACTGCCGGCGCTGGTGCAGCGGCGTTACGAGGAAAGCAAGACGGCGTACGACCGTGGTGAGTTCGCCAGCGCGAGCGTCGGTTTCAAGTGGGTGCTGAGCGCACTTTCCGACCCGGACATTTCGCCTCTGGCCAACCAGCCGCCGCTGCTGGACATCAAAACGCTTGCGACAGGCTTCGTCGACCTGAGCGCCAAGGCGCTCGCGCCGCCGCCGCCGCCGAAGGTGTCGCTGACCCCTGCGACGGTGTCGCCGCCGCGCGATTTCAAGCGAGTGTTCACGAGCGAGGATTCGGATGCCGTGGCGCCCGTGACCGTGCGCCAGAACATGCCGCGGTTCCCCGGAACCCTGACGACTCCGGCCGCCGGTGTCATCGAGTTGATCATCGACGCAACCGGCGCGGTGGAGACGGTGCGGATGCTCGAATCGGTTCACCCGCAATACGACTCGCTCGTGATGTCCGCCGCAAAACGGTGGCAGTACCAGCCGGCGCATGTCGCCGGCACCGCTGTGCGATATCTGAAGCGCATTCAGATCAGCCTGGCGCCGGATCCGTCGTCGTCCAGACGCCCGTAAGCGCGTGATCACGTCCTTCGCCGGCCGCACTCTCAGGTGCGGCCGACGCCGGATCTCCTGTCCGCACCCGACCCGCTAAGCTCTGCAACGCAACCTCTTCCTTAATTTGCGTCGCCGTTTTTAATCCTGTAGCGTGGGACGTCTGACTGCTTCTCGCCGGCCGCACCATGTGCCGGCGTTCAGGAGAGAAAAGCATGCGTCTACGTTCGCGAATTGCGTGGCTTGCAGTAGGGCTGTTCCTGTCGACCGCCGTTTCCGCATATGCGCAGGCCAAGCCTGCACAGCCAGGACCCTACCCTCCACCGCCACCGCCGTATCCAAGGTTTGAAGTGACCGGGACCTATCAGGTGTTAACGGTGCAGGAACCCGCCTGCGATACCGATTGCACCGAGGTCTTCCCGTTCGGCCTGAATCTCGATGGCGCGATCAATACGAGTAAGTCGTTCGGTATCGTCGGCGAAATCGGCTGGGCGACGAAGAGCATCGATGACGAGCGTCTGCACCTCTGGAACATTGGCGCGGGCCCGAGATTCAACGGCCGGCCCATGGGTGGACGTGTGTGGCCGTTTGCGCAGGTCATCGTCGGCGCCGAGCACGTCCGCGCCTCCGGTGAGTCCGATACCCAGCTGATGGTTCAGCCCGGTGGCGGCGTCAACATCAACGCAGGCGACGGCTGGGGCGTCGTCATCGGCGCTGACTATCGCCGGACCTTCCTCGATGAAGAGGAGTTCGGCGAGTCTGGCAGGAACGCGTTCCGCGTTGTAGTGGGAATCCGGGTCCTGCTCGATTAACGTCTCAGCTCTTTCGATTCGTTCGAGCCGTTCCGGGCCCGCCGCCGGGAACGACTCGAACGATCGGAACGGCTGGCGCGACTCGAAGGCCTGCCGAGGAACGTGTCGATTCGCCGCCCCAGATTTTCCGCGTCATCCCACAGAAACAGATGCCCGGCGCCCTCGACGATCTCCAGCGTCGCGTTCGGGATCCGTCCGGCCAGCTGGTGGGCGTTTGCCACCGGCACGAGCGGGTCGTCATCGCCGCAGATGACCAATGTTTCGTGCGTGATCGACGGCAGGAAATGCCAGCTGGACCAGCCGACGATGCCGAATAGCTGCAGCGCGTAGCCGTCGGCCGAGGGCGGATGACTGCGCCGGGCCTCGATCATGCGCCGGCGCACCGACGCGTCGCGGGCCGTCACGCCGCCAAAGGTTGCCGCGGCGGTGCGGTCGAAGAACGTGGGTGAGTAATACCGCAGCGGAGTCGCCAGCCCCGTGACGGCAGGCAGCCATCCTGGAAACGCGCCGATGCCGCAGTTGGTTGCCGCGAGCACGAGGCGGCCGACGCGCTCTGGATGGTCGAACGCGAGCTGCTGTGCGACGGCGCCGCCGTACGAGAACCCGACCACGTCTGTCGACGTGATTCCGCGGCTGTCGAGCACGGCGACGAGGAGATCGGCCAGCGCGGGAACGGGAACGGGACAGAGCGGGGTGCTCGACAGGCCCGTGCCCGGAGCATCGAGGCGAATGATGCGCCGTTTCCGAAACTGTTCCATGAACGGCACCCACATCTCGATGTTATTTCCGAGACCGGGGACCAGGAGCAGCGGATCGCCGTCACCAGTTTCGGTGACGTGGATGCGATTGCCGCACCACGTGATGAACTCCGATGCCATCAGCGATCGCATTTTATCGTTACGTCGCCGTGAGGAACTCAACGGTTCGCTGCCACAGCGCGAGCGCCGTGCGTCCCGCGACGATCCCGACATGGCCGCCGGGGAGGCGCATGACCTCTGCGTGAGGAACAAGCGAACGGATCGCATCGACGCCGTCAGCAGGCGCGATCAGATCCTTCGCCGCCGACACCGACAGGACAGACATGGTGATCGCGGTGCAGTCGATCGGTCTGGCGCCGACCGTGCCCGTGCGCGCCATCAACCGATTCCGTCCCGGTCCGAACTGCTGATAGAGCTCCGCCAGCAGCCGCCCGGGCGCCGGGACCACGTCGTCGACCCACGTCGCCATCGTGCGGACGTCGCGCAGGCGATCGACAGGGTCGTCGAGCCGCTCCCACAGATCGTTCACGCGGCCGATCAGGCTGTTGGACCCTGGCGCGAGCATTTCGAACCAGCCTTTGATTTCGACGGCCGGCACCAGACGGGGATCCTCGTACGATTCGCCGGCCAGCCCCATCTGATGTGCGACCCATGCAATCCCACCCTTGACGTCGGCGTCGATCATCGTTGTCAGCAGGACGAGACGGGAAACGGTGGAACGGTGCAGCGCGGTGTAGAGCAGCGACAGCGTTCCGCCCAGACAGTACCCGACGATATTGATCGCCGGCTGGCCGGTGAGTGCCGATATCTTTCGCACCGACCGGCGGAGCAGGCCTTCGACGTAATACTCGAGGTCGGCAAAGCGATCCTCTTCGCCCGGGGCGCCGAAATCGATGATGAACACATCGAATCCCGCGCTGGCGACATGACCGGCGAACGATCGGTCTGGCAGCAGATCGACGATGAAATAACGGCTGACTGGCGCCGGCACGAAAAGCACCGCCGGCCCGGTGCGCGGCCGACCGGATTCGTCGAGCAGGCGCAGGAGACGAAGCTTGTTTTCCTGATAGACGACCGCGGCCGGAGTGGCCCCCGTGCCGTAGTGCCCGCCGGAGGTCAGCACATCGTGGAGGCGATCGAGCCGGGCGCGCGTCTGCTCCGAGCGCGCGAGCATCGCTTCCAGCTCGCGCTCCACCCCCGCGTCTGTCACGATCGCGGCCGGCGTTTTCCCGTCTTGCGCGCGCCCGACGCCGGTTTTTTCGTGGAGTCCGGCTTCAGCCGGATGGCTTTTTCTTTTCCGGCGCGGATTTCGTCGAGGGTCATCAGCACGTCCTGCATCTGACCCTGCAGCTGGTGCAAGGCGTAGAGCACCTTATCGAGCCGATCGGCCGTCGCCGCTTCGTCCGCGGACGCTGCCGCCGGTGGCGGCGTGGTCGGGTACGGTTTGCCTGCCAGAAGCGACCCCCTCATCGCGTTCCCCATGTGCATGAGGAACTCGTCGTTCTTCATCATCGAATCGAGGTACGTAAAAAGCGTGCGCTGCCACTGCTGCTGATCCTGCAGCCAGCGCTCGACGAGCGTAGGCTCGGCCTTTGACGCGTCGCTTTCAGACATCACTCGCGTCGAACCCCCCGGCCTATCTTCTCAGTTCGCGGGGGTCGTTGCGGCGACGAGCTTCTCAGTGAAGTCCTTCTGCTGCTCGAGCAGCTTGGCCGCAAACGCGAAGTTCGCTTCGACCACTTCTTTTGGCGTCGGCAGCTCGGCGGCAACCGGCGCGGCTGCCGCGGGAACCTTCGGCACCCACGAGGAAAACGCCGTCAGCGTCTTCAGGAACTGCTCCTGGCTATCCGCCAACGCCGCCAGGTACTGGTCGCCGACGCCGTTCGCGCGCTTCACATAATCAGACATCTCTAAGTCCTTTCTTTTGTGCTGTATGACTCGTGTGCGTAGCATACAACGCAGTTGCTGAGTATGTCAAATATGTGGTTCAACGGGCCAAATCAGCGGGGATCAGTCTGCCTCCGTCAGCGACGGCCTGCGACGATACGAAGGCCGCCAGCGCGGCCCGGACCCGATTGACGTGATCGGTGATGGCGGCGGCGGTCGCCTCGGCGTCACCTCCGCGGAGGGCGTCGGTGAGGCCTTTGTGATCGTCGAACACCTCGCGAATGGACGGCGGCGCGACCTCGAGCACCCGCCGCATCAGCTCGGGCACATCCATGCCGTTGTAGATATCGAACAGCAACGGATTGCGAAGCAGGCTCAGGAAGATGCGGTGGAATGCATCATCGCCGCGCACGTACCTCGCGACGTGAGCCGGGCTCGTTCCGCGCACCAGCGGCGTAAACGCGCGAAGCCGTGCGATCAGCGACTCGCGTTCGGTTTCGCCGGTCAGCGCCGGGCCGAGCGTCTGCGTGATCCCGATTTCCAGCGCGGCGCGCGCATCGAGCGCCATCATCAGCGCGTCAACGTCTCCCTCGCGGCTGTTCTGTTCCCTCGCCTGTGCGATCGACAGGTCCTCGACGATGCTGCCGGGACGGAGCTCGTCGCCAGCCGGCTCCTCGGCGCCGAGGACGACACGGATGTTGGCGCGCGATGCTTCGCCCCACGTCAGAATCGCCTTGACGGCGCCGGCCGCATTCGTCGCGACAACGGAGTCGGTCAGGTACTCGTGCAGCGGCACGATGCGATCCGGGGTCGCCGGAGTGTCTTTCAACACCGAGGTCAGCAGCTCGCGCAGCCGCAGCCGGCGGAACGCCTTCGACAGATGCTCGTTCTCGGCCAGGTCGATGACGGCGGCATGATACGCCTCGCTCGCGGCAAGGAACGCGTCGCGATCCAGAAACCGGCCCACGTCATCGAGCTGACCGAGCATCGCCTGCAGCCGTTCGTAGAGCAGTTCCGCGGTGGAGCGCGGGATCGGACCCCGGCTGAGCCGCAGCCAGATCGCACCGACTTCGAGCACGGCGCGCGCTTCGACCGCCGCGCGGAGCTGCGGATACGTGACGCTGACCAGCTCCAGCTCGGCTCCACGCAGCGGTGATCCCGCGTCGAGCGTCGTCGTCTGCAGCAGGCGCCGCATGATCTTGCCGCTGGTCGTCTTCGGCAGATCGTCGACGATCTCGACGACGCGCGGGTATTTGTAAGCGGCCATGCGTTCGCGCGCGAACGCCTTGATCTCGCCGGCGGTGACGCTGTGCCCGGCCTTGAGGCTGATCACCGCCTTGATCGTCTCGCCGCGATACGGATCCGAGATGCCGATGACGGCCGCCTCGCGCACGGCCGGGTGCAGGTAGAGCACTTCCTCGACCTCGCGCGGCCATACCTTGAACCCGGAGGCGACGATCATGTCCTTGGCGCGATCGACGAGGTAGAACCACCCGTGGTCGTCCATGAACCCGACGTCGCCGGTCCGGAGCTCGCCGCCGCCCAGCGACGCCGCCGTTTCCTTCGGCTTCTGCCAGTAGCCGGGAATGATCTGCGGGCCGGCGATGACGAGCTCGCCGATTTCGTACGGTGCGGCGTCATATCCCGCGTCGGTGACGACCCGCACATCGGTGTCGAACACCGGCACGCCGACCGACATCGCACCGGTGCGCGAATCGACCGGCGGCACGCTGTTGTGCGGCGTCATGTGGGTCGGCGACGTGGCTTCGGTCAGCCCGTACATCGGGTGAATGCGGGTGCCGGTCTTCGCGTGCCAGTCGGCGAGGACGCCGGGCGGTGTGGGTGCGCCGCCGGTGTAGACCTTCGTCAGCGACGAGAGGTCGTACTTGTCCATCGCCTCGCTGTTGAGCAGCGCGATGAAGGCCGTGACCGCCGACACCGTGAACGTTGCGCGGTGCCGCTCGGTCAGCCGGCAGGCCTCGTCCACGTCGAAGCGATAAAACAGCACGAGGGGACTGGCCGTCAGCATGGCCAGCGTGACGTGTCCGATGAGGCCGGTGACGTGGAAGAGCGGCGCCAGCCCGAGGATAGCGTCCTGGGGCGTCAGCCCGATCCACCGTTCGTAGACCGACGTGGCAAACACCACGTTCCGATGCGTATTCATCGCCGCTTTCGGTTCGCCCGTCGTCCCCGACGTGTAGACCATGAACGCCACGTCGTCGCCGGTGATTTCAACCGGTTGCGGCACCTGGCCGGCGTGTGCATTCGCGAGCTCGAACAGGTCGGCGATGCCGTCGTGGCGGAGCCGCCGCGTGCCCGACAGCACGCGCGGGGTGGGTGCCGACTCGTCGAGAAGCTCGAACGGCGATGTGGTGATCGTGTGCTGCACGGCCGTTGCCGGCAGGGCAGCGCGGGCGACGTCGGCGTACAGATCTTCCTGGGAGATGAGGATGCGGCTGCCCGAATCGGCGAGGATCTTCGTGAGCTCGCGCTCGCGCAGCATCGGGTTGCAGGGGACGATGACGGCGCCGCATTTCCAGGCGGCGAGCACGGCGACGAACACCTGCGGGATGTTCTGCAGATACATCGCGATGCGCTCGCCAGGCTCGGCGCCGCGTTCCTGCAGGGCCACCGCCAGCGCGTCCGACCAGGCATCGAGCTGTCCAGCGGTGCTCGATCGATCGAAGTAATGCACCAGAGCGGCGTCGCGATGCGCCGCGACGGTGTGGCGGAACATCTCCAGGCCCGTGCGGGCCGGCGGCTCAATGGAAGGGGGAACCGACTGATAGAGGCCGAGCCACGGACGGCGTTCCGTCATGTCACGGCTTCTTCTTCGGCGGCGCCATTGCCTGGCTGAGCGCGTCCATGAAGCGGCTTTGATCGGCGAGCAGCTTCGCC
>JBOGIQ010000094.1:0-18027 GCA_050742535.1 Vicinamibacterales bacterium | reverse complement strand
GAGCTGAGCGGGCTGCTCAGCCGCGGCGCGGTGCACGACCCGGGCATCGGTTTCATCACGCTGACGCGCGTGAAGGTGTCCCCCGACCTGCAACAGGCGCGCGTCTATTACACCAGCCTCGGCGACTATGCCGCCCGCGTGCAGACGGCGAAGGCGCTCGAGCGCGCGACCGGGTTTTTCCGGCGCCATCTCGGCGATCGCCTGCGGCTGCGGCGCGTTCCCGAACTCCAGTTTCAGTTCGACGAATCGGTCGGTCATCAGGATCGTGTCGAGCAGATTCTGCGCGAGCTCCACGAAGAGGACGAGCGGCGGAAGGCGACTGTTGCACAATCCAACGACGACAGCCCGCAGGTCCGCCTGAAGGCGGACACTACGAATGGCGACGCCGACCGCGACTGATCCGGCCCTTCAGCAGATCGCCGACGCGATCCGCGGGCGGCAGCGGTTCGTTGTCACGTCGCATGCGCGCCCCGATGGCGACGCCATCGGCAGCTCGATGGCCATGGCCTACGCGCTCGGCGACCTCGGCAAGGACGTGCGGGTCGTCAGCCGCGACCCGGTTCCCCCACAGTTCGAGACGTGTCCTGGTGTGGACCAGGTCATCGTTGCCGACCACGTTGCCGACCCTGGGGATGCGGTGATCGTCATGGAGTGCGGCGATCTGACCCGCCCCGGCATCGGCGGGCTCGAGCGCGGATTCGTCATCAATATCGACCACCATCCCGGCAACACGATGTACGGGGCGCTCAACTGGTTCGATGTATCGGCGGCGGCATGCGGCGAGATGGTTTTCGATCTGATTCTCGCCCTCGGCGTGCCCCTGACGCCGGAGATCGCAACTCACGTCTACGTCGCGGTGCTCACCGACACCGGCTCGTTCCACTACTCGAACATCACAACGCGAACGTTCGAGATCGCCCGCCGGTGCACCGAGACCGGTATCAGCCCCGCGGCGATCGCGCGCGATGTGTACGACAGCAACAGAATCGGCCGCCTGAAGCTGTTTCGCGCCGTGCTCAATGGCATGCAGCTCGACGCCACCGAACGCGTCGCCACGATGGCGGTGACCCGGCAGATGGCGTCGGACTGCGGCGCGACTTACGAGGACACTGAAGGGCTCGTCAATTTCCCCCTCTCGGCGAAGGAAGTGCTCGCGGTCGTCTTCTTCAAGGAGAACGCGGACGGAGACTGGCGCGTCAGCCTGCGCTCGAAGGGCGACATCGACGTCAACGCCGTGGCCAGGGAGTTCGGCGGCGGCGGCCACAAGAATGCGTCCGGCTGTGGCGTCCGCGGGACGTTCGAGCAGTGGAAGCCGGTGTTCGAGCAGAAAGTCACGTCTGCTATCGAGGCGCGTTCCACTCGTGTTTAACCACGAAGATCACGAAGGATCGAAGATCACGAAGAAGATTTCCCTTTCGTGTTCTTCGTCTCTTCGTGGCCTTCGTGGTTAAAAGTCCGGTGAAGGTTGCCGCTAATTGATGGACGGTGTTCTTGTCATCGATAAGCCCAGCGGCGTGACGTCACACGACGTCGTCGCCGTTGCCCGCCGGGCACTTGGCGAACGCCGCATCGGACATACCGGGACGCTCGACCCGCTCGCCACCGGCGTCCTGCCGCTGGCGTGCGGACGCGCCACGCGGCTGGTTCGCTTTCTTACCGCGTCCGACAAGGAATACCAGGCAACGATTCGCTTCGGCGTGACGACCGACTCGTACGACGTGACGGGAACCGAGACGAGCCGCTCCAGCCTCCAGCCCGATCACGATGCCGTGACGCGCGCGCTCACCTCGCTGACAGGAAGTTATCTGCAGACTCCGCCCGCGTTCTCCGCGAAGAAAGTGGCAGGGCGCCGCGCATACGACATGGCGCGCCGGGAACAGCCCGTCGAGTTGTCGCCCGTGCCGGTGACGGTGACGAGAGCCGAACTGGACGCCTTTACCGGCGACACCGCTCGGGTGCGTCTGCTGTGCTCGGCGGGCTTCTACGTGCGCGCGTTCACGCACTCGCTCGGAGAACTCACGGAAACCGGCGCATGTCTGGAGGCGTTGCGGCGGACCAGGAGCGGCGAATTCACGTTGGAGAGGGCCATGACCTTGGAAGAGCTCAGCAGTGGCGTTCCACCAATCGCGATTGTCCCAATGGACAGCCTGCTAGCTGCCTTTCCCGCTGTCACGGTGACCGCGGAGGGCCGAAAGCGTGTTTCTCGCGGTCAGGAAGTCGAGGGAGCCTCCGGAACGGCCGAATGGGTGCGGCTCATGGACGGTGACGGCCGGCTGGTCGCCATGGCCCGGCCCGGTACGCGGCCAGGGCTTTTGCACCCGGCCGTTGTACTGATTTAGAATTAAGTCTTTGCGGGAATAGAAGTTATCCGCACATACGGCGGGCCGGTTCGCTGACAGACGACGCGCAGCGTTTCTGGGCCGTTCGTGGAGGTTACATCAGTGGCGTCAACCAAGGACCGCAAGAGCGGCATCATCGGCACGTACCGAACTCACGATAGCGATACAGGGTCTCCAGAAGTGCAGGTCGCGCTTCTCAGCGACCGCATCAACTACCTCACGGAACACTTCAAGGTTCACGCGAAGGATCATCACTCGCGCCGCGGCCTGCTCAAGCTGGTCGGCCAGCGCCGGCGTCTGCTCGACTACCTGAAGAGCAAGGACTCCGATCGCTATGCAGAGCTGATCCGCCGCCTCGGCATCCGCAAGTAACACGTAGGGCGCTCTTGATGGGGCGCCGAATAAACGAAAGTGCACATGCACAACGTCAATCTTCAGAAGCGCGAGATCCGAATCGGATCACGCACGATCTCCATTGAAACTGGCAAGCTCGCCAAGCAGGCCGACGGAGCCGTTGTCGTTCGATCGGGCGACACGATGGTGCTGGTCAGTGCCTGCCATGCCGCGACGCCGCGCGAAGGCATCGACTTCCTGCCGCTGACCGTCGACTACAAGGAGTACGCCTACGCGGCGGGACGCATCCCGGGCGGATTCTTCAAGCGCGAGGGGAAACCACCCGAAAAAGAAATCCTCACCAGCCGGCTGATCGACCGCCCGATCCGCCCGCTCTTCCCCGAGGGCTGGCACTACGAGACGCAAATCATCGCGCTGGTGCTGTCCGCCGACACCGACAGCGACCCGGACGTGCTGGCGATTACCGGAGCCTCCGCGGCGCTGGCGCTCTCGGAAGTACCGCTCCAGAAGACGATCGCGGGCGTCCGCGTCGGCCTGCTGAACGGCAATTACGTCATCAACCCCACGCACGAGGAGCGGAAGCAGAGCTCGCTCGACCTGGTGGTGGCCGGCAGCAGGGACGGAATCGTGATGGTCGAGGCGGGCGCCAAAGAAGTGTCCGAACCGCAGGTCGTCGGCGCCCTCGAAGCGGCGCTTGCCGCCATCAAGGACATCGTCAGCGCCATCGACGAGCTGAAAGCGTCAACGGGCAAGACGAAGCTCGAAGTCAGCGGCCGGGACATCGACCACGCGTTCCACGCCGAGGCCGAATCGAAGATGTTCGGACCGCTCGCCGAGGCGATGCGAATCAAGAACAAGCTCGAAAGCTACGGCACCGTCGACGCCGTGCTGAGCGATTACCTCTCGAGCCTGGCCGACGACGACGTCGCGGCGCAGCGGACGACGGAGGCGAAGCACATCTTCCATGGGTTGAAGGAGAAGGTGCTGCGCGACGAGGTCCTGAACCGGGGCGTGCGCCTCGACGGCCGCAAGTTCGACGAAATCCGCCCGATCTGGACCGAGGCCGGCGTGCTGCCGCGGGTGCACGGGTCGGTGGTCTTCACGCGCGGCGAGACCCAGGCGCTCGTGACGTGCACACTCGGCACCGCCGATGACGAGCAGAAGGTCGAGCACGTGACCGGCGAGTACTACAAACGGTTCATGCTCCACTACAACTTCCCGCCGTTCTCGGTCGGCGAGGTCGGCCGGTTCACCGGTCCTGGCCGCCGTGAAATCGGTCATGGCGCGCTCGCCGAGCGCGCGCTGGCGCCGGTCGTTCCCGGCGAAGACAAGTTCGCCTATACCGTGCGCATCGTCTCCGACATTCTCGAGTCCAACGGATCGTCGTCCATGGCGTCGGTCTGCGGCGGCTCGATGGCGATGATGGACGCAGGCGTGCCGCTCAAGGCGCCGGTGGCCGGCATCGCGATGGGCCTGATCATGGACGAAAAGAGCGGCAAATGGGCCGTCCTCTCGGACATCGCGGGCGCCGAGGATCACTACGGCGACATGGACTTCAAGGTCGCGGGAACGGCAGACGGCATCACCGCGCTGCAGATGGACATCAAGGTCTCGGGCATCACCTCCGAGGTCATGGCCAAGGCGCTCGAGCAGGCCAAGGCCGGACGGCTGCACATCCTGAACGAGATGGCCAAGACGCTCGGCGAGACGCGCAAGCAGATGTCGGACTTCGCGCCGCGCATCATCACCATCAAGATTCCGGTGGACAAGATCCGCGACGTCATCGGACCGGGCGGCAAGATGATCCGCAGCATCATCGAGCGCACGGGCGTGAAGATCGACGTCGAGGACAACGGCACGGTGAACGTGGCGTCGGCTGATGGCGAGTCGGCGATGAAGGCGATCGGCATCATTCAGGAGCTGACCGCGACGCCGGAGCTGAACAAGACCTACATGGGCAAGGTGCAGCGCATCACCGACTTCGGCGCATTCGTGGAGATCATGCCGGGGACCGACGGGCTGCTGCACGTTTCGGAGATTGCGAACCACCGCGTCAAGGACGTCCGCGACGAGCTCAAGGAAGGCCAGCAGGTGCTGGTGAAGGTCATCAATATCGACCCGACGGGCAAAATCCGTCTAAGCCGGAAGGCGTTGTTGCAGGAAGAAGCGGGAAAGGCTGAGACGGCCGCAGCCAAGCCGTAAAGCCAGCAGTAAACCAGGAACCGCCGGGGGGCGTCTAAACTTAACAGATGACCCTGACGCGGCGGACTCTCGGACTGATTCTCCTCGGGACCGGCGCCTGTCTCCTCGCCGGTTCCGCGTCTCGTCTGTTCGCTCAGGACCAGGCCCCGAACCGGCGCGAGCTCTCCATCAGCGCGCGCGATTACCGCTTTTCACCGGACCGCCTCGAGGTGATGCAGGACGACCTCGTCAAGCTGACCGTGGAAAGCGCCGACGTGGCCTACAGCTTCACCATCGACGAATACCGGCTGTCGCGGCGAATCCCCGCCGGCGGCAAAGCCGTGATCGAATTCCGGGCCGACCAGCCCGGGACGTTCGATTTCTACTCGAACATGACCAGCGACGCGCGCCACTCCAAGATGCGCGGACAGCTGACGGTGCGTCGGAAATAGGTAGCCTGGGTTGCCTGAGTAGCCTGAGTAGCCCAGGTCGTCTGAGTTCTTACCCCAGGCAACTCAGGCTACCCAGTCAACCCAGACTACCCCTTAGGCGCGACGTAGCTCTTCCTCGCCCGCGGCTTCATCCCGCCCTGCTTCACCCTGATCTCGATTTCGTGGACCTTGCCGTCGCGCCGCGGCGGCTCGTAGGCGAGCAGATACTGGCTGTGCAGCTCCTCGGCCACTTGCGCAAACGCCAGGCCGAGGTTGTCGCCGAAGTTGATCTCCGTGTATCCGCCGCCGGTCTCCTCCGCGACGCGGGCCAATTGCGGATCCGGCAGGTCGGCCGACAACGCCGCCTGCAGCCCCCCGATGCCGAGGCCGGGCACCGAGCGGGCACCGCGGCTCCGCATTCCCACTGCGTAAATCATCACGTCCTGGCGCCGCGCCCGATCGATCACGTCGCCCTGCGTGACAAAGCGATCGCGGAAGCTCGTCAGGCCGCTGTCCGCGCCGTCGCTGAGCACCAGCACGACATGCCGTGCGTCGCCTTCAGCGCTGCCGGCGGGACGCCCGAACGACTCGACGGCTTTGTCGATGGCCCGCCACAGCGGCGTCGGCGCCTGGGGATCAATCGCCGACGGCATTGCCCCCACCAGCTCGCGCGCGTCCCGGGTGAAGGTCTCGCTGATGACGACGTCCTTGCCGAACGTCCCGATGCGGGCGAGATCGTCCGACCGCAGGTGCTTCACGAGCTCCGCCGTGCCGGTGCGAAGGAGCGGGAGATTGCCCTGCATGCTGCCCGAGACGTCGAGCAGGACGATCAGCCGGATCGCACGCGGCTGGTTGACGAACAGCGTAATCGGCTGCGTCCTCCCTTCGTCGCGAACCTCGAAATCCTCCTGCCGCAGCGTCGTGACGAGGCGGCCGTTCCGATCGGTGACGGTCACGTACGCGCGAACGAGCTCGCTGCCGCCGCGAAAGACAGTCTGTTCCGATGGCTGTTCCTGCTCCTGGGCGCCGGCCACAGCGACGAGACCGGCGGCTACCAGGGCGGTGATGAGAGTCCGTACCATTGGCTCCTCGGGGTCCGCCTGAAGGCGGACAGTACGAGCGACTTCCGCCTCAAGGCGGAAGCTGCGCGGGCTGACGCTAGGCAGGATCCAGCTTAAAGGATCTCGCGGCGGAAATCCTGGCGGAGATCGATGGATGACTGTGGAACAGCGTCTCGACGAGCTTCGAGGGCTCCTCTTCGGCCAGGTTCTGCGCCGACAGGCGCTTCATGGCGGTCACGAACGCCTCGAGGTTTCGCGTCATTCTCAGCGCGTATCGATCGGCCCGCCGCTCGTGCGACCGCGACAGCGCGTTGCGCAGCGGCATGAGCACGAATGACACCGCGCCCATCGTCAGCAGCAGAAGCGGCAGGGCGGCGATGTCGCTCTTCCCTGCCACTCCGAACGAGCTGGCCCACGCGGTCAGCGCCGCGTCCGACATGTAGAAGCCGGACGCGATGAGCGCGGTCTCGAAGACAATCGCGCGCCAGATATCGTGGTGGACGTGGTGCGCCAGCTCGTGGGCCAGGATGACTTCGATCTCGTCGTCCGAATAGCCGGCGAGCAGCGTATCGGACAACAGAATGCGGCGCGTGCGTCCGAGGCCCGCCAGTGCCGCGTTTGCCTTTTTCGTGCGATCGCTGAGGCGCCACTCGAACGTCCCGAGCACCGGCGCGCCGGCACGATCGGCCAGCGCCGCCAGTCGCGTCGCCAGCGTCTCACGATCGAGCGGTTTGACCTCGTAGAACAGCGGCAGCAGCAGCACCGGCCCAAGTTGCGCCAGCGCGACGATGACCAGCGAACACACCAGCGCCGCCGCCAGCCACCACCGCTCGGGATCCCAGCGGATCAGGCTCCAGATTCCCATCGCCGCCGCCAGGCCGAACGCGGTGCCGATCGCCCATCCCTTGAGATGGTCCTTCCACCACCGCGCCGTGCTTTCCGTGGACAGCTCGTATCGCCGTTCGAGGGTCACGCCCTCATAGAACGCAAGCGGCAGCTGCAGCAGGTCATAAAGGACCGCCAGCACAATCACATAGACAGCGAGCGTGCCGAGAAACGTCCCGCCGGCGAGACTGGTTGACGCCTCGCGCAGCGACGCCGACCAGCCGGAGACGAGCAGAACGAGCAGGAACAGGGCGCCAAGAGAGGCGCTCAGAACGGACGCGCGCCGGCGCAGACGATGGTAGCGGGTGGATTTATCCTCGTTCGCCAACTACGTCGGCGGCTCGCCGCCGCCCAGGCGGACGTTGCCGTTGGTGGTTCTCAGCTCGATTTTCGCGCCGGTCCCCGTGCCGAGGCGGCCGGAGAGACGCTGGCGATCCTTTGTCGTCGCGGTAATCGGCAGCGAGTCCTGCACAATCACACCGCCGTTGAGCGCTGACGCTTCGACCGTTGCGTTGGTGTTCGGCGGAAGTCCAAGAATCGCATGGCCGTTGACGGTCGTGACCTTGATGTCGCTGGTCACCGCGGTCATCTGGACAATGACCATGCCGTTGACCATCTGCGCCTCGAATCCGCCGGACACGCCCCTTCCCATCACGTGCCCATTCGTCGACTCGACGGTGAAGCGCCCGTTGACGTCCGTCAACCGAACTGTGCCGTTTGCGTTCTTGATCGTCACAAACGAGCCCGCCGGGACGGTGATGCGATAGTCGGTCCGCACGCGCCGGCGGAAGGCTTCCGGCCCTTCGGCCTTGACCGACTGGATGCTGACGCGGTCGGCAACGGCTTCGACGGTGGAGTACTGCTGCTTCAGCAGCTCTTTGGCGGCCTCATCGTTGCTCGCACGCGCGCGGCGCCGGGTGTTCACTTCGACTGCTGTCCCTTTACCGCCGACGAACTCGACCTCGCCGTTTTCGGTCTGCAGCTCGATGCGGCCGCCCTTGGCCAGAGGGTAGGTCCGGGTCGATTCGTCCTCGGCACGCCCGCCCTCGCTGACATCGACCGACACTTCACCCCGGTCGTCTACGCGAACATCGCATCCGGCCAGGCCGGTGGCGACGAGGACGGCGCTTATCGCGAGGAAATGGCGGATCGTCATGCTTGGCACTACGTGAAGACGCCTGATGGGGTTCGCTGGAATCCGGCTGAAGCCGGACTCCACGGCATGTTAGTTCAGCTGGACGGAAATCAGCTTCGAGACGCCCGGCTCCTCCATTGTCACGCCATACAGCCGGTTCGCGATCTCCATGGTCCGTCTGTTGTGGGTAATGAGGATGAACTGCGTTCGATCGAGCATCCCACGAAGCATGTCCACGAAGCGACTGACGTTGGCGTCGTCCAGCGGCGCGTCGATTTCGTCCAGCAGGCAGAACGGGCTGGGCTTGTACTGGAAGATGGCGAACATCAAGGCGATGGCCGTCAATGCCTTCTCGCCGCCCGAGAGCAGCATCACGCTCTGCAGGCGCTTGCCCGGAGGCGACGCGACGATGTCGATGCCGCTTTCGAGCGGATCGTTCTCGTCGAGCAGCGTCAGGCCGGCCCGGCCGCCGCCGAACAATGTGCTGAACGTGCCCTGGAAGTTGTGCTGGATAGCGGTAAAGGCCTCACGGAAGCGCGCCTTCGACGTCTCGTCGATGCGCTTGATGGCCTCGGCCGTCTGCGCAATCGAATCGACGAGGTCGCGCCGCTGCGTGGTGAGGAACGTGTGACGTTCCTCGAGCTCGTCGAACTGCTCAATGGCCATCATGTTCACCGGCCCGAGGCGATCGATCTTTGCTTTCAGCCGGGTAATGGCCTCTTCGGCCGTCATCGAGGCCGGCGGCGGCGGGGCGACGAAGCCTTCGGGCTGGCCTTCCCCTTCTTCGGCCTCGGGGTCAGGCTCCTCCGCCGCGATCGCCGCCGCGTCGGGTTCCGTCTCGCCGGCAGCCTCCATCCGTTCCACGTCGGCCAGCACCTCGTCGAGCGACGCCTGTACGCCGTCCACGCAGCTTTGCGCCAGATGCGTCAGGTCGCTTTCCGCCGTCGCGCGCGCGATTTCGAGCTCCCCTGCGCCGGCGCGCACGTCCTCCAGCGCCGTGCGGGCGTCGCGAATCACGGAATCCTGTGCGTCGACGCGGGCGCGCACCGACGCTGCTGTTTCGTCGGCGGCCAGCAGGTCCTGCCGCATCCCGTCCAGTGCCTGGATGTCGGCGTCGAGTGTGCGCACGCTCTCGGCAACAGAGGCGAGAAGCGTTTCACGGCGGCTGCGCGCCTGGTCGAGCTCGGAGGCCCGGAACGCAATCCGCTGCTCGAGCTCACGCGCGCTCTCCTCGAGCCGTTCGACTTCGGACCGAACGGCTGATGCACGCTCGACGAGCGCGGCATGCGAGGCGCGTACCTCGGCGGCTCGCGCCCCCAGCTGTGCGACGGAATCACGCGCGTCCGCCAGCTGCCGCTGCGCGCCGGTCAATCTTTCATCCGCCTGGCGCTGCTCTTCGCCGATGCGGCTGATCGACGATTCGGCCTCCGTGCGGCGGCCCTCGAGCGTCCGCCGCTCCTCTTCGGCCCGGCTGCGCTCGAGCGCGATCACTTCCGCTTTCCGGGCGATGCGCGCCGCCTCCTCCTCACCGCGCGACAGCTGCGCGGCATAGGCAACGACGTCTTTCTCCTGACGATGCTGCTCGGCCACGAGCGCGGCAATCGCCGATGTCGCCTGAGCGATTGTGATCTCGAGCTGCGCCGCCTCGTTGCCGAGGCGCGCCAGCGCCTGCCGGTCGGACGCGACACGCTCGCGCAGCTCCTTGATTTCGCGGCGCGTCGCCAGGATGCCGCGCGACTCCACCTTTGCGCCGCCGGAGACCAGGTGCGGGCCGCGGAGGACGTCGCCGTCGAGCGTGGCGACGGGCGCCGACGTCTGCCGCGAAAACGCCACGGCCTGCTCGAACGTTTCCGCCACGTACGCTTCGGGCATCACCTTGTTGATCGTCACGACGTGCGGGCCCTGCAGCCGGACGACGTCGGTCACCGGGACGATTCCAGGCACGCGCAGCGCCTCGCGCGGGTGATAGCCGTTGGAGCCGGGATCGATCACCACGAACCCACAGCGTCCGGCATCGTGCTCGCGCACCAGCGACAGCCCGGCGGCAGCCTGGTCGTGCCGCTCGACGATCACGTGCTGCAGCAGCTCGCCCAGGCACGCCTCGACCGCGCGCTCATAGCGGCGATCGACCTCGAGATAGTCCGCCACGGCGCCCTGCTGCCCAACGTGCCCGTTCGCCTGGACGAGCACCATCCGCGCCGCATCGCCGAAGTCGCCGCGCGTGGACGCCAGTTCCTCGAGTGAGGCGAGCCGCGCGTCCGACGCCGCGAGCTCCTGCTCCCGCGCGCGAACGTCGCGCGTACATGCCTCATGTTCGGAGCGCGCCGTCGCCAGCTCCGATTCGCGCGCGGCCCGATCGAGCGTCACCGTCTCGAGCAGCGCGTTGGTGCGGGCGAGGACGTCCGCCGCCGCAGCGCGGTCGCTCTCGACTTTCTCGGTCTCGCGGCGGAGATCCTCGTGCTCGACGTCCAGCTTCGCCAGCGTCTCGCCAACGCGTTCGTGCTGCTGGCTGGCGTGCTGCACGGCATGTTGCAACGCCGTCACGGTATTCAGCGCGGAGAAGACCTCGGACCTAGCCGCCTCGACGTCTCCCTCCAGGCCCTCGATCTGCCGCTGGGCGCGGGCGAAGTCTTCCTGCGCCGCCGCCGCGACCGCCTGCGCATCGTCGCGCGCCCGTTCCGCCTCGACGACCGCCTGCCGGCGCGATTCGAGCGCCACGCGGGCCGGCTCGCGCCGCGTTTCCAGCTCGCCGAGCTCGTCGGAGATTTCGGCCGCGCGGGCGGCCAGCGACTCGGCCTGATGCCGGTCGAATTCCTGCTGCTGCTGCCGCCGGTTGATCTCCAGTTCGCGGGCGTGGGCGTCTTCGCGGATTTTGGCGGCGCGGCCATCGGCTTCGGCCTGCTCGATCCGCAGCCGCGACAGGTCCGCCTCGACCTCGCTCAGCCGTGCCGCGGCCGCGCCTTCGCGCTCACGCGCCTCGGCGAGGCGCGCCCGCGTCGTCTCGATCGTCTGTGCGAGCTCGCGGTACCGCCGGGCGAACAGCACCTTTTCCCAGCGCCGCAGCTCCTCGCGCAGCCGCTTGTAGCGGCGCGCCTTCGCCGCCTGCCGCTTCAGCGCACCCCGCTGTTTTTCGACCTCGAAGACAATGTCGTCGATGCGGGTCAGGTTCTGCTGCGCGGCCTCGAGCTTCAGCTCCGCGCTACGGCGGCGGGACTTGTATTTGGTGATGCCCGCGGCTTCTTCGATCAGCTGACGGCGGTCAGCCGGCCGCGAGCTGAGGATCATGCCGATCTTCCCCTGCTCGATGATCGCGTACGCCTTCGCGCCAAGGCCCGTGTCCATCATCAGCTCGTGCACATCGCGCAGGCGGCACACCTCGCCGTCGATCAGGTATTCGCTCTCACCGGACCGGTACAAGCGGCGCGTCACCTCAACGTCGCGCGTAAACGCGCTGACGACCTCCTCCAACGACGCGTGACCCTCGTGGCCGTTCCCGTTGCCGTTCGAGTGCCCGTTTCCGTTACCAGCCGGATCGGTCGCGTGGAACTCGGTCAGCGACGGGATGTCCGCCGCAGGTGTCTCGGCGCCGGGCGACCTGGCCGGCAACCCCGAGAGACGAAGCCGTACTTCCGCCGTCGCACCCGGCTTGCGCGCATCGCTGCCGCTGAAGATGACGTCCTCCATCTTCTCGCCGCGCAGGCTCTTCGCGCTCTGCTCCCCGAGCACCCAGGTGATGGCGTCCGCGACGTTGCTCTTGCCGCAGCCATTGGGGCCGACGATGGCGGTGACGCCTTCGTCGAAGGCCAGTTCGGATCGATCGGAGAACGACTTGAAGCCGGAAATCTCGAGACGTTCGAGGCGCATTACTCGTCCCCTGTCCTTACGAGGAGATAGACCACGACACACACGGACCGGCGCTGAACACACGCCAGTTCGGACCAACCGGATTCCGCTGTGTCGATTACCGTACTGACCTTGCCGGGGGCCGACGCACTGCGCTGGGAGAGCAGTTTGCGCATCGACCCGATCAAACGGCGGTCAGTCTAACAAGGCCAAGCCATAGTGGCAAGGCCAAAGTAACACCACAATATTTTGGGCTGGGGACCCAAAAGGAGGGGTGGTGTTACTTCCACCCGGGTTACCGCGACGCTCGCCGTGCCGTCGTCGACTGACGGCTCTGTTCCAGCAACTGCTGCGCCTCGCCGAACTTCGAGAGCGCGAACTGCAGCTGCGGATCACGCTTGGCGAGGTTCAGATACGCCCTGGAGAGACCAAACAGATCGACGTCGATGTCGTTGTGGATCATGGCCTTGATGAAGTCCTGATCCTTTTCCCACGCCGCCTCGTCCCACTTGATCGGCTCCTTCTTCGCCAGTTCCTTGAACTCGGCGACCATTTCCGCGGTCACCTCGAAGTCAGGACCCACGACTTTCGTCGTGGGACTTGGCGGGATCCGCGTGTCGCCGCGCCGGGCAAACTGCTGCGCGTAGCGGCCGAAGACATTGTGCGGATAGTTGCGCGCGTAGAGCGTGCGACCGAATCGCGAAGGATTGAACCCCTCGACGGGGCCATCGAAGCGTTCGTCAGGCTCGACGCCGCCGCCGCTGTAGACCTTTCGCCCGAGCACAACCGTGTGCTTCAGATCCTTGTCGCTATGCGCCTTGGCCGCGTCCTGCTCGCGGTAGCGGTACGCAAGATAGTCGTCGAAGGTCCCATCCCACGGACGCTGAATCATCCGGCCGCTGGGCGTGATGTATCGCGCCGTCGTTATGGCTGCGCCCGCATTCTGGCTGACCTTGTAGACGGATTGGACGAGAGCCTTGCCAAACGTCGTCTCGCCGACGATGAGCGAGCGGTCGTAGTCCTGAAGGGCGCCCGACACGATTTCCGATGCGCTGGCGCTGTTGCGGTTCACGAGCGTGAGCATCGGGAGATTCAGATACTCCGACGATTCGGTCGCGTGGTAATCCTGGTCCGAGTTCTGAACGCGCCCGCGAGTGGAGACGACAAGCTTGCCCTTCGCGATAAAGCGGTTCGTGACCTTGATCGCCTGATCGAGCGCGCCGCCGGGATTCTCGCGCAGGTCGAACACGAGACGCGTCATCCCCTTCCTGGTGAGATCGCGCAGCGCGTCGCCCAGCTCACGGTCCGTGTTCTCGCCGAAATCGCTCACGCGGATATAGCCCGTGCTCGCGTCCAGCATCACCGACACCGGCACCGTCGCCATCAGCACGGCATCGCGAGGGACCTGCAGATCGATCAGCTTGTCGTAGCCGACGCGCCGAATGCCGATATTGACCGAGGTGCCCCTGGGGCCGCGCAGCTTCTCCACCGCCTGGTTCGTCGTCCAGCCCTTCGTGTTGTCTTTGTCGATCCGGGCGATGACATCGCCGCGGCGAAGGCCCTTCTCGTATGCCGGTGACCCTTCGAAGACCTGGCTGATCGTCAAATCGCCGTCGATCGCGCCGATCTGAATGCCGAGGCCGAAGTAACGTCCCTCCTGGCGCTCGCGCATCTGCCGGTAGTCGTTGGGGCTCATGAAGCTGGAGTGCGGGTCCAGCGTCTGGAGCATGCCGCTGATGGCGCTGTACACCAGGCGATCCGACTCCGTCTCACCGACATAGTTGTCTTCAATAGCCTGCAGTGCGTCAGCGAGGACGCGGTACTGCTGATCCAGCTGATCCTGGGCGAGGGCCCTGCGGCCGGAGAAGCCGCCGGCGAGCGCACAAAGGACCACCACGAAGACGGCTGCGGACAGGGACCGGTACTTACGCATATACCTTAGAAATGTACACCCTTGCCTTGACCCCGTCCAGACCGGATTTCTATAATCAGATGAATCACTTGCGGGAAATCTTCCTGGAGTAACCAATGGGATTCCCTTCCCTCGGCATGCCCGAGCTCCTGATCATCCTGGTGCTCGCGCTGATCATCTTCGGACCGCGGAAGCTGCCCGACCTCGGCCGTTCGCTTGGCAAGAGCATCGGCGAATTCCGCCGTGCGTCCAACGAGCTGAAATCGACGCTCGAAGAGGAGATCCGCCTCGAAGAGGTCAAGGAACAGCGCGCCAAGATGGAAGCGGAACAGGCCTCCGCCGTGGAGGCAGGGAATCCCGCCGCCGCGGCCGATCACGAAACCGACCCACCGACGGATGTCTCGCCCGACGAGCCGACGGTCAGCCGCGGCACCAACAGCGGCACGACGGGCTGACGCTTCCATGGCGCTGGTGCCGTTCCCGAACAAGGCGGCAAAGCCGGCCGCCACCGACGAACCGGACTGGGACGATCACGAACTGGAGGACGCGACCGGCGGCAAGATGTCCTTCCTGGACCATCTTGACGAGCTGCGCCGCCGAATCATCTATTCGCTGATCGCGGTGGGCGTCGGGTTCGGCGTCGCGTTCTTCTGGCTCGACAACATCTTCACGTTCATCTTCAAGCCGATGCAGGCGGTCCTGCCTGCCGGGCAGACAATGATCTATACCGAGCCCGGTGAGCAGTTCTTCCTGATGTTCAAGATCGGGTTGATGGCCGGGCTGATCATCGCGTCACCCCTCGTCTTCGCGCAGATCTGGCGGTTCATCGCGCCGGGCCTGTACGTCCACGAGAAGAAGCTGGCCATCCCGTTCATCCTGATGGGCACCATCCTCTTCATCGGCGGCGCGGCGTTCTCGCATTACGCGGTGTTTCCGGTGATCTGGAAGTTCTTTGCGACCTCGTCGATCGACTTCGTCACCTTCATGCCGCGGATCGAGCCGGCATTCGCGTGGTATCTGCGGCTGATGCTGGGCATCGGCATTACGTTCCAGCTGCCCACCCTGGTCTTGTTCCTGGCCAAGATGGGGCTGATTACACCGCGGTTCATGATCCGCAACTTCAAGTACGCCGTGATGATCATCGCGGTCTTCGCCGCGGTGATCTCGCCCGATCCGGGCGGGGTCGGCATGCTGATGATGGGCGGACCGGTCATCGTGCTGTATATCCTGAGCATCGGCCTGGCGTGGATGTTCGGAAAGAAGCGGAAGAAGCTCGAAGAGGAAACGGCGTAGGTGCTTCGCCGGGTCGGTGCGAGCAGATGCGATCGTGGGGCGGGCCTTGTAAGGCCCGCCTGCGGTCGGTGCGAGGTCGCGTCGCCGGGTCGGAGCGAGGTTGCTGCGCGGGTCGGTGCGAAGAGGCTGACGACTGGCGCCGCTACTCCGCCGCTCAAGTTCAGAGACAGTCGTCACGATTGAGCATCAACAGCTGACGGTGAACTATTCGGAACCGTCGCCGCGCCTGACGTCAACGTAGCGCTCCCCGTCCTCCCACCAGACTTCCACGCGCCACGGATTGCAGCACACCTCGCAATCCTGAACGAGCGTGCCCTGCACGTCGGGTTCGACGTAGATGTTCGCGTGCTCTCCGCAGTACGGGCATTGAACCGCGAATTCATCGTCCATTAACGTTTCGCCCACCGACCAGCGTCAGGTTGTTCGCACCGACCCGGCGAAGCCTCTTCGCACCGACCAGCGAAGAAACCTCGCACCCTCTCATTCCACCTTCACGCGCCGCGTCTCGAGCGTCTTGCCGTCGACGATCACTTCGATCGCGTAATCGCCGATTGGAAAATCGTCGGCGGCCTGGAAGCGGAAGTCGGTCGCCGCCTGGTCGTTGTACGAGACCTTCTTCGTCGCCTCGTGGACCACGCGGCCAGCGAAGCTCCACTTCACGGTGATCGTTCCCGCGCCGCGCCCGTTGCTCAGGACGGATACATACATCGTGTCCTTCGGCCGGAACGACGTCGCGTGGTTGCCGACGCTGTGATCGGTGTTCAGGGATTTTCCGGTCTGAATCGCGACGACGTTCAGCGGCTCGGACGGGCCGCAGGCCGCGGCACCGAGCGCCAGGAGCAGGCAGACGACTCTCATCACACGCATCAATAGGCTTTCGCGAACCAGGCGTTCGCCGTCGACGCGTTCCCGCACTTGAGGCACGGTTTGCCGTCCGCGCTGCCGGCCGTGAACGGAATGTTGCGAATCGTCGCCTGCGTCTCGGCTTTGATCGCGGCCTCACATTCGGCAGACCCGCACCACGGTGAGATAACGAAGCCGGGGCGGCCGTCCATGATCTGCTTGAACTCGTCGTACGAGCTCGTCGCGCTCGTATGCTCCGTCCGGAACTTGATGGCACGGTCGAACAGGGCCTGCTGAATGTTGACGAGCAGCTGCTCGACGTGCGCCGCCAGGCCCTCCATCGGGGTGAACGCCTTCTCGCGCGTATCGCGGCGCGCCAGGACGACCTGCGACTTCTCGATATCCTTCGGCCCGATCTCCAGCCGGAGCGGCACGCCGCGCATCTCCCACTCGTTGAACTTCCAACCCGGCGTCTGCGAATCGCGGTCGTCCAGCATCACCCGGACGCCGCGGGCCACGAGCTCGTCGCGGATCGCCTGCGCCTTCGGCAGCACCGTCTCGCGCCAGTTGCCGCGCGGAATCGGCACAATCACCACCTGATACGGCGCGATTTTCGGCGGCAGGATCAGGCCGCCTTCATCGCCGTGCACCATGACGACCGCACCGATGAGCCGAGTCGTCACGCCCCATGACGTGCCCCACACGTACTGCAGCGACTTGTCCCGTCCCTGAAACTTGATGTCATACACCCTGGCAAAGTTCTGGCCCAGGTTGTGTGACGTTCCGGCCTGCAGGGCGCGACCGTCTCCCATCAGTGCTTCGATCGAATAGGTGCGCACCGCACCGGCGAACTTCTCGCTCTCTGTTTTCTGTCCGTCGAGCACAGGCATCGCCAGCTCGGTTTCGGCGAACTCCTTGTAGACCGCAAGCATCTTCCGCGTTTCCTCTTCGGCCTCGTCCGCGGTTTCGTGCGCCGTGTGCCCTTCCTGCCAGAGGAATTCTGTTGTGCGCAGGAACAGGCGCGTGACCTTCTCCCACCGGACGACGTTCGCCCACTGATTGATCAGGATCGGCAGGTCGCGCCACGACTGGATCCACTTCGCGTACATCGTGCCGATGATCGTCTCGGACGTCGGCCGCACGACGAGACGCTCTTCCAGTAGTTCGGTCCCGCCCTGGGTCACCCACGCGACCTGCGGCGCGAAGCCTTCGACGTGCTCGACCTCCTTCATCAGCAGGCTCTCCGGAATGAACAGCGGAAAGTACGCGTTCACGTGCCCGGTGGCCTTGAAACGCCGATCGAGCGCCTGCTGCATGAGCTCCCAGATGGCGTAGCCATACGGGCGGATGACCATGCATCCCTTGACCGGCGAGTAGTCGGCCAGCTCCGCGCGGCGGACGACGTCGATGTACCAACGGCCGAAATCCTCGGACTGCGGGGTGATGGACTCCGGATAGTCCGGAAAATTCTGTTCGTTCGACATGTGGCTTGTGGTCAACTCCCAACGCCCAATTGCCAACTTCCAACAGCCGCGGATTTTTGGGAGTTGGGAGTTGGAGATTGGGAGTGTTCAGGCACGGAGCGCGTCAGCGAAGTGCCTCTGAAAGTGTATATCGTCGCGATCCGGGAAATCGGCGCGGAAGTGGCCGCCGCGCGTCTCCTCGCGCCGCAGGGCCGCGCGCGCGATCAGGAACCCGACGGTTGTCAGGCTGGCGACGCGCCGGCACTCGCGATCGGCCGGCGCCGCGG
>JBOGIQ010000093.1:0-18115 GCA_050742535.1 Vicinamibacterales bacterium | reverse complement strand
GCATTTCCGCACAGATCGGCCTGATCAGGCCGGATTCCCGCTGGCAAACGGTCTGCACGTTCGACATTCATGGGTTACGTGTTTCTGCTCGCCATTGCGCTGGTGATCGTGATGCGATCGACCTCCGCCGCCGAGCGCCGGCAGTACCTGCTCAAGGTACTGAAAGCGGCGGACAAGGTGCTGTTCCGCGTTCAGATCTGGTGGCGCGAGATCGAGCCATTCCGCCAGACGCTGCGCGCCCGCACCCGGGTCGCCCCGGTCGCGCCGCTGATTGTCGCCGCCAATCTCGCCGTCCTCTTCGGCATGTTCTTCCACCCGCAGCTGCTGAACGATCCCGACCCGATGGTTTCGTGGGGCGCGAACTTCGGCCCGCGGACGGCGAACGGTGAATGGTGGCGTCTGTTCACGACGCTGTTCGTTCATGCCAGCGTCCTCGATCTGATGGTCTGCCTCCTCGCGTTCGTGCCGCTCGGCCTGATCCTGGAGCGGATCGTCGGGCCGGCCGCGTTCGCGGCGGTCTACCTGACGGCGGGCCTGTTCTCCAGCCTGTTCATGCTGTCTGCATTTCCGGTTGCCGTGACCGCGGGGGCGGCCGGCGCCGTCGCCGGCGTCTACGCCTTCATGATGGCCGTGCTGTTGTTCGGGATCAGCCAGCGCCCGCGGCTGGTGCTGCCGCTCATTACCATCAAGCTGCTGGCGATCTGTGGTGGTCTGTTCGTAGCCTATGCCTGGCTGACCGGCGCCGCCGCCGTCGTGGTGGTCGGCTTTGCCAGCGGTCTTTTTGCCGGCCTGACCGTCTCCCGCGGCGTCAACACGCGCCGTACTCCCGCCATCCGCATGGCGGCGACCGTGGCCACGATGTCGTGCGTGGCGATTGTGACCGCCGTTCCACTGAAGGGCATCACCGATGCCCGCCGGGACATCGAGGTCGTCCTCGAGACCGAGACGCAGACCGCACAGGCCTTCAAAGAGGCGCTCCAGGACTTCACCGACGGGCGCATGACGGACAAGGCACTCGCGGTCGTCATCGACCGCGTGATCCTGCCGGAGCTCGACTACGTCACCGGGCGGCTCGCCGCAGTGGACCGCAACATGGTCCCGAAAGACCAGCTCCCAATAATCACCGCGGCCGAGGAATATCTGACGCTGCGCAACGAAAGCTGGACCCTCCGCGCCAATGCGCTCCGCAGCGGGAAGATGTCGATTCTGTGGATCGCGGACAAGAAAGAAGCCTTATCCTTAGAGGCGCTGCGGCGGGTGAAATCAGGAACAACCCCCGCCGGAAATCCGTAGCGTACGAGACAGCTTTTACAGGGTTCAGGGGATGGCCCGCCTCCGCGGCTCCGCCGCTACGGCGGGCAACCTTCGCATGGCTTCAGAGCGAAGGTTGGTGGGCGCGGGTGGAATCGAACCACCGACCCCCCGCGTGTGAAGCGGATGCTCTACCGCTGAGCCACGCGCCCGACCGATACGTAGTGTCCGCCTTCAGGCGGACCGAAATGTGAGTGTAACTCGACAACGACGCTCGACCAAGAGACCGCGCCCGGAAACCGCGACAAACTGAGTCAAGGAGACGACATGCCTTCCCTCGCCAGAACAATCACTGCCGCTCTCGTTCTCGCATTCACACTGGTCGCGGCGCCTGCCTTCGCCGCCGATGTGGACGGCAAATGGGCCGGAACCATCTCGACGCCCGGTGGAGACTTCCCCGTGGCGTTCGAGTTCAAGTCCGACGGCGCGACGCTGACCGGAACGACGCAGAGCCCAGACGGCATGTCGATCAATATCAAGGACGGCAAGATCGACGGCGACAAGGTCACCTTCGGCGTCACCCTCGACTTCGGCGGTATGGCGCTCGATATCGCCTACAGCGGCGTGGTCACCCCGACTGAGATGAAGATGAAGGCCGACGTCGCCGGCATGGCCCTCGAGTTCGTCGTCAAGAAAGAAAAATAGTCAAGAAAGAGAAATAACCTCCGCCTTACCGGATCGCCAGCGGGTTCCCTGGTGATCCGGTCGCACCCTTCAGACGCAGCGGCGCGAAGAAGAACGCAAACTCGTAGGCGCTGTCGCGCGCCAGATCCTCGGTCGCCAGGTTTTCGAAGATGTAGATGCCGTTCCGCGGCAGGAACAGCTGGTGCACCGGAAACGCGAGCGACGCGTCGGGATTGGGGACGACCTCGACCGCCCATGTGTCCGCGCCGACCAGCACGACCTCACGCTCGACGAGATACTGCGCGGCCCCGACTCCGATGCCAGGGGCGTTTGCGGTGTACTGGGCGTTGTCCTTCACCCACAGCGAGCCCCAGCCGGTATGAATGAACACCGCGTCGCCTGAGCGGATCGCCGTGTTCTGCCGCTTCAACGCACCTTCAACGTCCGCCCGCGTGATCTCGTAGCCGCCGGCGAGCATCGCCTGCCCCTTGAACGCGGCGACGTCGATTAGCACCCCGCGGGTCGCGAGCGCGCCGACGTTTTCGATCCCGAGCTTGGCAAGGCCTTCGGCCTTGGCAAACTCGCTCCCACGGTTGCCGTTGTAGAAGAGATCGCCGATGCCAATGTGGCCCAGCCCGTCGAACTGCGTCCCCACCTGACCGATCTCGCCGCTGACGACCTCGTCGTGATACACGGCTTCGTTCGTTCCCGTCGGGCCGAATACTTTCGGAATACGAAGGCTGAAGTGCCGCGTGCCAAACATCGGCATGGCCGCCTCATAGACGCGGCCCATCTGATACGTCTGGCCCCGGGTAATCAGGTTCTTTGCCTCGAGGACTTTGGCCGGCGTGATGCGGTTGGCGGCGCCGCGCTGGTCGTCAGCACCCCATTGCGACGGATACCAGTTGTCCTGGGCCACGCTGGAGCAGGCCACGAACACCACCACGAGCGTGAAGATGAGCGAACGGCGCATCGATAATCCTCCAGGTCCGCCTAAAGGCGGACACTACGATCAGGCGGACACTACGACAAGTAATCCGGCTGAAGCCGGACTCCACGTACATACAAAGAGGGCAGCCTTTACGGGCTGCCCCCTTTTGCCTCGTACGGTGGCGCGAGGCGCCGGCTACGAGGGCTTCTTCAGCGTGGCTATTTCTTGAGCGTCGCTATGAGGGCCTGCAGCATCTGCGCATAGTCCTCGTCGGTCGCCGCGAAGGTCTTCTTGTATTCGTCTTCGGACATCTTCGCGCGGCCCCATTCGCCATCGAACTGGTAGTTCTTTCCGCCGAGATCGACGGTATCGAAGGGCTGGTTGTCCTCGCGCTTGAACCGCAGCCCATTGGCGCCAAGGTCCATGATGAAGGCGCGCGTCTTCAGATCGGATGCGCCGCTCAGGTCCATGTAGACCTCCCGGTACTCCTTCTTCCCGAGCAGGTCGTCCATGCGCGCGGCACTGCCGAACTTGCCGCGCACGACGAGCAGCTGCGTCCCGGCAAAGTACAGGGCGCCGACGTACTGGTCGCCGGCCTGGCGCGCCGCAACGCTATCGAGTTTCCGTTCGTCGAGCAGCTTGCACAGCTCCGCGGCGAGCGCCGCGGATTTCGACTCCTGTGCGAAGGACACAGCAGGGCCCACAAAAAGGGCGAAAAGCAGCGAGATGCCAATGGCGCGGGCTGCGGTATTCAAGGTCCCCTCCTTCGTGACGCGAGGAGCCGACTTGTATCACCGCCGGAGGACGCCGTCAATCATCCGTTCAACCGATGAACAGGGAATCTTCCTCTTCCGAACCGGCGCCCTGGCGGACGGATCCACGGGGACCCTCGCGAAATGCAGCCACGGCGCCCACGAGGCCCTGCAGCATCGCGTAAACCTCGCGGACGGGCCTGGCGACGGTGGCTTCGACGGCCGCCACGGTGTCGTTGACGCGGCTCGTCAGGTCGCCGATCAGCTGTTCGGCCCGTTGTGCCTGCTCGGACGCGATATTGGCCGCGCGGGCCGCGTCTGCGGACATGGATTTCAAGTTGGCGACGATCGGACGGACGTCGGTCTCGAGCCGGGACACGGCATCGCCAACGCGCCGCGCGGCGCGCATCGCGACGACGATTGCCGCCACCTGGATGACCGCCATCACCGCGACCGCCGTCGCGATGACCCCGAGGAAGACGTCGCTCACGCTTCCTGTTCCCCGTCCCCGTGGCGCTGCGCCTGGCGCGCGCGATCGAACGCCGTCGTGATGTTCTCGCGCTGCCGGTCGAAGATCTCCCGGCCGTGCTCGGCCGCCTGCGCCGCGCGGTCCCGTGCCTCGCGGGCGCGGCGGTTGACGTAGGCGCGGGTCTCGGTGCCGGCCGCCGGCGCAAAGAGCAGCGCGACCGCGGCGCCCACGGCGGCTCCGGCGACAAACGCGAGCAGCACGGTACCGCTGCCGATTCCCTGGTTCTGATGTGACATGGGCGACCTCAGAAGATGCTGACCTTCACATTCAGGTATCGCTTCGGATCGGCCGAAATTGCCGCAATCAGCTTGCGCAACTCAACCATGGTTGCGTTCATGTTCTCATACAACTGCTTGTCGTGGAGCAGCTGCCCGGCGGTCCCTTCGCCTTTCTGCAGCGCCGCGGTGACCTGATCCATCCGGCTCATCATCGAGTTCATCCGGTCGTACAGCTCCCGCTCGGTGAGCAGTGCGCCCGCGGTCCCCTGCCCTTTGCTCAGGCGGCCGGTGATCGCGTCCACGTTGGTGGCCATCGACGTGAGGTTGCGACTGAGCGCATCGTCGGTCAGGAACTTCCCGATACTGCCCTCGCCTGCACGGATGCGCGCCGTCACCTCCTGGAGGTTCTGCATCGTCGCTTCGAGCGCCTGCGCGGCCGCCGGGTTGTTCGCCAGCCGCCCGATGGTCCCCCGGCCTGAACTGACGTTCCGTGCCACCTCCTCCGCGGCGGCGACGAGATTATTGAGCTCGCGGTACAGCGAGTCGTTCGTCACCAGCTGACCGATCGTGCCGCGTCCGGCGCGAATATCGGCGAGGACGGCCGTCAACTCCTCGATGCCTTCCGTCGCCTGCGTCGCGACGTCGGTGAGCGAGCCGACGGCGGGACCTGATTTGACGTATCCCCACTCCGGGATCGGCGAACCGCCGCCTGCAGCCGTAATGTCAACGGCCGCCTCGCCGAGGAGCGACACCGACCCGAGCGACGCCACGGATTCGCTGGTGATGAGATGGCGGTAGTCCTCATTCACCTTCATCGCTACGTCGACGCGGTTGCCCCTGAATATGGCGTCCTCGACCGACCCGATTTCGACGCCGGCCACCCGCACCGGCGCTCCCGGCTTCAGGCCGGCGATGTTGTCGAAAGTCGTCTTCAGGCCGTATTGCTGCCAGGAAAACCCGCCCTCGCCGCTGAGGAGAAAGATGAGGACGAGCGTCATGACGATCGCGAATATGGAGATGAGGCCGACTTTCAGTTCAGCCCAGCCGAGTGATCGTGTGCGTGGCATAGATGACCTGTGTGTTCATGAAAGGAACGTCCGGATGTACTCGTCGTGCGAGGCGCGGAGTTCCGCCGCGTTGCCCTCGAAGGCGATGACGCCGTCGCGCAGCATGATGAACTCCGCTTCGTCGGCTTTCACCGCGTCGGCGCGGGCGATGCGGAATCCGTCCCGTTCGCGAATCGCTTCGTGCTCCGCGACGAAGAACGCGTCGCGCAGCTGATGGGTGACGATGATCGAGCTGACGCCTTCGAGGTCGCGCAGCTTGACCATCTCTTCGTCGATCGTCGTGGCGGTGATCGGGTCGAGGCCGGTTGTCGCCTCGTCATAGAGGAGAATCCCGGGCTTTGCGGCCATCGCCCGCGCGATGGCGACGCGCCGGCGCTGGCCGCCCGACAGCTCCGACGGACGCCGGTCGATGAACTCCCCGAGCCGAACGAAACCCAGGACTTCTTCCACGCGGGTCCGCACCTCGCCGAGCGGGAGATCCGTTTCCTCGTACAGCTTGTAGCCGACGTTCTCGGCCACGGTGAGCGAATCGAAGAGCGCGCCTTCCTGGAACACCATGCCCAGGTCGGCGCGAACGGCCATCAGTTCGCGCTCGCTCATCGTATCGACCCGCTCGCCGTTGACGTAGATGCGTCCGCCGTCCGGCTTCAGGAGACCGAGGATCAGCTTCAAGATTGTCGATTTCCCCGACCCGCTCGCTCCGAGGATGATCTTCGTGTGGCCCGGAAGCAGCGAGAAGCTCACGTCGCGCAGAATCACTTTCTGGTCGAACGCCAGGTTCACGTGCTCCACCACGATCGCCGGCTGATCAGCATCGAGAACGGCAGCCTGGGAGTCGGTCCGTGTCTGCAGGGCCATCAGTAAAGAAGCGTGATCATCAGACGCGTCACGAAGAAATCGACGGCAATCACGGCCACCGAGGCGGCCACAACCGCCGCCGTGGTGGCCCGGCCAACACCCTGGGTTCCTCCCGTCGTGCGCAGACCAACATGGCAGCCGATCGTCACGATGACGTATCCCAGGCAGAACGGCTTCACGATCCCCATGATCGCGTCGTCCATGTACAGGCCCTCGATGATCGAGGACCAATACAGGCTCGACGCGACCCGCAGCTGAAAGACGGCGATCAGCCAGCCGCCGATGATGCCGACCGTATTCGCAATGACGGTCAGCACCGGCGCCATCAGGAATCCCGCCAGCACGCGCGGTACCACCAGCTTACGGATGGGGTCGGTGCCGAGCGCCCGAAGGGCGTTGATCTGGTCGGTGACGACCATCGACCCCAATTCGGCGGCAATGCCCGATCCGATCCGGCCGGCCAGCATCAGCCCGGTCAGCACCGGTCCGAGCTCCTTGATCATCGAGGCGCTGATCAACCGGCCGACGAACGGCCGCGCGCCAAACTGATCGAGCGTGATCCCCGTCTGCAGCGCGAGAACCGCGCCGGTGAAGAAACCGGTCAGCACGACGACCGTCAGCGAGCCGATGCCGATCTGCTCGAACTGCTCGACCACGTCGTGGAAATAGAACGGGCGGGACACGGCGGCGCGGGCGGTCGCCACCTGGAGGCGCACGTACTCCTGCGCCTCGAGCACGACACCCTTCAGCCACTTGTTGGCGGCACTCAACACTCCGTCAGTGCCCCAGCACCGATCCCGTCAGGCCGAGCTCCCGGCTGCGCAGCGTCTTCAGCGTGTCCCGCACGGACGCGGCGCGCTCGAAGTCGAGGTTCGCGGCGGCGGACTTCATCTCGTGCTCGAGCCGTGCGATCTCCGCGTCCAGCTCCGCCTGCGTGCGGAACGGCTCCTTCGCGTCCCGCACGGCCGGCGTCGAGTAATCACGCTCGTAGACGCTCGAGAACACTTCGTCAATCTGACGGACGATCGACTCGGGTGTGATGTTGTGCTCGGCGTTGTAGGCGGCCTGCAGCGCCCGCCGGCGCTCGGTTTCGTCGATGGCCGACTTCATCGACGCCGTCACCGTGTCGGCGTACATGATCACGCGGCCGTCGAGATGCCGCGCCGCACGGCCGGACGTCTGGATCAACGCGCCCGCCGACCGCAGGAAGCCCTCCTTGTCGGCGTCGAGGATGGCAACGAGGGACACTTCCGGCAGGTCGAGGCCCTCGCGAAGGAGGTTGATGCCCACGAGGACGTCGAACACGCCGCGGCGGAGATCGCGCAGGATCTCAATGCGCTCCAGCGTCTCGACGTCCGAGTGAAGGTAGCGAACCTTCACGCCAAGCTCCTGGTAGTAGGTCGTCAAATCCTCGGCCATCCGCTTGGTCAGCGTCGTGACCAGCACGCGCTGCCTGAGCGCTGCCCGCTGACGGATCTCCTGCAACAGATCGTCCACCTGACCGCGCACCGGACGCACGTCGATTGGCGGATCCATGAGACCCGTGGGGCGGATCACCTGCTCGACTACGACCCCCTTCGCCTTGACGAGCTCGTACGGACCTGGCGTCGCCGACACGAAAACGATCTGTCGAACGCGTTGTTCCCATTCCTCGAAGTTCAGCGGGCGGTTGTCGAGCGCCGACGGCAGCCGGAATCCGTACGCCACCAGTACTTCCTTCCGTGACCGATCGCCGGCATACATCCCGCGAACCTGCGGGACCGTCTGATGGCTCTCGTCCACGATCACGAGCGCGTCCTCCGGCAGGTAATCGAGCAGCGTCGGCGGCGGCTCGTTGGGCGCACGTCCCGTCAGATGCCGGGAATAGTTCTCGATGCCGTGGCAGTAGCCGATCTCGCGAATCATCTCGAGGTCGAACATCGTCCGCTGATGCAGCCGCTGGGCCTCGAGGAGCTTCCCTTCCGACTCGAGCACACCGCGATACCACTCCAGCTCCTGCTTGATTGATTCCACCGCCTGCTTGGTGCGGTCCCGGGACGTCACGAAGTGGGATTTCGGATAGACCGCGATCTTGTCGAGGCGGCGGATGACCTTGCCCGTCAGCGCATCGAACCACGCCAGCTCATCGACCTCGTCGCCGAACAACCCGATCCTGAGCGCATGCTCCTCGTATGACGGGACGACCTCGACGATATCGCCGCGCACGCGAAACGTGCCGCGGCCGAACTCGGTGTCGTTCCGTTCGTACTGGATTTCCACGAGCTTCCGCAGGATCTGATCGCGGTCGATGCGCTGGCCGACTTCGAGCGGCAGCAGCATGCCGTAGTAGGCCTCCGGCGATCCGAGGCCATAGATGCAGGACACGCTGGCCACGATGATGACGTCCCGCCGCTCGAACAGCGACCGCGTGGCCGACAGGCGCATGCGGTCGATCTCGTCGTTCACGGTCGCTTCCTTCTCGATGTAGGAGTCGGTCGCCGGGACGTAGGCTTCGGGCTGGTAATAGTCGTAGTAGCTGACGAAGTACTCGACGGCGTTGTCGGGGAAAAAGCGCTTGAACTCCTGGTACAGCTGCGCGGCCAGGGTCTTGTTGTGCGCCATGACCAGCGTCGGCCGGTTCACCTGCGCCAGCACCTGCGCCATGGTGAACGTCTTGCCTGAACCGGTCACGCCAAGGAGGACTTGATGCGAATCGCCGCGATTCAGCCCTTCGACGAGCTCCGGCACGGCGCGCACCTGATCGCCACGCAGGTCGAAGTCGCTGACGAGGGTGAATCGGTCGTGAACGGACGGCACTGAGCTAGTCTACTTACTCGCCTTGTACGGTCCGAAATACCCCTTCCGCGTCTGGATGCGCAGACCCTTGAGGTCGGGGCGGCGAACTCTGATTTCGACCTTTCGCCAGCGCCCGTCCTGCGCGGTATTCGTCGAGACGTAGCCGAGCGTGTACTGGGCACGGACCTGGATCAGGATTCGTTCGAACGCCGCCTCGATCTCCTTCATCGACAGCGGGAAGAAGGCCTCCCCGCCGCTCTCCTCCGCAATCTGCGCCAGCCGCACGCGCTGCAGGTTCCGGCTCGACGAGGACTGGTTCTGCATGAACCCGATGGGGTACACCGTGACGTCGGAGCCGCGCAGCAGCGTCATCACGTCAGCGAACCCGAGGGCGCTGCGCGTATCGCCGCCGTCGGTAAAGAGGACCATGACCTTCCGTCCCGGATCGGCATTCGCGCCGTTCACGTATTGACCAAGGGCGTCGTAGAGCGCCGTAAATCCCTCCGGCTTGCGATTTCGAATCCGCTCGACGATGCGCGGGAAGTCCTGCTGCCCATACTTAGCCAGCCGCACCTCGGTGTCGAAGTCCACGAGCGTGATGTCTTTGGCTTCCGGAAGGGCGTTCAGGAACTTGATCGACGCGGTTCGAGCGGTCGCAATGTCGGCGCTCATGCTGCCGCTGGTGTCGAGGAGCAGGCCGAGATGCAGCTCCGGTGCGGCATCGGCCTGATCGCCGCGGATGAAGTACTTCAGCGTCTGTGGCTTGCCGTCCTCGAGTATCTCGAAATGCTCGCCCGTCAGGTCGGTCAGCAGGTCGCCGCGACGGTCGAGAACCGTCACGCCAAAGCTCACGAGGTCCGTTTCGGCGCGGAACACCGTCTGCTGCGCGAAGGCGCGTGCCACCGCAACCAGCACCACCGTCGCGACGATCACCCCCCGGAGCATGGCGACGATCTTATATGAATGCCTGCCGCGACGAGGTCACTTCCGCCGCCAGCTGCTTGACCCGTCGAAGATCGGTCTTTCCGGTACCGAGTGTCGGAATGGCCTCGACGTGGTGTAGGTCTTCGCGCTTCGGCAGCCAGAGGCGAGGCAGGTCGGTCTGGCAGAGCCGTTCCCACAGCATCTGTGCCGTCATTCGTGGATCGGTAAAGAAGGCCACCAGTCGTTCACCACGCGTCTCGTCGGGCACGGACGTGACCACGCAGGTGTGCGGTTCGCTGAGGAGCTGACCGATCGATTCCTCCACCTTGATGTGCGGGACCATCTCCCCGCCGAGCTTGCTGAAACGCGATAAACGATCGGTCACCCGGATGAATCCGTCCTCGTCCATGGACACGATGTCGCCGGTGACGTACCAACCGTCGCGAACGACCTCTGCCGTGCGGTCCGGATCCTCGAGGTAGCCGGCCATGCGGCTCGCCGCCTTGACGAGCAGAAGCCCCTCGCGGTCGAAGATCGGCCCCTCCATTGTCTCGGGATCGACGACCTTCGCGGCGACCCCGGGCAGAGGATGACCGACCGTTCCCGCGCGGCTGCCCCGCTGACGGACGCGGCCGTCCTTCACATCAGGAACATTTGCCGCAACGACCGGCGCCATTTCGGTGCAGCCGTACCCCTCCAGCAGCTCGACGCCGAATTTGTCGCGGAAGGCTTCCGCGGTGGCTGGTCGAAGTTTCTCGGCACCGACAACGGCATAGCGCAGGCTCGCGAAGTGCGCCGGTTCGCACTTGCGCACGTACGATCCGCAGAACGTCGGTGTGCTCATCAGGACCGTCCCCCTGTGCCGCGCCGTCAGCTCGCCAATCGTCCTGGCATCCATCGGATTGGGGTGATATGCAGCACCGAATCCGGTGAGTAGCGGAAACCACAGAGTGCCCGTGTATCCGAATGCGTGGAAGAACGGCAGCACGCCCATCATCACGTCGTCGTGCCGCATGTCGAACACCTGCGCGATCGCGTGCACGTTGGCGAGGACGTTGCGATGGGTCAACTGCACGCCCTTCGGCGTCCCGGTGCTGCCGCTCGAGAAGATGATCGCCGCGATGTCGTTGGCCTGCGCGCGGCGGCCGTACCAGTGGACCAGCAGAGCGGCCGGCAGCGCGCGCGCCACCACGAGCATGCGCAGCCTGGCGAGCGTCGTGAACCGCGGGAGGACGTCTTCGAGCATCACCATGCCCGGCATCTGCTCGATTTCCGCCTTCGCGAGGAATCGCCGCGACGTCACAATCGTGCGGATCCCCGCGCGCTCAACCGCGTAAGCCATGCTCTCCGGCCCGGCAGTGAAATTGAGGTTGACCGCGACCTTTCCCGCTATCGCGACAGCCACGTTTGCCAATGCTCCACCAACGGTAGCCGGCAGAAGCAGTCCGACGTTCTTCTCGCCAGGCGCATGACGACGCAGCCACTCGCCGAGGAGCAGGCTGCTGACCAGCGCGCGACCAAACGTAAGAGACCGTCCTGTCGAATCAGCCAGGCAGAACGCATTCCACCGGCGGCGGGCTGTCCGGATGAACCCGCCCGCCAGGGTATCGCGGCCGCCATGCCGGTCTCCCGCGACTTCGCATCCGAGTTCC
Organism: Vicinamibacterales bacterium; assembly: GCA_050742535.1. GTDB lineage: Bacteria > Acidobacteriota > Vicinamibacteria > Vicinamibacterales > UBA2999 > Gp6-AA40. The sequence continues at coordinate 6,474 of JBOGIQ010000093.1, read as the reverse complement.
ATGACCGCCAGTCGAACCTGCGCGGCCGTCGCATTCGACGGCAGCGCGCGGCCGAATGCGACCGTGACTGCGTACGGGATGTGCCGCGGCCACTTCCAGAAGAACCGGCCACGCTCGAAGCTGAAGATGCTCCCCCAGATGCGATCGATGTAAACGGGCACGATCGGCACCTCGAGGCCTTCGGCAATACGTTCCAGACCGCGCTTGAACGGAAGCAGGTTCGCCGTCCGGCTGATCTGCCCTTCCGCGAAAATGCACACCACGTGACCGGCCTCGAGCTCCTTTTTCGCCCGCTCGAGCGCCGCCACGGAATCGCGTCCCGCCTCGATCGGAATGGCGTGCATGCGCGCCAGGAACCACCGGAGGACCGGCCGATCGAAGTACGGGCGATAGATCAGGAAGCGAACGAACCGTTGAACGCAGGCGCCGACCAGGAATCCGTCAACGTGCGACAGATGGTTGCAGACGAGAAGGGCCGGTCCACGAGCCGGCACGTGGTGCTGTCCGACGATACGGATGCGGTACACCGTGTGCGTCAGCAACCACAGCGTGAATCGAACGAAGAACTCCGGCACTCGCGCCAGCACGTAGAAGCTGCCCGCGAGTGTCATCACGCCACCCACGAGCAGGATTCGATCGGGAGACAGCTGCAGGACGTCGCTCGCAATCCAGAGGAGTCCGGAGGCGAGCAGGATTCCGACGACGTTGAGGAAGTTGTTCGTCGCGATCAGGCGGCCCTTCTCGGCCGCGTCGGGACGCTGCTGGAGCAATGCGTTCAACGGCACCGCGAACAGGCCGCCAGAAAAGCCGATCAGCGTCAGGCTGATGCCTGCGCGCACGAATGACTCGCCCGACCCGGACAGCACGATCGAAAAGGCACCCATGCCGAACGCACCAATCGGTACGAGGCCGAGTTCAACCTTGTCGCCGGAAAGCCGGCCGGCGGCGATGCTGCCCAGTCCGATCCCGACAGCCGCGAATGTCGTCAGGATGCCGACCCAACGGTCGTCGAGCCCCATCACGTGCGTGCCGAACAGAAGGACGACGAGCTGAAGCAGGGCGCCCAGAAACCAGAAGTACGACAGGCCGAGGACGGTTGGCCAGAGAATCAGGAACGGCTGGAACCCTGGCTGACGAAGCGTTTCGCGATAGCTCACGGTGTGTAACCTCGAGGCTCAAGATACGGCTGCCCCGGCACACAGGTCTTGAGGCCGGCCTGAGATTCCGTGAGAAACGATGATTCCGCCTTCGCCCGCGGGGGCTACGGCGGACAAGTCAGCGGGCCCGGGCTCCAAGCTCCTGGAGAAACGGTGCAAACGCGGGCAAGCCTGCGACCTGTCGGAAAGCGGGTTCTATCGGAATCGTCCAGCAGGCGAACCCGGGCGGGGCGCCCTCGAGGGCAGCGGTCAGTAGCCCCGCTGCCGCCCCCGCCTGGTGGTTGGCGGCCAGGATCTCCGCCTTGACCATCGCTGCATAGAGCGAGCGCGTGCGTTCGAGCGTGCGGACCACCGCCTCCGCCGCCGATCGGCACGCATCGGCCTCCGAGTGCTTCCCCGCGGAACGGAGCGCGTCCGCCAGTCCCAGGTTTGCCGGTGCGTTGTCGGGATAGAGCATCAACGCGTGGCGAAAGCTCACGATCGCCTCGTCAAGACGTCCGGCACGCACCAGGGCGGCGCCGCGGGCCGTTGCCGCATGCATCTGGAACTCGCGGCCGTACAACCGGTGCGGCTCGGCAAACGAGGCCTCCCTGTCGAACTCCACCAACGCCTCGTCCACGTCATCGTTCGCGAGTCGGACCAGGCCGAGCAGCCAGTGCAGACCAAGCGCCGGGTACCGCCCGCCGCGGGCAATCTGCCGATCCTGTACTGCCGCACCCTGTCGCAGCGCGGTTTCCGCTTCTGCCAGGCTGCGCCGGGCGACGTGCACCATCGCGACCTGGAAGTAACTGAACGCAAACTCCGGATAGAGCGCCTGCGTCTGCGCGGCGGCGCGCACCCGCTCCGAACCCCACGTGGCATGACCGAGCCGAAACCAGTGCCGCCAGTTCGACGGTTCGAGCGCCACGGCACGTCGCCCGGCACTCGCTGCGGCGTCCGTTCGGCCCGCGCTCACGAGGACGAGCGCGAGGGTGGCGTGCCCTTCGGCCAGCGTGTCGTCGAGCCGGACTGCTTCCTCGGCGTGTGTGACGGCGCGCGTCAGCAGCGCTTCATCCGGCTGGTTGTCGGCGCGTGTGGACTCGAAACATCCGAGCTCGGCGCTGGCAAGGCCGGCGTAGGCACGGGCATAACGGGCGTCTTCGGACACCGCGCGTTCGAAGTCTCCAACCGCTTCTTCGAGGCGCCTGACGTCCAGCGACTCGAGCGCCAGCCACCCTTCCGTGAACGCCCGGAACGCGCCAAGACTTGCTGTATCCCGCGCGGCAGCGGTGCCGCCGGGCAGCGCCAGTTCACGCGCCAGCTGGCGGACGACGTCGTCCTGAAGATCGAAGATGTCGCCGATCGCGCCATCGACCTTGGCGTCCGCCAGCGCTTCCCCGCTGCCAACATCGACGATCCGCGAAGTAATCCGGACCTTCTCCTGATTCCGCTGAACGTTGCCGACGACGAGGAGGCGCACGCCGAGCGCGGACGCAATCTGCTCGAGCGAACCATCGGTCGCACGCACCGCCTCGAGTACACGGCGCCGATCGACAACGCGGAAGTGACCAAGACGTCGAAGGTCGTTGGTGACCGTTTCCGCGAGGCCGGCGGACAGCCACGCGTCGCCGGGATCGGGTGTTGCCTGTGCGAAGTCGAGAACGCCAATCGCCCGGTCAGCGCTCCTCCCGAGCCTGGCGTCGGAGTCGGTGGATGGGATGATCCGAGCGCTGTCGGCAGCCGGGGCCGCCTGGCGTTCGCCAAGCACGGTGACAGGTGCGATGAACCGGTATCCCCGCCGTGCGACCGTGCGGATGAACTGCGGCGCGGCCGCATCATCTCCGAGCGCCTGCCGGAGCTCGGAGACGGCCTGCGCAAGGGCGTTCTCGGTCACGTTCGCCGCCGGCCACAGCGCGTCGAGCAGCTCTTCCTTTGTCACCAGCGTGGCAGGGCGCTCCAGGAAGTAGAGCAACAGATCGAGCAGTTTCGGCGTCAGATTCAGTAGCGCCGGCCCGCGGGCGACCTGATACGCGACGCGATCGAAGCGAAATCCGCCGAACTGGTAGCCCGTGGCCGTCATCAAGCGGGAGTATAATTAACGTTTTGGCGCGCCCAGCGAGCCTGCCAGTGGGAGTTCCGAGCCTCAAATGAGGGCCCTCGCCGTCTGCCAGACCGAACTGGCCATCAGGATGCTCGACGAAATCCTGCTGCCCAGTTTCGAAGTCGAATTCCTGGTTGAAAGCAAACCGCTCACGCGACGGCTCCACGAGAGCGGCCTCAACGTTACGGCCGGAGACCTCCGGCGCACCGACACGTACCTCAAAGCTGACCTGACGCCCGGGACGTGCGTTGTCGTCGAAGACAACGGCAAGCGCAGTCTGAAGAAGATTCTCGAGGCGATCTGGGACGCCGGCGGCACGCTTGTCTATGTGCTCGGGATAGGCGCGCCGCACACGCGCAAGCGTGAAGAGGATCTGAAGGCGCAATTCCCCGAGCTGAACTACCTGGCGCTCTCCGAGCTCTTTGGCGGTCCGCTCCTCACCGAGTTCAGCCGTTCACTCACCAGACTCAAGGTCCAGCAGTACCAGCGTTTCTTCGCCGACGCCGACCGCGTCGTCATCGTCCTGCACAACGATCCCGACCCCGACGCCATGGCCAGCGGCCTGGCGCTGCGCAACGTGCTGCGGCGGACGAAGCAGACGGCGGTGCTCGCCGCGCTACAGGGCGTCACGCGGCCGGAGAACCAGCGGATGATGAACCTGCTGGACATCCAGGTCGAAATCCTGACGCCCGACCAGGTCGTCAACTTCGATCGTATTGCGATGGTGGACGTGCAGCCGCATGCGTTCCGCGGCGTGATCGACCGGGTCGATCTCGTCATCGATCACCATCCCGAACAACCGGGCTATACGGCGGTCTACAAGGACATCCGCGCCGACTACGGATCGACGTCGACCATCCTGACGGAGCATCTCCGGGCAATCGACGTGAACATCTCGGAGCGGACGGCCACCGCGATGCTCTACGCGATCAAGTCGGACACGCTGTTCTTCAACCGGCAGGCCAATCGGGTGGACATCGAAGCCTTCTCGTATCTCTATCCGCTCGCAGACGCCACGCTGATTCGGAAGATGGAAGGCGCGGAAATCACGATGGATCGCCTCGAATACGTGCTGAAGGCCAAGCAGCACGGCCGCATGGAGGAACAGGTCTTCTGTGCGTTTCTCGGGACGTCGCTGCGCGAGGATTTCATCCCCTACGTCGCGGACTTCTATCTGCAGCTCGAGAACGTGCGATGGACGATCGTTTCCGGGATCGTCAACGACTCGCTGGTCATGTCGGTGAGAAACCTCGGCTACTCACGAAACGCCGGCGAGTTCGTACGGAAGTACTTCAACGACATCGGCAGCGCGGGCGGCCACCGGTCCATGGCCAAAGCCGTGGTGCCGCTCCGCGCCTTCCGGGACAAGTTCGGTAACCTGCAGGCCGATCAGTTCACCGAGAAGGTGCTGGAGCTCGCGCTGGAGTTCCTGCACGAGCACCAGCCTGGGGACAAGAAGCTCGTCAAAGCCTGAGATCGTGGCGCGAACCCTGTCGGGTTCGCGAGGCGAGCCTGACAAGGCTCGCCCCACGCATCGGATACCTAGAAGTTGAACCGCAGACCGACGTTCACATCCCGCGGCTGACCCACGCTCGTCGCCTGCCCGAAGTAGGGCGAGAGCAGGTTGCCGGTGTAGCCGGTGTGCGTCACGTGGTTGAGGACGTTCTGCGCCTGGACGAAGAGCTCCATGCTCTTGCCCGCGCCGTTGCCGCCGCGGCCGCCGGGGCCACCGAACCTCTGCCCGCCCTGCGCCACCGGCGTCACGCCGCTCAGAGAGAACCGGCGGCTCAGATTGAGATTCAGCCCCCAGGTCGTGTCGCCGCGCAGTGAGTTGCGGCCCACGCCCTCGGGCCGATCGTTGAACGCGCCGTCCTTGTTGGTGTCGCGCCCGGTCGTCATGGTGTAGGGCACGCCGGAGCTGACGTTGAGGTTCACGTTGCCGCGCACGCCGAAGAGGATCGGCGCCTGCGCCTGCACCTGCACACGGTGGCGGATGTCCTGACGCGACGGACCCCAGTCCACGTCCGGGTTCCCGCTGTCGGACGGCAGCGAGGTGGCGCCGTCGGTGTGGTTCCTGTCCTGACCAAAGGTGTAGTTCACGTTCAGCATCGCCGGCTGCGAGTTCTTCAGCGCGAAGCGGATGCGCGTTCCAACCGTCAGGCGATCGCTCTCGGACCTGCCGGTCGACTCGAACTGGATGATGTCGCCAAACGCCGGGTTCGGCCGCAGGTTGTCAACAGCCACGTTGATGTTGCGCGAGCGCATCAGGTGACTGCCGCGCAGCATCTGATACGACGTCTGGAACATGACGTTCGACGTCAGCTGCCGGTCGTAGCTGATCGATGCCTGATGAACTCGCGGCATCTGCAGGTCTTCCGCCGCCTGAATGCGGCCGGCGACTCCGGAAAGCGACATCAGATCGAGCGAGGCAAGGTCCGCACAGTTGTTGAAGTCCTCGCAATCGAGGCGCACGTCTCGAACGGTCACTCCGTCCACGCGCAGCGTCTGATCGTAGAGGCTGGCGTCGTACCAGTCGTGGAAGACTCCGTAGCCGCCGCGAATCGCCGAGGTCTGGCTGCCGAACGGCGCCCACGTGAACCCGGCGCGCGGCATCAGGTTCACCTTGTCGTCGATCCGCGATTGCAGCTCATTGCGGACGCCCAGGCCGATCGTGACGTCGCGATGCACGCGGAATTCATCCGACCAGTAGAACCCGGCCTGATACTGGCTGAACCTGGTGTCCACGGTTCCGAAACGCTGTGAGTACTGCGCCGGAATGCCCGCGTTGTAGTCCTTGATGGTTTGATACGTCCACGTGCCCGCCGCATTGCGCTCGTCGAAATTCGAGTAGAACGCGCCCTCGACCAGCGCGCCGACGCGCATCTGGTGCTTGCCGACGGTGAAGTCGAAGTTGTCTGCGAGCTCGAGCCGCCGCGTCGAGCTGTTGCTGCTGATGCCGGCGCCGCCGCGCGTGAAGGCGTCCTGCACGATGATGGTGGACGCGTTCGACGCCGACGCCGCGTCGTTGCCGGTCGTCGTCAGCTGCAGCCGTGCCTCGTTCAGGTATTTCGTGCCGAGCACGCTCTGGAGGCGCGCGCGAAACTGTGTTGAATCGCTTTCCCGCGTTGACGCCCGCTCCGGGAGGTTGAAGCCGCCCACGCCCTGATTCAGCCCCTCGGTCGTCGAGCGCTGCAGGTTGAAGATCAGTCCGTGGCTCTGGTTGAGCGAGTGCTCCAG